>JBBWWC010000249.1:0-2016 GCA_050256555.1 Planctomycetota bacterium | reverse complement strand
TTCATGTTCGATAACATCCCGGAACGATTTGCTTCCGAAACTGCCGACACCGAGGAAGAAGCACAGCTCTGGCTCGAAGGAGATCGTGAGGCACGTCGACCACCCGAGCTGTTGACTCGTGACGTGGTGGTCCGGGCCATCATGCGCGAGGTCAAAGCCGGTCGTGGTTCAGAACATGGCGGTGCCTATCTCAATATCAGCCACCGAGACAGCGACTTCGTCAAACGAAAGCTGCCGTCGATGTATCACCAGTTCAAGGAACTGGCCGAGGTCGACATCACTGCCGAGGCGATGGAAGTGGGACCGACCCTTCATTACTACATGGGCGGGATCCGCGTCGATGGACAGAGTCAGATGACCAATGTCCCGGGGCTCTTTGCCGCCGGAGAATGTTCCGCCGGACTGCATGGTGCTAACCGTCTCGGCGGTAACAGCCTGTCCGATCTGATCGTGTTCGGAGCGCGCGCCGGTCTCGGAGCCAAGGCCTACCTCGACTCCCTTTCTGGAGCCCGACCTGCAGTCCAGCAAGAACAAGTTCACGAACAGATGCGCGGGGTCATCGACTTCCTCAACCGCGAAGATGGCGAAAACCCTTACGTCGTCGTCGATGATCTGCAAACCGCCATGGAACAACATGTCGGCATCGTCCGTGACGGATCCGAACTGGAAGAGGGAATCGAGAAGCTCGCCGTCCTCAAGGAACGTGCCGCCAAGGTCAAGGCCCACGCCACCAGTCAGTACAACCCGGGCTGGAACACCTGCATCGATCTGCGCAACATGTTGCTGTCAGCCGAGGCCACTGCACGCTGTGCTCTACAGAGAGAAGAAAGTCGCGGTGCCCACACCCGTCTCGATTTCGAAGGAGAGCGGGAAGAAGGGCTCACCTTTAACAGTGTCGTACGACTCAACCCAGATGGTCAGATCGAGGCTCGTAAAGAACCGAGGCCGGAACCACCGGCAGAGCTCGCAGCCATCGCCAACTCCACCCTGGAAGATCTGGAGGGTCATCGTGCCTGAGAGAACCTTCCGTGTCTGGCGCGGTAACCAGGAAGATGGTGGTCACTTCATCGACTACACCATCGACGTACAACCAGGGATGGTCGTGCTCGACTGCATCCATGAGATCCAGAAGCAACATGCACCGGATCTGGCCTGTCGCTGGAACTGCAAGGCCGGCAAGTGCGGCTCCTGCAGCATGGAGATCAATGGCAAGCCGGGCCTCTCCTGCATGACTCGCATGAACACCTTTGCACCGGATGAAACGATCACGGTTCAGCCGCTGAAGACCTTCCCGGTGATCCGTGATTTGACCAGCGATGTGTCCTGGAACTACCAGCAGAACAAGATGATCAAACCGTTCACCCCGAGACCGCGCGATCCCGATGGCGAACATCGCATGATGCAAGAAGACGTCGACCGGGTGCAGGAGTTCCGCAAGTGCATCGAATGCTTCCTGTGCCAGGACGTCTGCCACATTCTCCGCGACCGAGAAACCGAGCAAAACTTTGCCGGGCCACGTTTCATGACCCGACTCGCCAGTCTTGAGATGCATCCGCTCGATGAAGTCGATCGCATCCAGGAGATCCGCGACGAGCATGGTTCAGGTTTGTGTAACATCACTCGCTGCTGTACCGAGGTCTGCCCCGAACACATCGGCATCACCGATAACGCCATCATCCCGATGAAAGAAAGGGTCGTCGATCGCTTCTACGATCCACTGATGTGGCTGATGAGGAAACTCAAACCCGGTAGCTCCAGGGCAAAAGCTACGGCCAAATAATTCTTCGTTGCTAGATGTATTACGCAAAGCTAAAAGCCTTTTATCCAAAAGGCTGTAGTATCGCCCGCTGGAGGGGCTGCCCGTGGACCAACTTGGTAACAACTCAGGCCAATTCCAGGAGTCTCTGGTCACTACATTACAAAGATGTCGTGCACTGGCCTGGGCTTCGCAGGAACAACGTCACACTCTTCTATCGCATGCAAAAAATATACAAATATCAAAAGAAGAAACGTTGT
>JBBWWC010000248.1:0-6693 GCA_050256555.1 Planctomycetota bacterium | reverse complement strand
CGAGGGAGGGTTGAAGCGGAAGGTATGCTATCCTGTGATCACTGACCATCGATGCCATGGTCGATCGAGCAGATGATATGATTTTGCGGTGAATTGCGTGATTTGTGAAATTTCGTTCGAGCTGGAGGGCAGATCGACATGTTTCGGTACCTGAGCTGTTCAAGTCTACTCTTGGTCCTGCTATTTCCGACCTTTTCCATCGCACAGGTCGACAGTGTCGAACTGGAGAAACGCTGGAACAAGAAGCAGCAATCTTCGTTTCTGAAGTTTGTTTCGTGGGAGCGAAGTCTCGATTCCGCCAAGGAGCGGGCACGTCGGGACAATCGTCCCATCGTGGCCTACTTTACTCGGTCTTATGCACCATGACCGCCTTGTAATGTTCTGGAGGGGGGACCTCTCCAGTCAGATTGGTGGAAGAGCGCGACGAGTCAGTTTGTTCCGTACGTCAATATCAGCGCCAAACTACCGGACAAGCCGGATCAAACGCTTTTACGAGCGATTGGAGCTCGGTCTTATCCGACCTGCGTCATCATGGATCTCGATGGCAAGGTGATCATCAAAAACGATACACAAGGGCCATTTCGACCGACCAGCGAGAATCGACTGAGAAGCTCTCTTGAGTTAGCCCAGGAATTGCTCGACGCCCGTAAATTGGCGAAAGAAGGATCCGACTCGGCGAAGGTCACGGTTCAGATACTGGAGTCGATTCTTGAGATCAAACCGACGTCACTGGCAGAATTGGATCGAGCCCTGGAGGATGCCCAGATTCCCGATAGCGTCCGGAAGAGGTTTGATAACTGGCGTGGGGTACAACCGATCACAACCGTCCTCAAAGGATATGTGACGAAGATTCGCGGAATTGCCAAGGATGACAAGGTCGCTCGGAATCTTGAGTTCAAGAAGGCCGCAGCGCAGATGTTGGGGCTTTATCGCGACGGAATTACTCTCAGTGATCCTCGCCAGGGCATTTTCTCTGATTACTGGCGTTTAGTTTTTGAAGGGGCGCTAGCGGATCAGGACACCGAAGTTGCCCTTCTGGCGCTCTCTACTTACCGCAAGGCATTTGGCGCTCGTCCGGATCTGAAGAATCGCATCGATTTGATGGCGAATCGTCTGGAAGCGCTGAAGAAGGGGCTGGAGAAATCCAGTGCTGAAGAAGATGGAGATTCGCAATGAGTGAAGAGCGACCCGCAGTAGAGATCATCGGTGTTCCCCTTGATCATGGGGCGGGACGGCGTGGAGTTTCGATGGGGCCCTCTGCGTTAAGGATTGCTGGTCTGCAGGATTCACTGCGGCGAGCCGAGATCTCTTCCCATGATAGTGGCGATATCGAGATCCCGATTCCGGAGACGCGGGATCCTGGTGATTCTTCACATAGGTATCTGGATGTGGTGGAAACAGCCTGCGAGCGACTTTCAGAGCGTGTTTCGGATGCGCTTTCAAGAGGTTGTATCCCGCTGGTTCTCGGTGGTGATCATTCAGTCGCAATCGGCACCATTTCCGGAGTGGCGAATCATCTCCACGAGCCAGGTGCTGAAGAGCCACCACGTGTCGGGGTGTTGTGGTTCGATGCTCATGCCGATTTGAACACACCTGGTACTTCTCCCACCGGCAATATCCATGGAATGCCACTGGCATGCATGCTCGGAAAAGGTCCCGACTCCTTGACCGGGATCGGTTTTGCTGGGGCCAAGATCAGCTCTCGGCGGGTTGTCCAGCTCGGGCTACGCGATCTGGATCCGGATGAAAAACGACGGATTCATGAATCAGAGATCAGTGCCTATTCGATGGAGGACATCGATCGTAGAGGCCTGGCAGAAGTTGTGGCGGAGGCGATTGAGACAGTGCTGGAAGATTGTGATCATCTGCATGTCAGTTTCGACATCGATGTGATCGACCCACGATTTGCTCCTGGAACAGGAACGGCACGTCCTGGCGGTTTGACTTACCGCGAAGCCCATCTTGCCATGGAGATGGTGGCTGAAACGAAGGCGATCCGTTCTTTGGAGCTGGTTGAGGTCAATCCGGTACTCGATGAGGGAAATCGAACTGCAGAGGTTGGAGTCGGGATTATTGCCAGCGCTCTGGGAAAGTCGATTCTCCACTAGTGTGCTTTCCTTGTGAAGGATGATTTTGCCTCCTATGCTGGCACCTGATTTTCTACGCCTGAGGCGAGAATCACAGGGAGGGCGGAAAGCCCAGGGGAAGGAGAGCTTCGTTGTCAGCCGATGATAAAAAGATTCCAGAGGGATGGCCGCCTCCGCCGGGGAAACGGTCCGGAGGCCGTGGTGGGGCTGGAGAGTTCAAGCCTCCGAAGGGTTTGTTGCTTGCGCTCGTGTTGCTGGCTTTTTTTGGCGCGCTAATCTTTCTTTTTATTAGCGGTCAGGGAGGCATCGTTGACATCGCCGATACTGAAGTTGCGGTGGTTGTCAATTACATGACGGGCGACGAAGAGATCATTACGACTCCGGGAGTGATTATCTTCATTCCGTGGTTCAATGAGGCTTTTATTCTCGATAAATCTCCCAATGAGTTTGTGATGGAAGGTCGCCAAGATCTTTCTACAAATCATGTCCGGGAGCTGTCGGTTCGTGCCAAGGATGGGTCGTCTTTTCGATTCTCATCGATGACGATTCAGTACCAGTTGATCCCTTCCAAGGCGGCTGTTGTACTTCAGAATAGTGGCCCGTCAGAATCGTTCAAAAGGAACTGGGTTCGTGCTTTTGCGCGATCGGTTCTTCGCGATGAGTTTGGAAGTTACGCCTCGAATGAGATTGCTGACCCAAGCAACTATTCAACCGCAACGGTCAATTCGAAGCTTAAATTGAATAAGCTTCTCGAACCCCACGGCATTGAAATCATACAGATCATCACGCCCAAGCCGAGTTTTGACGATGCAGTGGAGCAGGCGATCGAGGACCGAAAGAATGCGAATCAGGAAGTGGAACGACTTCGTATCGAACAAACAAAGCTGACTCAGGAAGAGATCCAGTTGATGGCCGAAGCTGAGCGTACCAAAGCTTCCGAGTTCGAGTTGACGTTGGGCATCCTTAAAGCGGATAAGATCATCGCTGAAAAGGACCGCATCCAGGTCGAGAAGTCGGCTGACGCTTTCAAGATTACGGAGGTCAATGCGGGTTTGGCACAAGAAGCTAAGCAGCTGCAACAGGCACGCGCTATGGAAGTCAGTGCACGTAAGGAAGCGGAAGGCCTCACTGCCCGGGTTGAGGCCCTTGAGACTCGAGGTTCCATCTTGGTTCGAGAAAAGCTGGCAGAGAAACTCGCAGCAGTGAATTTTAGGGTGGTTCCTTATCGGCGTGATCCGACTCCTGTGAGAATCGAACACATTGGTAGCACGCATCCGGATCTTGTTCCTGCTGCAAATCTTGACCGGAATGGAGGCAATCGATGAAATATTTGATTGGATTCTTTATTTTAATCCTGCTGGTCATCGTGGCTACGGCACTGCTGTTTGACCGGATTCCTCCGGCTTCGATAGGTGTGAAGCAGGTCGTTTTGGGACCTGACAAAGGGATTGTTACGCAGGACTACCCGACTGGATTAGTGTTGGCTCTTCCCGGCTATCATCGCTGGAGTCAGTTCCCGCGACAGACGCATTTCCTGCATTTTACTGGTGGAACGCGTCTTAATCAGAATCGTTCCGTTCGTGGTATCGAAGACTGGCAACCTCCGCTCGATATCCGAACGACCGACAATAACAACGTGACCATCGACGCCACTTTGACTTACCGGATCATGGAAGGTGAGGCCCACAAGATTGCCATGGCTGGTCTTCGGACCACCTATCGCGACCGTGTCAGATCATTGGTTCTGGATGTTCTTCGAGCAGAGCTAGCAAAGCTGACTTCGGAAGACTTGCAGTTGCCAGAGAAGCGAATCGAAAGATCACGTTTGACCAAGCTAGTGCTGGCCGAGGAGCTGGCCAAGTTTCATGTGGAACCGGAAGATCTCTTGATACGTGCAATTCGTTTCTTACCTCAATACGAAGAAAAGTTGCAGCAGAAGCAGCTTCTTCGACAGCAGTCGAAACTCGCTGAAGCTTTGACTCAACAGGCAGAAGAAGATCAAAAGGTTCAAACTCAGAAGCGAAAGATCGCAGCCGCTGTTTTGTCAAAGGAACGTGATTGGGATCGGAAGATCCAGGCCGAGAAATCATCGTATCAGGTTATGATCGCCACCATCGCTGCTGAGGCGGATCTGTATGACAAGACAACTCGGGCGGAGGGTGAGGCCGAGCGAGATATTTCGATTGCCAACGGTACGCTTTTAATCGAGCAGTCCAAAGCGCTTCGTGATGATCTCCGCAACGTCGCGCTTGATTCAGAGGGTGGACGGATTTTGTTGGCTCTTCAGGCCGTGACAAATCTGAATATCCCCGAGGTGATTCTTAATAGTGATGATCCTGCGGTGCCTATGTTGCTCGATCTTTCCCAGATGACAGAGTTGTTGGTGGGAACGTCACCGCCGATTCCAGGACTGAATCAAGACGATTGAAAAACAGGCCAAGAATAGCTAGCCCAGAATAGCAAGCTAAGAAAAAACAGAGCCACGGTTGGTCGTTGACCGCCGTGGCTCTGTTTTTTTTCTGTGTTTTTAACTTTCGGCCAGTCGGATCAAATTCGAAACCAATGGCCGTGGCACGCGAACCGTTGCGATTTTTGGCCAGTGACCGAATTTCCTGGCACGAATCAACCAATCCTCTGTAGAGTCTTCGCTCTGCGAAGGATCGTGTTGTTCGGCATCATGTAAAATGACCTCGACCGAATCTTCGCTATGACAGCGGCCAATCCATGTACAACCATCATGCTGCGAAACGACAACTGTGATCCCGTGTAATTCTCCCATGTGATCATGAAAAGTACCCACGTCCGACCTCCTGCGTTCTATGCGTCCGAAGGTGTACAGTGCTCCTCGAAAGCATTGACGATATCGAGCGCGATGGTTTGTGGGTCGCGGCCTTCAATCATGTGCCGAGGCAAGAACCAGACCAGTTCTCCGCCCTGGAAAAGAGCCATGGAGGGACTGCTCGGGGGGACTTGACTACAATGTTCTCGAGCACGCTGGGTCGCTTCGGTGTCTTGTCCAGCGAAGACAGTACCGATCCGATCGGGGCGTTGTTCGGATTGAATCGCCATCAAAGCTCCAGGGCGGGCTCCGCCGGCCGCGCAGCCACAGACGCTGTTGATGATGACGAATGCAGAGCCCGCTTCCGGGTTGAGAAAGTCATCGACCTCGGTAGCGGATTTGAGCTCCGTGACGCCGTTGTCAGAAAGCTCTCTTCGCATCGGTGCGACCATTTCTTCAGGGTAAGGCATCTATATTTCCTTTCTGCTGAAGATCTGAGGCTTCAGCGACTGATGTGATGCTAGCGTCAAGCCTTCGGTGGTACAACCAGACCCGACCGGGTCTTTAGGAACCGGAGCATCAAGTTTTGCCCGGTGCTGGATCCGGCGGGGAGGGATCAGTTGTGCAGCAGGAGTCTCCAGCGGCACGATTAGGGTCAACGGTGGTGGAATCATCGGCAGGAAGTGCAAATATTTGCGAAATGAAAGAACGTGGTCCTTTACGGAAGATGCTGGCACCAAAGAGTAATACGACCAGGTAAAGGAATGCTTGGCTCCATGGGGTCGGAGGTTCGCTTCCATGATCGTGAAGAGCGTGCGGATCACTCACATTCGGTGTTACTTCCGGGATCAAGAAATTGACGATATAGCCGCAACCGATCGCTCCGATGGCGACCGCAATCGCAAATAGGATCGCCGCTTTCTTACCATGGGGAGATCCAAGAATGCCAAAAGTCGTGGCATTGGTTGCGGGGCCGGTGAGCAGAAAAGCGATGGCCGCTCCTGGCGAAGCACCACCGAAGATGAGAACTGCTGCCAGGGGGGTCGCACCACTGGCGCAGACATAGATGGGAAGTCCCAGTAATGCGAAGGCTGGGACTTCCAGTGCGCCAGGAATCGAGGCGAAGAACTTCCCGTCTTCCACCAGAGGCTTTAATGCTGCGGCGAATGCCAGCCCGGCAACGATCCATGGCGCAGTGTTGTCGACAAGGTCTCCGAGACCGACTCGTAAGCCTTCTTTCAGGCGATCTGGCAGCGATCTGGATTCGGCGGAGTCTTCCGTCAACACCTGTTTTTGCGTCAACGGTGGGAAGAAACGTACCGCCAGCAGTCCGACGGTCAGTGCCAGCACGGAAGCCGTGATAATTCGTGCGATGGCAAAAGGCGTATCGACTAGCTGGAAGGAAAGGAAGATGGCATCGATTCCCAGCTCTGGTGTGGCCAGGAGCAAAGTCACGGCTGCTGCTGTAGGGACTCCCTTGTTCACCAGGCTCTGATAGAGCGGCAAGATCCCACAGGAACAGATCGGCAAAGGAATGGCGAATACCATGCCTTTAAGCGCTTGTCTGGTATGGGATCCGCGCGCCAACCAGTCAACGGTACCTTTGGGTAATAGCGCATGGATCAAACCGGCAGCGGTGTATGCCATTAAAAGAGCGGGAGCACTTTCTCGCGCAAGAAACAGGAAGTTTTCGAAGAAGTGTGCCAACGGTTCATAATGATCGGCGTGAGCATGGGCATGACTCGGATCGAGGATGGTGAAGAGAACGAAGCTGAGCCCCAGTAGGCCGCCAAATGCGGACAACTGTGGAGCACCTTTCGGGTTGGC
>JBBWWC010000247.1:0-7506 GCA_050256555.1 Planctomycetota bacterium | reverse complement strand
ACGGAAGCGATGAATTTTCCAGTTATCAGGGATGAACTCTTCCAACATCGGAGCGAGAACACCTTCAGTCATGGCTGCTTCCAAACCGACAGGACTGGGAGCGGAAAGGATGTCTTTCATGCGGCCGAATTGATCGGCTGGCATCGATTCTTGCCAGGGGTGCTGCTTCTTGCTCATCGGATCCTCCTCGATGTGAGTACGGGGGCTATCTGTCGTAGCGGGAATCGTATCTTAGCGACAGAGAGTAACGCCCCGGACCCACCTACGGCAAGTGAACCGGATTCCGATGGTTTTATTCGATCCGTTTCAAAGGAGGGGTATGATGGCTATTGAGCTTGATTATCAGTTTCCGGGCTATCGAGGAGGAATATCGATGATATTCGGTCAAATCAGCCAGATACGTGGCTTCTTCAACCATTTCTTGATTTGCGGTGGACTGTTTCTGGGCTTGCTGTCGGTTCCTGATCTATCGGCCCAGCAGTTTGTGGAATCGAGCACTGGTCGCTTACCTGTTTTTAACGAGTATTCGAGTCAGGTTGCGATTGCCGATGTCGACGGCGATGGAGATCTCGATCTTTGTTTTGCCAATGGTCGAGGGTTTTCTTCTGCCAGCTTACAAGAACGAGTTCGTCTCTACATCAACAACGGATCTGCAGTCTTTACCGATGAATCAGCCGCTCGGCTCGGTAACTTGATTGGTTACGGTCGAGACGTGGAGTTTGGTGACGTCGATAATGATGGCGATCTTGACCTGGCCGTGGCCAACGATTTTCTTTCAACGCAGAAGCTACTTATTAATGATGGGTCCGGTTTCTTTACCGATGAATCGGCCACCAGAATCCCTCAGTTTCCGATGTCGAGCTCGCATTGCGCTTTTGGGGACATCGATGACGATGGCGATCTTGATCTCTGGTACACCCGCGGTGGTGCGTCGAGATTTGGTTCCGGTCAGGCTCAGCTTTGGCTGAATAATGGCTCGGGGTTTTATGGAGATGCCACTGCGCAACGATTACCTCAGCAATTGGTTTCAGAACCGATGGATTGCATTTTCGGTGATCTCGATGGGGATCTTGATCTGGATATGATCGAAGGCCATCGGGCTGGAAACTCGAAGTTATACATCAACAACGGTGGAGCTTTCATCGATGCGACAGCAGGCAACCTTCCTGCCGATTCCAACACATATTCTTTTGATCTTGGAGATCTTGATAATGATGGGGATCTCGATGTTTTTGGTGCCAACTCGGGAATCGGTTCTCGCGAGGCGATTTTTCAGAATGACGGGAACGCTTCCTTCACAAATGTAACGAGCACTTTGTTGCCCAATGCTTCGAATCCGAATATCGATGATAACGACAGTAAATTTCTCGATTACGATAACGATGGCGATCTGGATGTGACGGTCTGCGCCATCGGCGGTCCGGAAAGAATGCTACGCAATAATGGCTCAGGATTGATGACGTTGGTGTCTGGCGTCATCAGTTCCGTTTCGGATAGCTCTCTCGACGTTGAGCTGGGGGATCTGGATGGCGACGGAGATCTCGATATGGTTACCGCCCAGGGTGAAAGCGGTGCTTTTCGCAATCGACTGTACCTGAATCAGGGTTCTGCCGATAACCGCGCTCCGATCATCGGTCGCTGGGAAGAACTCGATGATGTGGATGTGGGAGCTGGCCCTCGTCGGGTTCGCGCGACAATCAGTGACAACATGAGTTCGGATCATGGTGCTTTCTATCAGTCGATCTCTCTTGAGTGGTCCGACGGCGGCCCCTTTCAGTCAGTTCCGATGAGATGGTCTGGTCACGAGTTGTACCGTGGTGTGATTCCCGATCCCGGGGGGCCTACGACCATCGAATACCGCATCACGGCGGTCGATTTCGCCGGCAATTCAGCAACCACTCCTCCTCGTTCCTACATCATCGGCACTCCTGCCCAGAATTTTCATCGCTGCGACATCAATGCAGATGGGGATCGAAATATCGCTGATGGAGTTGCAGGACTTGTTTATCTCTTCGGCGGTGGAGCGGCTCCTGGCTGTCTTGATACCCTCGATTGCAATGATGATGGGTCCACCGATATCTCCGATGTGGTTGCGCTTCTCAGTTATCTGTTTCAATCGGGCTCGTTACCACCGGAACCCTTCGATTGCGGTTCAGATCCGACCACTGATTCGATTTCGTGCGAAACGACTCAGGACGGCTGCCTCTAGCTCTGTTTCGATCGAAACGGTCTTCTTTCCAGAAATATGTTCCTCCGTTGACTCCTTGTTACGATGCCAGGGAGATCATCAATTGAGTTCTTGATCGGAGGGAGGTCGTCGGATATCCCCACTCGATAGAACTGCGTGGAAGAACGAACTGTGTGGAAGTGTGCGGCAGAACCTCGTCTTGTAATTCATGCCGGCATGTTTACGGGAAGTGGTCACTCTGAGGGGGGTAGATCTTGGTTGTACGCGAAGGAGATCCGGTTCGTATTCGAGCTCTCGAAATCCTTCGAGGAGTTTTCGGATACGAGAGTTTCCGGGGCACCCAGGAAGAGATCATCGAGCGCGTGGTCACGGGGGATAATGCTCTCGTTTTGATGCCGACCGGTGGCGGTAAATCTCTCTGTTATCAGATCCCGGCTCTCTTGTGCGATGGTCTTACGATTGTTATCTCGCCGCTGATTGCCTTGATGCAAGACCAGGTTGATGCGCTCTTGCAGGCTGGGGTTGGTGCCGCAGCACTGAACTCTTCGTTGGCAGTGTCAAAGCGAAGAGAAGTTTGGGAGCAACTGCGATCGGGTAAGATCCAGTTGCTTTACGTGGCGCCAGAGCGATTGTTACTCGATGGATTTCTTGACGAGCTAGATGCTTTTTCACCGGCATTATTTGCCATCGATGAAGCTCACTGTATCAGTCAATGGGGACATGACTTTCGCCCGGAGTATCAAAAGTTAGGAATCCTGCGTAAGCGATTCCCTGAGGTTCCTGTCATTGCATTGACTGCCACAGCCGACGCTCCGACGCGAAAAGATATCCTCAGCGGTTTGGGCTTCACCGAAGATGATCTATTCATCTCCTCCTTTAATCGTCCCAATCTGCGCTACACAGTGGAGCCGAAGGATCAGCCGAGGCGTCAACTGTTACGGATGATCCGTGATCGCCATGCCGGAGAAGCCGGCATTGTTTACTGTTCGAGCAGGAAAAAGGTCGATGACACCGCCGAGTGGCTTCGTGAGGAAGGCATCCGGGCGGTTCCCTATCATGCAGGAATGGCTTCTCAGCAACGTTCATTGAATCAACAGCTGTTTTTGCGTGAGGAAGGGATCGTGGTAGTTGCGACCGTGGCCTTTGGCATGGGAATCGACAAGCCGAATGTCCGTTTCGTGGCACACCTTGATATGCCTCCGAGTCCGCAACATTACAGCCAGGAGTCTGGTCGTGCTGGTCGCGATGGTCTTCCAGCAGAAGCATGGCTTTGTTATGGCTGGAGTGATGTGGTTCTGGCCCAGAGAAGATTGGCCGAATCCGAACTCGATCCGACTCAACGTCGTATCAGTCATCATCAGATCGATGCGATGCTGGCTTATTGTGAGCTGGCCAGCTGTCGTCGATCAGCCTTGTTACGATTTTTTGGTGAAGGAGCCGTCAATGATTGTTCCGCCGATGGCGAGAAGTGTGACAACTGTACGAAATCACCGGAGGTGATGGACGGCGTGATCGTGGCTCAGAAAGCTCTTTCTGCCGTAGTCAAGACCGGCAATCGATTTGGCAAGGGACATGTCATCGATGTTCTTCGTGGTAAAGCGAATGCCAAGGTTACTAAATTTGGCCATGACCGACTGAGTGTTTATGGAATTGGCACCGAGCTGGAGGATCCGGGTTGGCATTCTATTTTTCGTCAACTGGCGTCACGGGGAATGATCCGGATCGACCTGGAAGGTCACGGCGGTATCGCGGTGACTGAAAAAAGCCGCAATCTTCTTCGAGGAGAAGAGGGGTTTTCTTTCCGCAAGGATGTTGTCACGAAGAAAGCATCTCGTAGCAAGAAGAAGAAGAAGATGAAGCTAGAAGGTCTCGATTCGATGCAGTCGAGTCTGTTTGAAAAACTTCGCCAGTATCGGCTCGAGATCTCTCGCGAGCTTGAGGTGCCCCCTTACACCATTTTCCATGACTCAACACTGGTCGAGATGTCACAGATGAAACCCCAGACTCTCGGCCAGCTGGCGATGATCTCTGGAGTGGGACAGAAGAAGCTGGAGAAGTGGGGTCGAGGCTTCCTCGAAGTGATCACGACTCAGTCCAGTTGAGCCAGTCCAGCTGAGCCAGTCCAGTTGAGCCAGTCCAGTTGAGCCAGTCCAGCTGAGTCCTGTGGTTCCGGAGACATTCCGCGGATATGCTCATCTTGTTCCAGTGACTTTCTGGAGAGAGGAATCCGCAGTGGAAAACATATGGTACGTGGGAATTGCCCTCCTGATCGGGTTTGTAGTGGCAACTCTTCTTCAACGGCGAAGTCAGAGCGATCACTCCCGAGCGCTGGAAGAATCACGGCAAGAAACGATGACAACCCGCGAAGATCTGGCGCGCGCTGAAGCGCAGCGGGATGCGGCGGTCGATCAGCTCCAGCAATTGAAGGACGATCGCGAATCGCTCAAGGATAGTCTCAAGGTCTTTTCTGCCGAGCAACTGAAAGAAAATAGAGACGAGTTCTTGAAGCACGCCGAGGAGCGACTCGGGAAATCGGAAAAGCACCACACCTCTGAATTGACCAAGCGGCATGATGAGATTGAAAAGCAATTCAAGGGTGTTCAGGAAAATATGGCAGGCTTTGAAAAGTTGCATCGGGAAATCGAAGTGCAACGGGTCAAAGATTTCGGTTCCTTGAAGCAGCAGGTGGTTGATTTGTCTGTACAGACGAAAGCTGTCGAGGCCGCCAGTCATGCACTTTCGGTGGCTTTACGTGGTTCAAGTCAGAGTCGTGGTAAGTGGGGAGAGATGGCGCTTCGGAATATCGTCGAAGCTGCCGGGATGACCGAGCATTGCGATTTTGAGGAGCAGAAGAGCGATGATGATACGCGTCCGGATTTGATTGTTCGGATGCCAGGCCACGGTCGGATTCCCATCGATGCCAAGGTTCCCTATGCCGAATATGAGCGTGCGATGGCGGCCGAGGATCCGCTCGAGCAAAAGAAATTCCTGTCAGAGCACGGAAAAGTTGTACGAAATACGATGTTGGATCTGGCCAAGAAAAACTATGCCGACAAGCTAGATGGCGAAGTTGATTTCACGGTCATGTTCATTCCAGTGGAGAGTGTTGCGGCGGCTGCTTTTGCGGCGCGCCCCGATTTACAAGAAGAAGCGATCGAAAAGAAGATTCTCATCGTGACACCTGTGACCTTGATTGCATTGCTCAAGACGGTTGGGATCTACTGGCAACAAGAGAAGCTTGCTGCTAATGCCCAGGTGATCTGGGAAGAGACTTCTCAACTTCATGACCGGTTGAAGACTTTCCATGGGCACATCAAAAAGGTTGGAAAAGGTCTCAATTCAGCGCTCGAAGGTTTCAACAGTGCTGTCGGTTCGTGGGAACGCAGTGTTCTTCCGAAGGCGCGCAGTATCGAATCCCTTTCTCGTAAGGAAGAGCTGCCAGAACTGGACCGGATCGAAAAAGTGATTCGCGAAGTTGATGCGGAAGTGCTTCCTGAGCCGGAGGAAACGCGGTGAAGAAATCCTGGTTCATGATTTTCATTCTGGTCGGCTGCTCGAACGCAGCGGTGCGGTCCGATTCGGTTTCTGAGGTGGTACAACCGGTCTCACAGCAGTTGCGATCAAGTTTTGATCTCGATCCTTTTTATCAACAGCATTCTGATGTTCTTGGATTCCCTGTGGTCGCAAGTGCGAAAGTTCAGCCAGAGTCGCTGGCAGAAGCGCGTTATTTGATCTTGAAGATGGTAGGTCATCGCCCAGAAATTTTGACTGCGATGGCAGATAATCGAACACGTTTCACTGTGATGGCCTACGACGAGTGGACCACGGATGTGCCAGAACATTCAGACCTTCGTCCTCCCGAATACTGGGACCGACGCGCACGAGGCCTTGGCGCTACGCGATCGCGACCTTCCGTTTCCTGTGGTGAAGAGAATCTGTTGGCGATGAAAGGGGATCCTTATTCGACGGAAAATATCCTCATTCATGAGTTTGCTCATGCCATTCATGAGATGGGGCTCTCGACGGTCGATCCCACTTTTGATGATCGATTAAAGGAAGTGTATCAATCGGCGATGGATGCGGGGCTCTGGCAGGGTGCATATGCATCGACCAACCGGATGGAATACTGGGCAGAGGTGGTACAGAGCTGGTTCGATACCAATCGAGAAAACGACGATCAGCATAATCACGTTGATTTGCGCTCAGAATTGAAAGTATACGATCCTGCAGCAGCAGCGTTATGCGAGGAGGTCTTTGGCGATGGATCGTGGCGTTATCTCCATCCGACTCGTAGAAGCGATGAGCCGCACCTCAGAGAGATGGATCGGACTACATTGCCAACTTTCCGCTGGGCCGATGGTATGGAAGAAGCGTATCAAGCCAATCCACGTTCGTTGTGATGCCCTCGATAGATTAAGGGCAAGGCCCAGGAACCAGGCAGTCGAGCGGGTCGTCGGTCGGATCTGGACCGCAAGCTAACGGCCCTGGAGCTGTGGGTGGTGATCCCCCGGAAAACAGAAAAGCAAGAAAGTGAATCGCATCTGCGATGTTGAGAGACCCGTCATCGTTGGAATCGCAGCCATCGAGACAACTACTGGGTGTTCCACCAGAAAACAGATTAGCGAGCAAGAAGATCGCATCGGCAAGATTGATCGAAGCGTCGGTATTACAATCTCCGCGCAGGTGCAAAGAACTTCCTCCAGCTGTATTACATGGCCCGATATCGGAAGGGATCGAATTGGCAGCGATATCTGCGAAAATTTGACCCTCGATGCAAATCTCGGGAGCTCCGTTGGGACATGCGCTGCAGTTGAAGGAGACCATCGTCAGTTCACCAGGAACGATGGTCGGAGGAATCTCTACCAGGGTGAGAGAGAAGCCAAGTACAACTCCGGAGCTGGCTCCTGCTTGGACCTGATAACCGAAATCTTCTGCCAATCCGCCTGCGACCGAAACCAGTTGTACCGCAGCAGGCTCGAATACTAGATTGAACTGGAAGCCGGCGATGGGAACTGTACTCGTCATCATCATCGACACGGACCCATCACCGGTGGCGGGATCGTATTGAATGGTCCCCAGTTCCAGAAGTACGTCAGCCCCTGCTGGTGGTTGCGGGGGAAGCTGAGCCATGGAGGTTGTGGTGAGAAGTAAGCTCACACAGATGAAGAAGGAAAGTTTCATCGCGAACCTCCTTGTGCAGGAAAGTAGTAACCCCCCAGCGTGGATTCTGAAATTTGGCGTCGATCGATCTACTTACATCAATCCATCATATCTCTTACTTAGACTTTCCCACAGTGCCTAGTTTTCAGGGGTTCTTG
>JBBWWC010000246.1:0-6797 GCA_050256555.1 Planctomycetota bacterium | reverse complement strand
TCGGCGGCGATGCCATCGATGAGGTGCTTTTGTTGTTCTGACTTTTTGACATTGCGCGCCAGCACCGGCCAGGTGTAAGTCTCGATGGCGATGTGTGGAGCCAGTTCTTTGCGTCGCAGTGCTTCCGTAAGAAGAGCCTTGGCCTCATCCCTGGTGGTAGACAATTTACCGTGTTGGGCCTTTGACAGCGGCACGTGAAAATGGGTCCGGATCTCGCTGATGGCGGACAGGTCTTGCTGCTCAATCTCAGAGAGATCGGCGAGGCGAACGATGGATCCATCTTTCATCTTCATGGCACTCTGATGGAGATAGCGTGGTTCGATGTGCTGGAGAAGTTCCTGGTAAGCGGCCGGGGAACGACTCGGATTGGCCAGAGCGATGGCGCTGGTGATATGCGCCTTGCCGACCAGGATTCCGGCCTTGTCGAGTCGCCGCCAATCCTCGACCGGTGAACGATACAGTACTGCCGAGTGACAGGCATCGAGATTGACTGTCCAGTGGCGACGCATCAGCCCTTCGGCGCGAGATTTATGACATTGCAGTATGCGAGCCAGATCGGGCAGCCGTGGCTGCATGTAAGTTTTCCAGAATGTGATGACATCTTCAGCACGCTCAAAAGTGGTGTCCGGTTCTGGCTCGGCGTTGAGAGCGATGAAGATGCCGGTCTGCTGCTCGATGCGTGCCAGATGGGCGACCACTTTCAGGTATCCATCGGCCATCTTTTCGTGGATGGCCGGGGAGTCGCCCGCTGAGCGGTATCCACCACCGAGAGTCGAGATGGTCAATCGTCTGGCATCGGGAGCCATCCGAACCATCACATCTGCGATACGACAGGTCGTGGTGGCGCGGGCGACATGAGCCCAGGAAGGCAAGTAAACCTGTTCCTTGACTCGTTCGGCGTGGAAGTCCTTCAATGGAAATGCGTTGACGGTGTAGAGGTGTAAATCGAGATCGCGAAGCCGATCGCCGACCGATTCAGCGACACCTTTTCGAGACAGCTGTCCGGCCAGACTCTGCCCAATATGGGCGGCGATGGCAAAGGGTTGACCAGGACAGACCTTCTCTCGCACCGGCACGACATAGTTGTCGATGGCTGTGAGCAGGTCTTGCACCTTTGTTGCCGGGTGCACATTCATTTCGTAGCCGAAGGGGAGGTGTTGTTGTCCGTTTTCGATGAACACGACGTTTAAGGGGCTCCGGTCTTCGAGACCACTGAACCAGAGACACCCTCGATGACGCTATCGCCAAGGGGGACTCCATACAGATTCAGATTCCCTTCGATACTTTGAACGGTGACTCCTTCGCGAGCATCGATGACGGTCACGACACCGGAGATGTAGCGCACCTCTAGCGAGCCACCACGTCCCCAGACCTCGACATCTCCAGAGATTTCACTGAGGGTGCAGTTTCCTTCGCCGTCTCGAATCTTGACCGGTCCAGCAAAGCCACGGACGTCGCAGGGGCCTTTACCACTGGAGATGTCGAGACTTCCACCGCTACTGCTGATGGCAAGGGCGCCTCGTAGGCTAGTGATCGAGAGTTCACCGCTAAATCCGGAGATGTCAATGTCGCCAAGACTGTCCTGGATGTCGAGAGCGAACCGATCTTGCTGTAGCAGCGGGATTTTCACCGTCAGATCGATCTGGCACTCTTCACCGTTTTCGAGGCGTGGCTCAACGATACGAACTCGTGGCCGGCCGGGTGCCGTTTGATCGATGACGATATCGGCTCCTGTCGCAAGACTTCGGGCTCGATCGAGAGTTTGTCCGCGGCTGATGACCTCGGCTGAGAAAGTGAAGTCAGTTGCGGCGGTATCTTGCTCGATGATGAGTTTTCCTGGTCCGGTCATCAGAATCAGAGTATCGACGTTTCGCGGATCGAGTTTTTCAGAGATCTGAGTTTCTTTCTCGGCGATGATTTCGGCAGCTGTCACCTCTGTCGGCCTGGCCACTGCGTTGATGACTTCTGCGCTGATGACTTCGGTAGCTGTCACCTCTGTCGGCTGAATCTCGTCGACCGGGTCGGGCTTTTCATCGATGGCCACATTGATGATGGGTTCAGTGATGATGGGTTCTGTCAGCACCTCTGGCTGTTTCTCAGCGATGGGATCCGCAGCTTTTTTCGCTGCGATTTCCTCGATGACCCTGGCCACGACGGGCTCAGGAATGGCCAGATTGTCGGTTTCGGATTGGTTCTGCGAACCCTGGCTAATCGCCGGAGCGACACCGGCAGAGAGTTGCAATGGTTGTGCCTTGAGTGGAGTTCTACCGTAGGTGTTCTGGACCGTTGTTTCTCGTTCGGGGGCAGAACCGCAGCCACTGAAAATCAGGCTGGTCATCATCGAAAACACGGTAAAAGTCAGGATGGTGGTGATTCGGATCATCTTCTGGTCTCCTCACAAGATTTTGACAGCCGCACAGTGTATCACGGAGAGCTGGAAGAGTGGGACAGAAGTGGCATTCTTCCGCCAACTCGATGGCTTTATCTGGTTTTTTCATGCTGACAGATGGCTTGCGAGCAAGGTCCACTTGCCCGGAGCGGTCTCTTCGGTGACGATGGAGTGACACGGGAGGAGGGGCGAATGCCCGACCTGGAACAGGATCTAGCCAGTCTCAGAGACGATTTCTCACGCGTTCGCAAAGAGGTGGGGAAAATCTTGGTTGGCCAGGACGAAGTGGTGGAAACGGTCCTGATCGCTCTTTTTGCCGGGGGACATGTTCTGCTCGAAGGCGTTCCCGGCCTCGGCAAAACTTTGCTGGTAAGAACTCTCAGTGACTGTCTCGATCTTGATTATTCTCGTATTCAGTTCACTCCCGATCTGATGCCTGCAGATATCACCGGGACACGTATCGTCTCGGAAGATGACAGGGGACAGAAAGGTTTCAAATTCGAGAAGGGGCCGATTTTTGCCAGAGTTGTCCTGGCTGATGAGGTCAACCGCGCTACCCCCAAGACGCAATCGGCGCTGCTGGAAGCGATGCAGGAGGGGGAGGTCACGGTTTCAGGAGATACTCACGTTCTCGAGAAACCCTTCATGGTGCTGGCGACCCAGAACCCTCTCGAGATGGATGGAACCTATCCGCTTCCGGAAGCGCAACTGGATCGTTTTCTTTTCAAGGTCCATGTTCCATTTCCTGATCGTGCAGAATTGACAGAGGTGCTGGAGCGAACCACTGGATCACAATCGATAGAAGTGTCGCCAGTACTCGGCGGAGATGCGATTCTGAAGCACAGGAAACGTATCCTTGAAGTGGAGGCCGCTTCCCATGTGCAGGATTATGCGGTTCGGATGCTACTAGCGACCCATCCCGATGCAAAAGAAGCTCCAGAGATGGTGACACGCTGGGTTCGTTACGGCGCCAGTCCACGGGGTGTCCAGGCGTTGTTACTGGGGGCCAAGGTCAGAGCGGTTCTCAATAATCGAGTCCATGTCTCTTTTGAAGATATCCGACTCACTGCTCCGGCAGCCTTGCGACACCGGGTATTGCTCGGATTCGAGGGCGAGGCGGAAGGCATTACCTCGGAACAAATCGTCAATGCGGTGATTGAGGGAGTTCCCGAGGTCATCGAGGATGATACGGCCAGCGCATGAACGAGCCCGACGATGTCGGCAAACCTCTGCTCGATGAGGATTTTCTGGCGCGTTGTAGCCGTCTGGCTTTGATTTCTCGATCAGTGGTTCGAGGCAAGCTGCGAGGCGAGAAGAGATCTCGTCGTAGGGGAATGTCGACCGAGTTTGCCGACCATCGAGATTATGTTCCTGGCGATGATCTCCGTCATCTCGACTGGAACATCTATGGGCGACTGGAAAAACTTTTCATCAAACTTTTTGAAGAAGAAGAAGAACGAAATGTCGTTTTGCTTCTCGATGCATCCAGATCGATGGGTTGCGGCGAACCAAACAAGTGGCGACATGCTCGTCAGGTCACGGCAGCCATCGGTGCGATAGCGCTGGCCTCGGGAGATCGAGTTCATCTGAGAATTTTCGATAATGAATTGCACCCGGTCAGCGGATCTTTTCGTGGTACACGATCGATATTGCAGATGGTTCGACAATTGGAACAACTCGAATCGGTAAATACGACAGCGCTGTTACCTTCTTTGCGGGCTCACGCAGCGAATGCACCACCGCGAGCATTACAGGTTCTCATTTCAGACCTCATGGATCCGAAAGGGATCGATGAAGCCTTGCGCCAGATCGCCGGTAATCATGGCGAGAGTTGGCTGATTCATCTTCTTTCACAAACCGAAACCGATCCACAGTTCGAGGGTGATCTTCGGTTGAGCGATATTGAGAACAGAACTCACGTCGATGTCAGTTTTAGCTCCAAAGTTCTTGAGGCATATCGAGCGGTTCTGGCCAGTTTTCGTGAGGACGTGAGGACGATCTGCGGCCGCTATCGAATTCAACCGGTAGAGGTTTCGACAGCAGTTCCTTTTGACCAGGTGGTTCTGGAGATGTTGCGGCAACGGAGGCTGCTCGGATGACCTGGATTGATGTGAATATGTTCTGGTGGCTGTTGTTGGTGCCTGCGGTACTACTGCTGTGGTTCCTCAAGATCCGTCGTACCGAGACAGTGGTGGCCAGTACAGTGCTCTGGATTCGTGCGTTGCAAGATGAGCGGGTTCGCTCGCCTTTTCAGAAGTTGATTCGAAACCTGGTGCTGCTATTACAAATTCTGACCATCATTCTGGCTGTGATTGCATTGGCTCGACCGGAGTTTGGTTCGCGGCATTACTTTTCGAGATTGAATCTGATTCTTATCGATACTTCAGCGAGCATGAACAGTCGCGAAAGTGATGGAAGCCAACGATTCGATGAGGCTCGGGAGAAGGCACTGGAGATCGTCGAAGATATCTCTGGCGAAAGAGCTATATTGATCCGGTTTTCGACCCGAGCTGAAACGTTAACGCCGGTCACCTCTGATTTACAAATTGTTACGGATGCGATCGTGCGCCAGCAGCCCAGTTCAGGCCTGACGGATTTTCCATCGGCCTTGGAATTGGCTCTTTCTATCGCTCAGCAAGACGCAGTGGTACCGGCCAATTCTGCCGAGGATGTGGCGATTGGCGATGAAGAGGTCAATGCCGCCCAGATCGATGCGCGTATTTTTATCGTCACAGACGGTGCGGTTCCGAAATGGGATGGTGATCCGATTCCGGTCCCTGTCATCGTGAAGTCGGTCGGGGAGGAATCGTCCAACTCAGGAATCGTAGCGCTGGCTGCTCGCCGAGAATTTACGGACGAGGGAGATCTTCGTGTGGTGGTAGAAGTTCGAAATAGCGGCGACGAACCGATTGCTGGAACCCTCGAGCTCCTTCTCGATGAGGAAACGGTTCAGTCCAGCCAGCGACGAACTCTCGAAGGAGGGGAGCGCTGGACCCGTTCTTTTGCCCTGGAGGGTGGAGGAAACCATCGTTTGTCAGCGCACTGGAAACCAGATGGCGGCGATGCACTGTCACTCGATGACCGTGCCTGGCTGATCGCCTCGAACCCTCGATCGATTCGAGTGGCTCGGGTTGGAGCTGCGAACGTGCTTCTGGATGATGCGCTGGCAGTTTTACCTTCCATCGATGTAACGAATATTGTCGATGTCGAGGAAGTCGATCCCGATACGGCTGGAGAAGAATTCGATGTAATTGTATGGGATCGGGTGGTCCCTGAAAAATTACCAATCGGTCCAGGACATCTTGTTATTGGAGCCCGTCCGATTGAGTTCTGGCCTGACGACGCCCCGGTTGTCGAACAACCAGCACTGGTATCATGGCGACGAGATGATCCAGTGTTGCGATACAGCGAACTGGGTTCCATCGACGGCACAATCATCAAAACCAATCCTTTACCGCTCATGTCGGGGACTTCTCCGATGGTGGAATGTCGCGAAGGAGCATTGATAGCGCGTGTTTCTGGCGAGGGAGTTCGCGGTATTGTTGTCGCTTTCGATGTGCTCGATTCTCCCTGGCCGCTAACGCCATCTTTTCCCTTCTTCGTCGATGGTGCACTGCGAGATCTCGCTCGGATTGATTCCGGAATCGAAAGTGGTCTTCGCAGTGGCGATTTCATTGAGGTGGCAGTCGGCGCCGGAGTTTCCGAAGCGATACTGGTCAATCCGACCGAGGAAATAGAGCAGAAGGTTCCTGTTCTGGCCGGCGGGATCGTGCGGATCAAGGCTGGTGATGAACTTGGTGTTCATCGATTGAAGTGGCGTTCGCAGGATGAGGTGTGGCAAGAGCGATGGATTCCGATCAATTTACTGTCACCTTTCGAAAGTTCTATCGAGCCGCGGCCAGCGATCGAGATTTCAGGAGCAGGGGTGGAACAAGCAGATCAAATGTGGGGTTCCGCGCGTCGGCAATTGTGGCGCTGGTTTCTGGTGGGAGCTTTGCTCTTGATGCTTGCCGAGTGGATTTTATTCCATCGACGCTGATCAGATAAAGGATTTGAAAATAGGAGGAGGCGATTCGATGAAATTGACGGTTTACCTGGCAGGCCAGATTCATGATGACTGGCGCGGACGCCTCAAACAGCAAGCCGAAGATCGTGGCATTCACGTTGATTTTGTCGGGCCTCAGGATGAGCATGATCTTTCCGATGGAATCGGAGAGCAGATCCTTGGTCAACAGGAGAGCGCTCGCTGGAGAGATGAGCTGGCGTCCCAGGTGAACAACCTCCGGACGCGAATTTTGATGCAACGCTCTGATGCTGTGGTTGCGCAATTTGGTGAAAAGTATCGGCAATGGAATGCTGCAATGGATGCGGGAATTGCCATCGCACTGGGAAAGCCCTTGATCGTGGT
>JBBWWC010000245.1:0-23333 GCA_050256555.1 Planctomycetota bacterium | reverse complement strand
GTATCGGGGAGAGATCGGTTATGGCGAGCGAACCCAGTTCCGTTTTGAAAGATCGGTGGACGAGCGGTTACTTCGTTTCGGGCTGGAAGGTGTGTGGTTTGAAGAGCAGGATTTTGAGGTTTTGTTCACCACCAGTTACTTTTTCCCCATGGATGATCGAACGATTCTGAGAGTTTCTGGCGATATGAAGGGGGTCCTGGGCAACGAACCGGCCCGAACTGGAGTCGGATGGGGATTTGGTCTTCGGCGACTTCTTCATGAGGACTGGCTCTTTGGAGAGATTTCTCCGCGAGTTTTTTACCCAGAGAAATCGATTCATGACAGCGACATCTCTGTCGAGTTGGTTTTTGAGGTCATCTTTGGCCGTTAATCGCCGATCGATCAGGAGTAGAGTCGACTGCCGGTTGTAGTAAGCTCTTGCGGAAGAAAAGGGGGCAACGATGTTGCGGGGCGAAATTGATTCTGGTCGGACGAGAAACGGTCTTCTTGCGATGCTCCTGGTCGGGATCGGTTGTGGTTCCCTGGTTTATCTAGGCAACCCGGGAAACATGGGCATCTGTGGTGCCTGTTTTCTGCGTGATAGCGCCGGTGCTTTACGACTCTTCGGAAATCCAGAGAAGTTGCATTATTTACGCCCGGAAGTTGTCGGGGTTGTTTTTGGTGCAATGTTGTGGCTGCTGTTGCGCGGAAAGTGGCAAGCGCGTTCCGGAAGTCATGCGGCGACTCGTTTCTTCTTTGGTCTCTGGATGGGTATCGGAAGTCTCGTTTTTCTCGGCTGTCCGTTCCGTATGTTGCAGAGATTAGGCGGCCTTGACGCCACGGCATGGATCGCATTGCCGGGGTTCATTGTCGGAGTCGGAGCCGGCTTGTTTTTCGAGAAGCGTGGATACAACGTTGGAAAGACCCAGGTGGCGCCTGTTGCGGTCGGTTTGCTGGGGCCGGTGCTACTCTTTCTCGCCTTTGCTCTCTGGTATCTCGATCAGCTCGCTGGTCCGGGGGCCGCTGGTGCGGGGGTCGCTGGTGCGGCTCCACCGCCACATGCACCCTGGTGGGTCTCGTTGCTGGTAGCGCTGGGTGCTGGCGGGTTGCTTTCGATGACCCGTTTTTGTGCCGTGACTGCTGCCCGGCAGGTGTTCCAGAAGGATCATCGGATGATTTTGGCGGCGTTGGCGATGATGATCGGTTACGCAGCGGTAGTTTTTTCCACCGGAACAACGTCGCCCGGGATCGAAGGTCAGCCAGCGGCTCATGGCGACCATCTCTGGTCGGCGCTGGCATTAGCACTGGTTGGCTTGTGTGGTTGTCTGGCCGGCGGTTGTCCGGTGCGACAACTGGTGATGACCGGTGAGGGTAATGGTGATGCTGCGATGGCCGTGGCCGGTATCTTGCTGGGTGGAGCACTCAGCCATGGTCTCGGTCTGGCCTCGAGTGATGCAGGAACGACCGAAGCAGGACAGACAGCGATCGTTGTTGGTCTTGTTCTTGCCATCAGTTATGGCGCAATGCGTTCCGTCTTTTCTGCGGAAGGAAATTAGCCGCATGCTGAGTGTTGTTTTATTTTCACTACTAGTGATCGTTCCGACGATCGATCTCGCCGACGAAAAACCACAGAGTTCTGGTTATACGATTCCGATTATCGACCTCACCGATGATGTCGCTGGAGTCATTACAATCGATCGAGAAGCAGGGCAGTACCTTGGACATCCAACGGCAGTTCTGCTCGAAGATGATCAGACGATCCTCTGTGTTTATCCAAAAGGACACGGTAGAGGTGCCATCGTTTTCAAGAAAAGTACGGATGGTGGAAAAACCTGGAGTGATCGTTTGGATACCCCCGAGAACTGGACCTCTTCCAGGGAGGTCCCGACCATCCATCGAGTCATCGACTCTACTGGCGTGAAGCGACTGATCCTGTGGTCCGGTCTTTATCCGGCACGGCTAGCCGTTAGTGAAGATGATGGTTCTTCCTGGAGCCCCTTGAAGCCGGTTGGCGATTGGGGAGGGATCGTCGTGATGGGGTCGGTGGAGCGTCTCAAGGATGGTCGTTATGCCGCCTGGTTTCACGACGACGGGCGCTTTTTGCGATCAAACAAGCAAGAATCTCGTTTCGATGTGTTTCAAACCCTGTCAGGGGACGGTGGATTGACATGGTCAGACCCGATCTCGATTGCCCATCGTCCGGATGTCCATCTGTGCGAACCGGGAGTGATTCGTTCTCCCGATGGTAAGACGTTGGCCTTGCTGCTGCGTGAGAACAGTCGGACACGGAATTCGTTTGTCATCTTCAGTCACGATGAAGGCAATAGCTGGTCGCCACCGAAGGAGCTGCCAGCTGCTCTGACCGGTGATCGACACACTGCTACTTACACCTCTGATGGACGCCTCTTCATCTCATTTAGAGATACCACTCGAGAGAGTAAGACCAAAGGGGATTGGGTCGGCTGGGTCGGTCGCTGGCAAGACATCACCGAAGGGAAAGAGGGGCAGTACCGGGTGCGTTTGATGGATAATCATGTACGTGGAGATTGCGCATATCCGGCAGTGCTCCAGCAAAAAGATGGAACCATCATCGCCATCACCTACGGTCACTGGACGAAAGATGAATCGCCGTGGATCGCTTGCCGACGATTTACCATCGCTGAGCTGGATTCGAAATTTACCGAGCTGGAGAAATAATCGCGCTCGATTTCTCTAGTAGCTCTTACCGCTCAGTACTTCCTTGATCTGCACCGCTCGCTGAAGAACTGGTTCCAGCTCCTCTCCTGACTTGCAGTATTTTCCAGGTCGATAGATCAGGATCTGGTCCGCTTTGATATCGAGCTGGATCGTGTCTCCTTGCTCGAAGTACTCCCGGACACTCGGTCGAAACAGATCGCAGATGGCGTTCTCGTCTTCACCGCGAAGACGGTACTTGTTACTGAAGTCGGGGTGAGAACTGAAATCGATGTCCTGGGCGCCGAAATACTCCTTGAAGCGATCAAAGAAGCTCTCTGAACCCATATCAAGATCGGGGAAGTTGTGTTCATTTTTTAGAATTACGACCGTTTGGATGATTGCGTGGGAGCTCTTTCCGGTATGGATGAGATAAGTGTATTCGAAGATCACCACCTCATGATTGCGGTAGCTCCCTCGTCCCACTTTGGAGGCACCTTTTGGCGAGCCACATTTACCCAGGGGGTGAGATGCCAGCAGCTTGCCGGCGCTTTCATCGGGATCGCCATGGAACGACAGCCCGAGGTATCTCATTCCTTGTTCCAGTGATTGAGTTCGTTCCTGGTTCTTTCTCTTGTTCCAGATGAAGATCCATATCAAGCATCCCAGGCAAGCCAAGCCGCCGAGCAGCCCTGCTACCATGTAGATGAGCTTTTCATTTTCGAGCATTCCGAGTTATCTCCTGCAGTGATATGCGAAAGCAGGCGGAAGATTCCTCCATGCCAGGCGAGTTTTTTCGACAGTCCCAAAGAAACTGTCGAGACGTTGACGGAATGCACGAGCTTTAGGAAACAGGTGAATGCCGCCGTAAGCAAATGTGACGAAGCGTCCTGTGGGTGCCAGGACTTGTGTGACTTGAGCGAGTATCTGGTCCTGTAATGAATCAGGGAATGCGGCCCAGGGAAGTCCCGAGATCACTGCTGCGACTTGATCGATTTCCATGCTCTGAAGGATGGAGCTCAACTCAGTTGCATTTCCTTCGACGATTTCGACACCGTTGAATTTTTGTTCGAGAATTCGAACAAAGGCCGAATTTTTTTCTACCGCCAGAAAACGAGTACTGGGGGTGATTCGTTTGAGGATCTCGGCAGTGATGGCGCCTGTACCTGGACCCAGTTCAAGGATCACGTTTGCTTGATCCAGCGAAATGTCATCGAGCATCCTGGAGGCCAGGGCTCCTCCGCTGGGGGCCACGGCTCCGATCGAACCCGGTTCGGAGATATACTCGCGCAGGAAGTTGATCCTGGATCCCACTGGCGTATGAACCTTTCCTGCACTCGAGAAATGTCGTTGTTGCCTCATCCGGAAATCGACGGACTTTGAATGGTGCCACCGTTGGGATTGGATGTCGAGAGTTCTTCACAAGGTACCCTCGGTGAGGTCCTGGGGTAGACTGCTGAAAAGAACCAGAGTGCTGTGATCGTGAGAAGGAGGGCCCATGCTACCCAAAGTCGGCTGGATCGGTTGTGGCGTGATGGGAACTTCGATGGTGAAAAACTTGCTCTGCGCCGATTACGACGTGGCGGTTTATTCGCGGACCAAATCCAGGACCGATGAGGTGATTGCTGCGGGAGCGAGCTGGGCTACCAGTCCTGCCGAGCTGGCACAGACCTGTCCAATTGTCATCTCGATGGTTGGATATCCTGAAGATGTTGAATCTGTATACCTGGGCGTCGACGGTGTTTTCTCGATTTCAAGCAAAGAAACTTGCAGCCAGCTGGTGATAGATATGACGACCAGCACTCCAGCACTGGCAAAGCGGATTGCGGATGTAGCATCTGAACGTGAAATACTGAGCCTGGATGCTCCAGTTTCCGGAGGTGATGTTGGCGCCAGAGAGGGAAGCCTCAGTATCATGGTTGGTGGCGAGCGAGCAGCGTTTGCCGAGGCGGAACCGATTTTCAATGTTGTCGGTAAACAGGCGATTTTGCAGGGCGCTGCGGGAGCCGGCCAGCACACCAAGATGGTCAATCAAACCATCATCGCTAGCACCATGATCGGTATGTGTGAAGGTCTGGTCTATGCAAAGAGAGCTGGGCTCGATACCCGCCAAGTTCTGGAGAGTGTTTCCGGAGGAGCGGCCGGTTCGTGGTCCCTCTCTAACCTGGCCCCTCGTATCCTGGCTGGAGACTTGCAGCCAGGTTTCTTCGTCGAGCATTTTGTCAAAGATCTCGGTATTGCGATTTCCGAATGCGACCGGATGGGGATCGGATTACCAGGATTAGAGCTGGCTCGCAGGCTATATGATGAAGTTGTACGAAGTGGAGGGGGTCAGCTGGGAACCCAGGCGCTCTTCATGGCGATGGAAAAGATGGCTTCGACTAAATCGTAGTGTTGATAGGAAAAGGTGAATGCGTTGGAAGCCGAAGAGCCGAAGAGCTGAAGAGACTGGGTGAATTCGGTGAATTGTGGACCTGGATTTTTCTGGCGATCGGTCTGGCGATCTCGAGCCGTATCGTCGCAGGGATTTTCGACAAGAATCGCATTGTCGCTGAGATTGAGAATAAAGGTGGAGTGGTCGAATCGATTCGTTGGACTCCTTTTGCAAAAGGTTGGCTTGGTTCGAAAAATGAGCGTTTGTATCGAGTTATGTGGATCGATCACAGAGAAGTGCGCCATACCGCAACGGTGAAAACAGCGATGTTGGCCGGGAATTACTTTGCTGATTCTGTAACGGCGGCAGGGGGGCCTGGGCCAGCAGGGGCTGGTGATACTTCCGATCTGGTCGCTGAAAATCAGCGACTTCAGCGTGAGAACGAGAATCTACGGCGAGAGCTGGAGCAATTCCGTAAAGATCAAATGTAATCGTTAGCGGCAGTAGTGAAGAAGCAGGCAGTACTACTTTGGTGAGATTTCAGGGGGCGAATTGACGCAACAAGTCAGGCAGATGCGGGAAAAAAACCTTCGCGATCAAGCGCTGGAAATACTCGAAGAGGTTCGATCCAATTTTCCTGAATATCATGAGATGCTGATGGGAGCCAAGATCCGTATCAGCCGCCGACTGACCAGTAGTGCCGGAAATGCCTGCACCAAGACCCGGACGATAGGGCTCAGCGAACCGATCTTCTCGGTGGAAGAAAATATCCCGCAGTTCCGTAACACTGTTTTGCATGAACTGGCTCACCTCATAGCCGGTCCCAGGGCCCAGGCCCACGGCGTTCAGTGGCGCAATATCTTTATTGCGATCGGAGGGAATGGAGAACGTTGTCACGCAATGCGTGCAAAGGGGGGGCATCACCGTCACCTCGCTCATTGCCAGAAGTGTGATTCCGAGGTCGAGGTAGGGACGAGGATCTGGAATCGTTTACGCGCCGGCAGTCGCGAATACTTCCATGAAGATTGTGGGGGGGTGGTGTTGGCAGAGGACAGTAAAATACAGCCAGGGATTGTCCAGAAGCTAGCCCGCAAGTTTCGCCAGGCATTTCTCTTTGGAACCGACGAAGTTGCCTAGAAGGGTAACTCTTCATCATCTTCAGGATCTTCATCGTCACCCTTTTTTATAGGCGGCTTACGGTTCTTCAAATCATGTGTTTGGTCGTATTTTTTCCAACGTGATTGCAAGATGATAATCTCATAGGCTTCCAGTTTTCGATTCTTACGATCAGAATCGTCGAGGTATCCGGTAAGAAATAACTTCTGTCGCTTTTTTAATGCAGTGGCATTCTTGCGTTCGATCACCAGTACTTCGGTTCCCAGTGCGGTGGTCAGGCGATGGTCCGAGACTTCACGTTCTCTCCCATTTTCGACCGAAGAGATCGCCCCACTGATCCAGCTGAATCCTTGTCCCTGTAGTTTCGAGGGGACCGCTGGCGGCTTGAATGAGCCGGCAACGATGACTTGAACCTGGACAAGCATCGGTGGATACCGTGCTCCACCCGCTCCGAATTGCTCTTCTTGTTTTCGTGCCAGTACGTGAACCGTTGTTCCTGGATCGAGATCTTTGATCGAGGAAATCACGTGGTTTTCGATGATGGAGCTTTTGACCAGCTCGACCTTTAGAGAACCTTTCTTGTCCTTGACGGTGAAGCTCTTGTTCTTCTCCTCGCCCTCGCCGAGCGTCTTGATCGATCAGGAGAGGATGGTTGGTTAGGCTTTTTCAGAGACCTTGGCTGCAAAGCTAGGCGAGAACAGGCAGAGGGTGGACAAGGCTGCGATGAATGTCACGGTTCTGAAATACATTCCTGTACTCGCTCTCATTGCAGGCGATCTTTATCAGGAAAAGCACCGGTCCTGAAAAATCACCTGCTTAAAATAAGCCCTGCGGACGGCCTTCGTCATCGACGTCGATTTGCAACAGCGCTGGCTTGGAACCGAGTCCTGGCATCGTCATGATTTCTCCGGTGAGCGCATAGAGGAACCCGGCTCCTGCAGACAATCGGATGTCACGAACAGTGATGCGGAAATTATCTGGCGCACCGACTTTCTTGGGATCATCAGAGAATGAGTACTGTGTTTTTGCCATGCAGATCGGTAGTTTTCCCATTCCCATCTTTTCGAATTTTCGAATCGCTTTGTTGGCGGCAGGTTTGAAATCTACTCCATCGGCGCGGTAGATTTCCTGAGCAACGGAGCGGATTTTATCTTTGATGGGGCAATCATCTGGGTAAGTCATCTTGAATTCGCTCGGGACTTCATCGCAGGCTTTGACAACTGCATGCGCCAGTGCAGCGCCACCTTCTCCACCCTTGGAGTGGACTTCGGAGATCACGGCATCAAAGGCACCGGAGCTTCGTGCGATATTGAGAACTGATTCGATTTCACCGTCCGTGTCGGTCGGGAAGCGATTCAGTGCGACCACTACCGGGGTTCCGAATTTACCGAGATTTTCGATGTGTCGGCGAAGGTTTGAGCATCCGTCCTCAACCGCAGCGATATCTTCTTCGAGCATCGCTTCCGGCAACGGCTTGCCGGGAACGACCTTGTAACGGCCGCTGTGGACTTTGAGGGCTCGAATCGTTGCGACCAGAACAACTGCATCTGGTTTCATTGAGCTGACACGGCATTTGATATTGAAGAACTTCTCCGCCCCCATATCGGCGCCGAAGCCACTTTCGGTGACGACGTAATCACACAGTGCAAGAGCAATGCGATCGGCAACGATGGAAGAGTTTCCATGGGCAATGTTTGCGAAAGGCCCGGTGTGAACGAAGCAGCCGGTGCCTTCCACGGTTTGCATGAAGGTGGGGTGGATGGCGTCCTTGAGAACAACGGCCATCGATCCTGCGGCTCCCAGATCTTCAGCAGTCACAGGTTGTCCATCTTGATTCATTCCAACGATGATTCTGCCCAGCCTTTGGCGAAGGTCATCGGCATCGGAAGAAAGTCCGAGGATGGCCATCACTTCACTGGCACTCGAGATGTCGAATCCGGTTTCTCTGGGGATTCCATTTTTGGATCCGCCGAGGCCCACGATGATGTTTCTGAGAGTTCGATCGTTGACATCGAGACAGCGTTTCCATGTAACGGAACTGGGATCGATCCGGTGGGGGTTCCCCATCAAGATTGAGGTGTCTACCCATGCTGCGAGTAAGTTATTGGCCAGTCCTACGGCATGTGTATCACCGGTCAGATGAAGATTGAAATCCTCCATCGGGATCACCTGGCTATGTCCGCCACCTGCTGCGCCTCCTTTGATGCCAAAAACTGGCCCCATCGATGGTTGTCGAATGGTGGAAACGGCTTTTTTTCCGATGTGGTTGAGTCCAAGCCCGAGGCCTATGGTTGTGACGGTTTTGCCTTCTCCGAGTGGAGTGGGATTGATGGCAGTTACATCGATGTACTTTCCTTGTGTGTTACTGCCGATCCGATCGAGGATTGATAAAGGCACCTTGGCCATGAATTTGCCATGGAGGGTCAATTCATCTTCTTCGATACCGTATCTGGAGGCGATCTCACGGATATCGCCAAGTGTGGCGGCTCTTGCGATGGCAAGATCTGAGCTGAGGTTTGTCTCTGACAAGAATAGGCTCCTTCCGCGGAAATTTCCGGGGATAGACTTTGACGAAGAGAACCCTAGCCGAGAGACCGGTAAATGGCAACAATACCGCAACAAGCGGCCGTCGAGAGACCTCTAGCGGCTTCGTACGAGTAGCCCAGAATCTATACCCAGGCTCTTTCTAGCATTTTCGACTTCTCCGATGAATCGTCCAGCATCTTGCGGATATCCGGCCGTGGGCTTGAGGTCTGGAATATGTTCTGACCACCAGCGATTGAGAAGAACCATGTGCAGTTCGCGGAGATATTTTGCTGTCATCGATCCGAGTGCCGTGCAGAAACTGTGTTGCTCACAATCCTTACGGAAATGGACCTCGATGGTACGGTCATCTTCTTTAGAGCTGGCTCTGTATGATTGGCGGTCTTTATCCTGTTCGAGGATCTTGAACTGACATCCGGGGAACAGGGGATACAACAGGGGGCCATATCGCTCCCGCCCGCCCAGTCGATCGGTCCAGGCTTCCACCATTTTTCGATCGCGTTGATTCCAGAGCCAGTGTAGAAATCTCCCCATCGCCCAGGCATCAACGGCTCCTTTGGTACCACGTTCCTTGACCTGTTCATTGAACTCACGGACTTCGAGAGGGATGGCTCGAATCTCTCCGACCGAGATGGAGCAGCGGTTGAAAGCGCGTTGAAGACGGCGAATTTTCCCGGAAAGATCGACCGTTGAGCAGGAATAAGGTAGCTCCAGATCTTGCCCCTGATACCACGGATATTCATCAAGATAGGCGGATCGGCCCACCGTGCAGTGGTCGATCAACTCTCGAAATGTTCGAGGTACTTCGCCTCGTTCCGCTCCGATGAATGCAAGCACTCCTTCTTCCAGTCGTGACAGGTCACCAGTTCCGGGTCGATGTAGTTTTTTCGAATCGGCCACTGAAATCACGTTCTTGTCTCTGCGGCCAGCATGGCCGATCAATGGCGCCAGGAGCTCCCAGGGTTCATTGGCTGCGATCTTCTTTTCACACAGTAGTGTTGCAAAGCCGATGACCATCGGGCCGAGTCGAGGTCCGTATCCAGCTTCATCGAGTCCCGCTAGCCAGTGACTCATGGCTGATCCTTTCCGGCTGTCTTGGTGCGTGTTAGTTCCCATGGAGGAGGATCTCCGAGAGGCAGCCAATTTCTTCGTACTTCGGACAAAACGATGCCACAAGAGGTGGCGACATTATGCGAATGCTTGGATCCAAACATTGGAATCTCGATGGTTCCATCGCAGAGAAACAGGACCTGTTCATCGACACCAACGACTTCATGTCCAAGAACGATGGCGAGCGGATAGGGGAAATCGATGTCATAGATCGAGCTGGATTCCTGGGTTTGTTCCAGTGCGACGACCGAGACTCCATCATTTTGTAGGCGTCGGACTGCCATCGCAGGATCTTCGATGTGTTCCCACTCGGTCGTCAGTTCAGAACCGAGTGAGATTTTCGCAATTTCTGGACGCGGTGGAGTGGGCGTGATTCCACAGAGGTAGATTTTTCGCACCCCGAAACCATCGGCGGCTCGGAAGATGGAGCCGACATTGGTCAGGCTCCGAATATTGTCGAGGATCAACGACAGGTGCGGTCGAGCCTTGTGCTGTCGAAGATCAGCATCGGTGCGATGTTGATCGATGCGTCGCTTGCGCGGCATCTGAAAGCTCCTCTTCTGGAAGCCAGAATCTTAGAACCATGAATCGTGGATGGTACCCGAGCTGGCCCGAGAATCGATGGCGAAGAGATGGGGAGACTCTCGCTCCCTCACCGATCCCATCGTAATCTGTAATCGTGTACTGAGGGGGGGATAACCGCCCTTCTGGCGAAGCTGAAGCTGATTTGAGGAGGCGCAATGAGTGAACCGGTGATTCTGGATTTACGTGAGCAGCGGGTCGTAGGGGTTCTCATAGAGAAATCTCTGGCAACGCCAAACTACTATCCTTTGACCCTCAATCAGGTGGTGACGGGATGCAATCAGAAGTCGAATCGCGAACCCGTGGTGTCCTGGATGGAGGACGAGGTCGATGAAACGCTGACGATTTTGGCGGGTCGTGGATTTGCTACTCAGGTTCATGCCGCAGGATCTCGTGTAGGAAAGTGGCGACAAGAACTGACGAAGGTGCTGGAGCTGGACGGTCGTGCGATGGCGGTTCTGGCGGAGTTCCTTCTTCGGGGGCCGCAAACTCTGGGAGAGTTACGTACCAGGGCTTCTCGTATGAAAGAGATTCCAGATCTCGCGGCACTCGATGAGGTCTTGCAGACAATGGCACAGCATGATCCACCCCTGGCAGCGAGATTCTCTCCTGAAGGAGTGAAGCGTGGAGTGCGCTGGGGGCATCTTCTTCAGGATCCAGAGCAGGTTTCTGCGTTGAAAAAAGCAGAGGCGTCCGGTGTGACTGTGAATCCTGCCACGACCAACACGTCCGATACAGTCACTGTTACGCCGGTGGCTTCAAAAGAAAAAGAGCTTCGGTTAGATCAATTAGAAGAAATGGTACGGTCTTTGCATGATCGTGTGCAAGAACTCGAGCGCAAAGCTTCTTTGTAGAGGCTTCTGTGTCGAAGTTTGTTAAAGGGGCCCGCGATCGGCTGACGGAAGTTTTTTCCTTGGCTATAAGAAAAGGTGATTTGATGAATCAACAGGATCGATACCGTGTCCATATAAATGCTGCGGTGCTTTTCGTAACCTTATGGCTAGGAAATGGACTTCTCGAGGCTGCGACCCCGATTGAGGCAAACGTTGTCTCAGATGCGGTAAAAGGAGAGGTGACTTCTGTCATCTTGTATTCGCAACAGGCTCGTATTGAGCGAACGTTTGCGATCAGCCCTGCTGAACCAGGGTTACGTGATGTCAAGGTTGGTCCTCTTCCCGCAGGAGTGGTCGAATCATCGATCCAGGTTGAGGGGACCGAGGGCCTATCTTCGGTTTCAGTCCAGCTCAACCGCTTGGCAGGTGATCCGGTTGAAACTTCGGAGGAGAAAGAGAAGCAGAACCAGCTAGAGGAGGCGAAGCAGTCTTTGCTACGTCTTCAGCGAGAAGACCAGGCACTTGAGAAGATGCGTTCTCGATTTTCCAGGATTTTACCGCCACGTCTCGCAGAAGATGATGCACCACTGGATATCGATCTCGTGGCCTGGCAAGGATTGCTCGACATGATCCGATTAGGGATGGAATCTGCAGCGACAAAACGAGCGTCGCTGGCTCCACGTTTACGAGCAGCAGAAGAGAAGGTTCGCCAGGCTCAAAATAGTTTGCGCAACCAGTTGGAGGAGATCGAGCGCATCCACACTCATGCGTTGATCGGACTTCAGGACTCTACCGGTGAAGGTGGAGTGATCCGGCTCAGTTATCTGATTTCGGGCGCTTTCTGGTATCCACACTATGAAGTTGATGTTGATCCACTTACCCGTCGTTTTCGTTTGCGTTCTTTTGCCATCGTTCAGCAGCAGACTGGAGAAGATTGGCCAGAGGTTCCTATTTTCTTTTCGACAGCAACACCAGAACTGGGATCAGACATTCCAGATCTTAGTGCGATTCGTCTTGCGAGACCTCGTTATCAAGATTTAGCTTTACGTGATGTAGCTGGTTTTGTGGGCGGAGGTAGGGAGGATCGCTTCGGAAGTCGGATGAGGGGCAGAGAATCGGGACAATCTCCAGGTGCCGAAGCGTCTGCACAGTTGATTCTCCCTGGTAAAGCATTCGGACGGGAAAAGTTTGTTCAAGATTATTCCGAGGGCCTCCGGCTGTTTTGGTCGCAGCAAGATGTTTGGGGATTTGATTCTTCGATTCTTCCATCGGAATCAAATAGAGGATTTCTTCGTACTTTTTCTTCTTTACGACCGGAACAGATCTCATCCAATGGCGAGCCTCATCGATTGCTTTACTCCATCAAGAGTCTTGGATTTACGGAGAAACGAATCTGTACTCCTGAGCTGAATACCGCTGTTTTTCGGCGTATTACAGCAGTTCTTGACGGTGAGGACCCGTTGCTACATGGAAGAGCCTCCGTTTTTCTGGGAGGTGATTACTTGGGTCAGACGACCATCAAAACTACTGCTCCTGGTGAAGAGTTAACTCTGAACCTGGGGGTCGATGGACAGGTGCGTGTTCAGCGGGTTCAGCGCGAAGCTGAGGAGGAGGTCGGCCTCTTTTCCAAAGCGCTGCACTATCGGACCGATCTTGAAATGGTGGTCGAGAACTTTCGGCAAGAACCGATCAGTGTGTTACTTCGCGAAAGAATTCCATTTACCGAAGACGATGTTTTGAAAGTCAAGGTTGACCGGACTTTGACTTCATTGATACCCGAGGGCTTGGATTCCGATGATGGGTTGGTGTCCTGGCAGCTCGATGTGCTACCCGGGGAACCGATCAATCTACGATTTGTGTGGTGGATAGAAGCCCCTCCTGATGTGCAACTCGTACGTCGTAATGCACCAGAGCGCCTGGGGAAGGGGGAATGATGCGATACATGTACTGGATCATCTGTAGTTGTATGTTGTCGATATCGTTGCCGGTTAACGCTGGATCTTCCGCTGGTGATCGATCGGATACGTATGTTTCTCCCGATGCGATAACCGTGTTCGAAGACCGTGCGCGTGTTCATCGCCGAAAGATAATTGATGTCGAAAAGGGATCGACAGAGGTTGTCTTCGGCGGCTTGCCAGTATTTATCGATCCCGCCAGTGTTCGTGCACGTGTGATCGGTGTCGAGGGCATGATTCTTGGTGTTCGTATGGAACGAGAGTTTCATCTCGAAGCTGTCGAGGAAAAGGTCCGTGTCTCGTTAGCCGAGATCCAGAAACTCGATGATCAGCTGGACGCTAATGGTTCCAGAACCGAGGAATTGGATCGTGCTTTGGTGGTGACTCAGCGACTGGCTCTGCTGGTTGAGGACTCCATTTCTGCGGTAAGGGGAACCCATCTTCTGGGAGGATCGACAGCAGTGCAGGTCGTCGAGGCTCAGCAATGGGTTTCCGATCGGCAACTGGAATTGACTCTCGAAAAAGATCGTTTGGAACAGCTCAATACTGCGATCAAAAAAATGCGTCAGGATTTGTTTCATGACTTGGATCTTGAACGAGGGGCGCAAAGTTTAACCACATGGGAGGCCACTGTATTACTCCAGACCCAGGAAGAAGGGGCGGCTACCGTGGAGTTGGCTCATGATGTTTTTTCCGCACAGTGGATTCCGATTCATGTGGCGAGTCTCGATGACTCGGAAGGTCAAGTTCGCTGGGAGAGTCGTGCGGAGGTTTCGCAGCAAAGTGGTGAGGATTGGAATGACGTTCAGTTGACTCTTTCAACGGCCCGTTCTTCGTTAGGATTAACACCGCCAGCCTTGGTTCCGATGAGAGTTAGCGCCATTAAAAAGGGTCCGGAAAGAAGCCTCGGTGTCTTTGACGCGCCTGTCGATTCGGTGGTCGTTACCAGCACTGTCGAAGAATATTCAGAGGATAGTATTTTGGGAGAGGGTGAAGTCGAGGCGGGAATCGAAGATCTATCAGGAGCAAAAGTAACTTCTGGTTTTGGCCCGGTTCATTTTGAGATTCTGGCGCCTGCCTCGATTCCTGGCGGTGGAAGTATTCATGCAGTAACCATTACAGAACAGATTTTGAGTGCCGAACTCGATTACCAGAGTGTTCCTCTGCTGAGTCCGCATGTGTTTCGACGTGCCAGCCTCGTCAATACCAGTAAAGCTCCTTTTCTTGCCGGGATAGTGCGGTGTTTTCGAGATGGTGCTTACGTCGGAGATGGCTCGGTGCAGAGAATCGCACAGGGGCAAGAGTTTACCCAGCATTTTGGATCCGAAGGCCGAATCGTTGTTCGTAAGGAAGAAATCGAAGATCGATCTGTCGCTGCGAGTTCGTTCAGCAAAAGTGTAAAGCTGGTGAAAGCTTATCGATTCACGATTCGCTCGATGATTTCCGATCCGATTTCGGTGCAGCTTGTTGATCGTATACCGGTGAGCTCGGTCGAGAGTGCGGCTGTTGAGCTGGGCAGCGAAACCGAGCCCGAGCCGAAAGTCGACACAGACGGCATTGCACGCTGGGAAGTTTCGCTGACCAAGGGGCAGCAGCAGGTGGTTGTCTTGCAATGGGTGGCGACGGTTTCTCAAGAGGATGAAGTGATCCTGGAAAGACTTCGTTGAATCTTGAACAGGTGATCGAGCAATATCTTGCTTCGAGTGGTCGCGAACGTAAGGAGCTGCTGAAACGGGTGCTTGCCGGAGATCCATGTCTCGAGCAAGCCACCCGTCTGGCTCCAACATTGCGTGATCCCAGTCCCAGGGTGTCTGCACGCATCACGGCGTTACTGGCGAGACACCAACTCAGGGAGGTCTTCGAGAAGCAGCTGGTCGGATTGAAGCCTGGTAAGCAGGCGCTCTTGAGAAGGCATTTCGACAAGATTGCCGGGCCTGATCCGGCTTGAGAGAGATGTTTCCGTCGTACACTGGTCCGACTGGATGGAATCGGTAAACGAAGGCAGCGCCGTCGGAAGGCAGAAGTGTCGCTAGTTCATTCCTTCGTGAGGCTCTTCATTCATTCCTCCCAGTGGATCTTCATTCACTTCCTCATCACCGGTGGGTAACAAGATCGCCTCAACATCGGCGGTGCCGATGATATCACTGCCATCAAAGATGACTTCCCAGGTGTATCTTCCTGGTTCAGGAAACTCCATCGGAGGAAGCTCGAAGATGCATTCGTGGTGTTCACGTCGGTCATCGTGTTCCAGCCCGAATTCTGGACTTTCTTCGATGACATAATCATCACTGAGGCGCTTGAAGCGGAACGAGACCGTATGGAGGCCTGAGAAGTCGCTGAGATTGAGATAAAGAGAAGCGGGTTGATATTCACATGGGAATTCAGGCAAGCGAACTCGATTGAAGGTGCCAGCAAGGACGCATTTACCGGACTCGTCATCTTTGTAGATACGGTCACAGAGGATGATGGCTTGGATGATCGGAAGTAATGGTCGAGTCAAGGAAACACCTATCCAGGTCCGTCCAGTGAAGTACAGTTGCACAGCCCCGGGATTCCGATCCCTGGAGCCGTCATTTCTTCCAGCCATCGGGCCGGAAACAAGAAATGACTCAATCGTCCATTGTGACAGAGTAAAGTGCTCTTGTCATCCGATCTGGGCGTGGCTGTCTTGACCACTCCAGATCACCGTCTCAGAATGCCCGACACTGCGATCGGATCGAGGAGATCCTGAAGATCTTTTTTCAGGAGTTCATGGAGGGCGTGACAAACCGTGAGAATCCTGACGGTTCGCGAAACGGCCTGGTTTAATGTTGACCCCGAGACGATCTGGTATCACTCCTCACAAATCGAGGAGTGGCCCGTTTGGTGCGCTGGATTACGATCGGCCCGTTGGTTGCGTGGAACAGAATGGCAAGTCGGAGCGCGATTCGGACTGAGTTGGGATTTCGAGGCTGCTGCGCCACTTTTTGGTGGAGAAGTACTTTGCGTCGACAAAGATGGGGTTGATCACTCGCAAGAAGCAGATTTCCCTGTGTCTTCGACAGCGGAGCAGGAAAATCTTGCCCATGGTTTACTGGCCAGAAGGGTTTGCTGGCGAGCGGGGTTCGGCCCCTTTCGGAGTGAGGCGCGGCTCGCAATCATCGAAGATGGATCGGGTTCGCTAGTTGAGTTTACAACCCATTGGCAAGGTTGGTCTGCTATTTTTGGCGGAGGTCGTCGGGCCTCTCGTTGTGCAAGGATACAAAGGGACTGGCTTGCCAGTCTGCGGGAAACCCTGGAACGGGTTGGGAGTATCGGATGACTCGCTCTGCAACTGAATTGAGAACCTTCTGGTACATGGGGGCCAAGACTCGATTGTGTGAAGAGTTTCTCAACGGTGCGGTACAGGATCTCATCGAACCGGGAGCCACGTTACTCGATGCATGCGCCGGAACATCGGCAGTCTCTCGTTGGTTTGCTCCCAACTACCAAATTTTGGCCAATGACGTTCAGGAATTTTCAGCCACTGTGGCGCGGGCGTATCTGGAAGGTGGTCCTGGCTGGCCACAGGCACTCGATTTTCTGGATCCGGAGGAAGATCTCGCAGTGGTTTGTGCTGAAAATCTGCGAGCCCTTGAGGACCTGGTGCCAGAAGCACTTGAGCAAGAGACTTTCTTGCTGGAGCAGATCATCGCCGATGGTGCCAGTAATGATTCGAATTCGCAAATCTTTGACCGTTATCGAGCACTGGTCGCACAGGCACCTGTTCCATTCAGTCCTGCAGTTGAAACCGATGCATCTTCAGCGCATGAGCCGCTGTCTTCGGAGATGTTCGACATCTTAAAAGCTCGACGTGAGCAGCCAGCGGCGACGCCGGCGATTCTCTGTACTTCCTACTGGGCCCATGTTTATTTCGGCCTTCGTCAGGCGATGAAACTAGATTCGCTGAGAAGAGCCATCGCTGAGATTCCTGCGACTGATCCCTTCCAGATCCAGAAACAAAATCTGTATCTGGCGGCCCTGGTTCACGCAGCATCCATCAGTACTTCAGGAACCAGTCATTTTGCCCAGCCCAGATCAATTGAAAAGAATACCGAGCTGGTTGCCGTTGCACGGCGTAGAAGTCTGGATATTGATGAGCAGTTTGAGTTTTCTCTCGATTCGATTCGTCGAGAATGGGGATCGCTCCCTCGACATGAAGGTAATCGGGTTTTTTGCAGTGACGTACATGATCTTCTGGCGAAAGGTAGTCCGCTGGATGAAGAGCAGGTCGATCTTGTATACCTGGACCCCCCCTACACGGCCGACAATTATTCACGCTTCTATCATGTTCTGGAAACCCTTGTGTCTTACGATTACCCCGAACTGGAGCGCCGTGGGGGTGAGTTGACGAGAGGGCGATATCCTGTGCAGGCGAATAGATTCCGTTCAGATTTCTGCAGCGGTAGCCGAGTTGAAGATGCTTTTCGACGGGTTGTTACATCCTGTCATGAACGTGGGGCAAAGCTGTTGATCTCTTATTCGACAGATACGGGTCTTTTGACGCGGCGCTGGCATGATCAGGGTGAAGAACAACCTGCCGGGAAGATGAGGCAGCTGATCCTGGAGACTTACGGTAATGTTGAGATCCGTGAGCAAAAACTGATGCATTCCGGACAGGGTGATTCGAATCGTCCAGTACGTGAACTTTTACTTCTTTGTGAGGATTAAAGTTGCGTTGGCTTGGGAACAAGATCCAGCTTCTGGATGAGATCTTACTCGCAGCGGAGCGTGCGGGTTTTTCTGGTGGTACTGTCTGTGATCTCTTTGGTGGTAGCGGAACTGTAGGTCGTTTCTTCCGATCACGCGGCTACGAGGTGATTTCCACGGACTTGATGCATTGCTCATTAGCCTTCCAGAAGGTCTATCTTGAATGTCCAGGCCCTCCTTCCTTTGCAGGGCTCAAGAATTTATGGGAAGGGCTGGAGCCGCTCGGGGCCGACCGGATCCATAATGCAGAACCCGAAGATCCCGCTGCATGGGAACCATTTCTCCGCCTCATCCGGTTCCTCGAGGAAGAGCTCCCCGTACGAGATGGAATCCTCTATCGCCAGTTTTCGCCTGAAGGTGCAGCGGCGCGTGGTTATTTGATGCCGGATAATGCGCGGCGCCTGGATGCGATGATCGAGGCGATTAGAGGCTGGCGAAAAGAGCAATTGATCGAGGAAGCGGAGATGTGGGTATTGATCACATCCATCATCGATGCTGCGGATCGTGTGGCCAATATTTCGGGAACTTACGGTGCTTATCTCAAAACCTGGCAGAAAAATGCGCGTAATCCGCTGAGGTTGAGAACTCCTGCCCTGGTTCAAGGGCCACTCGGGCAAGCTCATCGTCTCGATGCCCAGGAACTCATCGAGACGATGGAGTGCGATCTTCTCTATCTTGATCCACCTTATAATCAGCGACAGTACGCAGCGAACTATCATCTCCCCGAGGTGATCTCCTTGTTACCACTGGAAGATCACGATGATGAAATAGAACCACAGTTGTATGGGAAAACAGGTTTGTTGCCCTGGAAAGATGTGGCCTCACCACTTTGCAGCAGGCGCGGTACGGAATGTCGAGACGCCATGGCAAGTATCATTTCACGAGCGAATGCGCAGGGAATTGTTCTTTCCTATAGCGAAGAAGGAATTCTGACACGGGATGAAATCGAGCAGATGTTGGAACACTGGTCGAAGTTTTCGACCAGTCCTCTCGAGTTCGATTCTCCCGAAGATTTTGTTCGCAATGAATCATGCGATAATATTCTTCATGAGATACCTTATCGTAGGTTCCGCAGTGATCGAGAGGGTCGAGTTTCTCGAACGGGTTCGCTGAGAAATTTCCGGCCTGCGGAAGGTCGCTCAGAAGATGAAGTTCATGAATGGCTCTTTGCCATCGAAAGAGTGTCGACCAGGTAGCTGTCGAAGTGGTGTAGTGATGATGGGGGAAGTGATCTTGTTGAGCGGGTCAGCACTTCAACGTCTTGGTTTTCTACTGGCAGCCATCGCTGTTGCTTGCGCTGCTGCAGGAGCGCATTTACTGGCGGAATCTCTTGATCCTTCTCGACTACATCAGTGGGAAGTAGCGGCCAGGATTCTCTTCTGGCATGCGATCGGATTATGGATTTGCGGAACGGGCTACCCGGGACCGGGAACCTTGATGTTGATTTCCACCGTGATCTTCTGCGGCAGTGTTTTCGCCCTCGCTCTGGGGGCTCCCGGTGTCCTGGGGGCCGTGGCTCCGATCGGCGGTTTCGGATTGATCGCCGCCTGGCTCTGGCTCGCTTGCCTCAAAACAAGACAAACCCCTTGAGTCCCCTTTTTCGTGCAAATGTCAGGTAAGTCAGATGGGTCAGATGGGTCAGATGGGTCAGGTATGATCAATAAGACCGGTATGGCAGGTCTGGTCCGTATGGGTATTTTGGTCCATATGCCGTGTTTGACACGCTTGTTTCCTTCGTTTAGTCTGGGTTATCGGCCATTGAGATTGCTTAGCAGTTGTGAATTTAAGACTTCCAGGCAGGGATGACGCATCTATGACATCGTGTTGATCGTCAGTCTCGTTTTGGTTTGAAATCGGATAAATAGACAGGTCTTGGGAAGCGCATAGCGCTTTATTTTCAAGCCTCGATATGACTCGATATTTCAAGCTGTCTGTATATCAGGTGGTAGGTTTTTTATTAAGGAATGGCACTTGTTCGATTCTCTGGCCTCTCTAAGAACTCGATACGCTTCAGGATCCAGGAGTTCCTCCTGTTGTGATCTTGATCGCCAGTCCTGGTACCGGCGTTTTTTGCTGCTGAGCCTGCTGGCCTTTCTTTCCATGAATCCCACCTTTGTTTTTGCCGGGGATCTTTTTGATCCTCGAAGTGAGGGGCCTGTCTCCGATCATCTTTTCGAAGCTTTACAGCTCGATCTGGAGCAAAATTTGGGGCCAGCATTGGCCGCTACGATGGAGATTTCCTGGGTTCGAGAAGCCGAAAATGGTCGGACCTTTGTCGGATGGACCCAGAGCATTCAGGGGATCGAAGTTCGCGGAGGGCTGGGCCGTTCCGTTGTTTTTCAGGATTCAGCTTCAGGACTTTTTTCGGTCCGCCATCGAGCCTTCTCGTGGAGTCCTCTCGTCGAGATCTCTGGGGCAGTGATGGATGTTGAGCATGTTTTGAATCTGGTTTCCAGGAATCACCCATCTCGAACCTGGGCTGAGCCGTTTTTAGAGATTGTCGCTGGAGACGCTGGAACATCATTTTTGGTATGGGTGCTCAACGGTACTTCTGATCTTCCTGCTCACCACAGTAGTTTGCGAATCGATGTAGATGCGACAAATGGCAGGATCTTGGCGGTCGAAGAACAAGTTTGTGAAATTGACGTACCGGGAACCGTGAGTGTGGTTCGAACCCCAGGGACAGAACCACAAAGCAGTAGTGTTTCTGGGCAGGTCTTTACACTTGGAGGAGCTCAGATCTCCGGGGGGACCGCAACGACCCACAGTAATGAAGACGGTAGCTTTCTTCTCGAGCGAGGCTCCGGGGCGAACTTTACCGTATTGGCGGAGTTGAGAGGGACCTGGGGCGGAGTCTCCAGTGCTATGGTCGCCAATGCCACCGACAGTGCTGCTGCGGATCCTGGTGGGGTTGATTTGTTGATCAATTCCGCAGATGACACGAGTCTGACGGCGCAAGCCAATGCATTCCACTACATCGAAAGTGGTTTTCGATTCTTCATGGACTCGCCAGGAGGATTCCCAGCGATGGGGCTCCCCTTCAACGCAACCACAGGAATGGCTGGGACCTGTAACGCATTTTACGATCCAACCCAGTCCATGTTGCGGTTTCTCAGGCCGGGTGGTGGGTGTGTTGATAGCGCATATTCCTCTGTTGTTCTGCATGAGTTTGGGCATCACATTGTTGATTCTTTAGGATTGGTTCAAGGCGCATTTGGCGAGGGATACGGGGACTCCCTCGCCATTGTTTATCTTGGCGAAGGGATCATCGGTCAGGATTTTTCGGGCCCGGGTCAGCATGTTCGAGATGTTGAAAATGCTGATGTGGTCGTACCTTGTTCTGGTGGGATTCATTTTTGCGGCCAAGCTCTGGGGGGGTTCTGGTTTGATGTTGGATTCCTCATTAGAGACAAATATGGTCCCGTTGCTGGCTCAACACTGCTGAGGAATCTGTTTGTTGACTGGTCTTCTGTGACCGTTGGCGGGTTGGGTTCTCAACCGATTCATGACAATATGATTCTCGAAGTGCTCATGGCGGATGACGATGACGGTGATCTGGGTAACGGGACCCCCAACTGGGATGAGATTTGCAGTGCTGCAGGGGTTCGGGGGTTGAGTTGCCCGGACCTTGTCACCTTGTCTTTGGAACTTGTTCAGGGGCCTGGTGAGCTGGTTTCTCCAGGGGTCCCAATCATAATTCAGGTCCAATACACTGAGATTCTTGCCGCTCCACTGGTGGATGGTTCGAGTGTGTTTTGGCGTAACGCCGCCGGATCATGGCAATCATTTCCTTTGGTTCAGGTCGGGTCGCAAATCCTCGAAGGAAACTTTCCAGTTATCGATTGTCTCGACCAGGTCGACTGGTACGTGAGAGTTGAAGACGACCTGGGTTTGTCCACTTCGCTACCACCAGGAGGAGCGCTGAGTCCGTTTTCGACGATCGGAGCGACCGACTCGGCTCAGGTAGTGGAGGAGTCGTTGGCGACCAATCCTGGTTGGTCGACTTCCGATCCTTCGGATGCCGCACTCTTTGGGATTTGGGAATGGGGTGTTCCGGTCGGATCGAATGCTCAGGCGAGCGCTGGAGTGCCTGGCCCGGGAGGAGATCAGTCCTGTTACGTCACCGGAATTGGCAGCGTGGGTGATGCTGCCGGGGTCCATGATGTTGATTTTGGTGAAACCACTCTGACTTCTATCGAGTATCCGTTGTCCGACACGGGCCGTCACAGGGTTTCTTACTGGAGATGGTTCTCCAATTCGACCTCCATCACGATTCCGGATGATGTTCTTACAATATGGAAAAGCCTCGATGGAGGAGTTTCTTGGATTGTTGTCGAAACGGTCGGTCCCGGTGATAGTCAGGCGAGCGGGGGTTGGTTTCAAAACTCCTTCTGGATTGATGAAGGTGAATCGAGCACCACTAGCCTGATGTTGCGATTCAGGACCGGAGACCTGGGTGCTGGCAGCATCACTGAAGCGGGAATCGACCTTTTACAGATCGTTCAGATCTCTTGTGCGGGAGGTCCGCCACCACCACCACCGGTCGAGAACGATTACCTCCGGGGTGATTGTAATGTCGATGGTTCACAAGACATCAGCGATGCAGTTCAGATGCTGGAAGTTCTATTTGGTTCTTCAACAAGTTATTCCTGTGCTGATGCTTGTGATTTTGACGACGGAGGCCAGGTAGATCTGGCGGATGTGATTTTGTTACTGCAGGTGTTATTTCAGGGCGGCTCAGGAGGTTCTAGCATCTGTGGTCCGGATCCCACTAGCGATTCCTTGGGGTGTGAGCAAGCAACAATCTGCCCCTGAAGGACTAGTATTTTGCCATCCTTGGGTACCTGAAGGTACCTCGGAGAGCTCTTGCACTGCCGATACATTGCTCGCAGTGCAGGAGTTCTTCTTTTATGATGGAATCGTGTGTTTCTCGTGTGGAACGATATGTGAATCAATGTGGGGCTAAGTAAACCCCTCAAAGCGACTTACATAGAAGCGTGTTGGATTGTGTGAATGACAATGCTCGCCACTGCATTGCACTCATGACCAGGGGAGACTGATATTTTGAATTCTTTTGCTCGCAGAATGCCATTTTTGGCATTGCTGTTGTTTTTAAATTTTCCGCTTTTTGGTCAAGAATGGCAGGAACGTCCATACGAGATGGAGATTTCTTCTTCGCTCGATGTGATGCAAGAACAACATCCCGCAGTTCGTGTCGAGCGAGATCGACTGGGTCGTACATTCCTCTACGGCGCCCCCATATCTCACGGCAGAACAGACTTCGAAGCGGTTGAGAAATTTCTGGAAGACCATGCGGTTCTTTTCGGAATCTTCAGTAGTGATTTAGAATTGATCTACGAGTCCGAGCTGGAAAGCCGATCGGCAATGGTTTTTGCCTATCGTCAGAAGATTGATGGGATACCGGTAGAATATTCTGCT
>JBBWWC010000244.1:0-3928 GCA_050256555.1 Planctomycetota bacterium | reverse complement strand
GATCCTTCTCGTTCGGTCCGTTGTACGGCTCTACGAATCCGAGCGTTGTCCTGGCCTTTGAGCGACGTCAGTGGTTTTGTACAGTTGATTCGACGGAGTGACGTAGATCCAAGGACGGCTCAAATCGCACGAGATTTGCTCGGTGCTCGGGTTTCTTCGTCTCTGGAAACCGAAAGGCTGGACCGATAGTTTCGACGAGCTACGTAGTATGGAAATCGACCCGGTAGGATCGGCAGATTGATCCGATACTGGACAGGTACCTTCGACCATCCGTTCATCGGAGGTACCTGTTTCGTTGATCTATGGTCCGGTGACTTCTCCATCGATCTCACGTAGTTGGTTGGTTATTTTCAGGTCGTACATATCGGCCACCATCTACTCTTTTACCAGCGATATTCTCGCAGGTATGCAGGGGGTACCCGGTCCTCGACACCATCCCCGGCGAGGATGAAGAGAAAGCCCATCGGGCTTGCAGAGAGATCATCTCCCCGAGCGTTGTAGCGCGTGGCTCCCCAGCGTTGGCCGGCAGAGATCAGTTCGAAATGTTCGAATCGCTGCGACTCGCGATCGAATCTGGCATTTCCAAGAAAGGAACCGTGATAGCCACGGCTTGTTTCTTTCCGCTGATCCCCTTTGCCGATATGCCATGCACCCTGCTGTTCGAGACTCACCTCTCCGGTGATGCGAATCGTTACCAAACTATCTTTGACAGCGATCACCTCGGTGGAGAGGGTCGCTGTCTTGATCGCCCGAGCTGGGTATGGCGGGCTCTCGCCCCGGACATTATCGATGAGGTGGAGACGCACCAGGCGCTCCACGAGGGGGCCTGGTACTCGATGAGAATCTCCGATGTTGAATTTCGCTGCCAGGAATTGGCGAGCCTCTTCTTTGCGGAACCATGCGTGGTCGCGGTTTCGAGCTTGTCCTCGCCAACCTTCGACCTGTTTTTCCCTGGGGAAGTCTCGGGAATGAACCTCCAGTACCAATCCTTCTTGGGGAAACTGATCCTCGTTGCGCACGATCTTGGCCTTGTCCACTTCAACTTCGAGACCACGCTTCGACTCCGGCAACTGCTGCCAGTTCTTCAAAGCTTCTTCGAGCTTGGCGACCACCAGCAACGGATCACGGGTGTTGAGTGAGGCGAGCAGCGTACCGCCGGGGGTGGTCATGTAGATCCCCTGGCGGGTTCGTGTTGGATGAATTCTGCCGGCGTAATGGCCTTGCTCGGCGATCTTCTGAAAGAGGAGGCATTCCGGGTCCTTGCCGCGCTGCAAACGCCCGACCTCATCGGCGACGGGAATGAACTTGGCAGCCAGTTCCTGGATACGGGGTTGATTGAAGACGGACCGTCTCTGATTGATTCCGTTGTTTCAGGTGCAACCGAGTGGATGGCCGTTCATCGCCCACAGCAACACCGGTAGTTTCTTTTCCGAGGCTTCCTCTATCGCCTCCAGAAAACGGCCTCGCCAGGGGATCTCTTCCCAGGATTGCTCTTTTTTGGTCGGTTCGATGTAGTCGCGCCACTTCTGGAAGGTCGTTTCGTCGAGCAGGGGCCCATCCGTCGATATGGCACCGGTGGAACCGGCAAGCAAGAGCAGCCCGAGGAATAACGGTAGTTGGTTTTGCGCTTTCTTTGCGGTGCTGATCTGGCTCATGGTATTCCTCCGGCGCTGTTGGCGTACGGTGCTGTTGGCGTACGGTGCTGTTGGCTTACGGTGCTAGTGTAAGAGCAGCTTCGGACCACGTCACTGGTCAATCGTTCTGACGCGGCCGCTGGGTCACTTTCACGTAGTACAGATCGGTCGCCACTTCGAAGCGCTCCTGGCCGAGCTCGGTCGACAGGGTTTGCCACTCGGTAGTCGGTGAGATCTGCTGCCAGGTCGCTCTTTCTCCGACCATGATCGGCATGGCGAAATCGGGCACGTCCGTCTTCCAGCGATAGGACACGCTTTGTTTGGCGTCATCGAAAACCAGTTCGAGAAGCGGCGGTTGCGCATGGCGCAAATACTGATCGAACACCGGTTTGAGATCGATTTCGAATCGTTTGTTGAAGAGTTTCAGAATGTCATCGGTCTCGATACTCTGGTACTTGAACGTATCGTAGACCTCACGGACCAGCGCCCACCACTTGTCATCGTCTCTCAGTACGTTGCGCAGAGTGTGGAGAAACAACGCCCCCTTGAAGTACTGATCGCCGGGAGGTTCTTGATGGATTCCTCGCTTGGTGACGATCGGACGTCGATTTCGGACTTTTTTCTGGTAACCGTTGATGTACTTCAGGGCATCGGCGTAGCCGAATAGTTTTTCGACGTACATAGCTTCGAGATAAGTGGTCCATCCCTCGTGAATCCACATATCGCACACGTCCGCTGCGGTCACGGCGTTGCCGAACCATTCGTGGCCGCTTTCGTGAATGATGATGAAATCGAACTTCATGCTGACGCCGACACCGGTCCAGTCATTGCCGTGGTAACCGTTGGTGAATCCGTTGCCGTAGGTCACTGCCGACTGATGCTCCATACCGGAATAGGGGACTTGTACTAGCTTGTAGCCATCCTTGATGAAGGGATACTCGCCAAAGTAGTGCAGGAACGCTTTCATCATCGGTTTCGCCTGGGCGAATTGTTTCCTGGCCTTTTCCAGGTCTTCTGGCAAGGCGTAGTAGTCGAGGGTCAGTTCACCGAGCTGATCAGAAAAGTGTTCGTAGGCGGCAATGTTGATCGATACGTTGTAGGAGTTGATTGGATAGTGCACACGCCACTTCCAGCGCGTGTACCCGTCTCCCAGATCTTCCTTGCCCATGTACCGACCGTTGGAAACATCGGTCAGCCCGTTTGGAACGGCTACGCTGATGTCCATGCTGTCGACCTCGTCGCGCCATTGATCCTTGCAAGGCCACCAGTAACTGGATCCTGGCCCTTCACATGCAGTGTAAATCCATGGTCGCCCGGCTGGATCTTTCTCGAAACTGATCCCACCAAAACGACTACTGCTTTTCGGTGCGCCGGAATAATGGAAGTCGAGACTGTATTCTTTGCCTGCTATGAAACCATCGGGATGGTCGATGAATACTGCGTTGAACTCGCGCTCGAAGGGAAGCTCCTTGGAATCGAGTATGATTTTATCGACCGAGAGGTCGCTGTTTAGATCTAGCTGGATGCGGTTGTCGTTCGATAACATTCGAAAACCAACGGTCACCTTGCCGCGGATCGTCTTGGTCTCGGGCGATACACGGATGTCGAGGTGGTAATAGGTGAGATCATTGTTGGCGCGATAGCGTCCGTACTCACCACGTAGTTGTTTTTTTCTTGATTGTGGATCCTGCTGTGGATCTTGCACACCAGACGATGTTTCCGAAGTTACGATGGCTGGAGCTCCCAGCAGTGGAATCGTAGAAAAGATGGTCAGTACAAACAGGATGGATTTCATCAGTGATCCTCCCCTGAAGGGATTACTTGAGTCTAAGTCCACAGTCGGGACAGGTTTCTACAGATTCATGACATGTAGTTCCGCAGGCGGGGCATGCATCTTCGGCGATCGGTTCGCCTTCGTTGTCGGTTGCATGGGCCCATTCCTCCTCCGCTTTCTGCTGGAGAAGGAGGAGCGCCTCCGGAGCTTGTTCTTTCGCGACCGCGAGTTGTAATTTGGTTCCTCAGCCACCAGGGATCGAAATGACACGTGGGTCGATACCCATCTCTTCGAGAAGCTTGACAGCACTTCGAATGGCGTCGGTTCCACCCTGTATGAGGGAGACCCATTCGATCTCTGGTTCATTCATGATGGGTTTGCTTTCTTTTTTCCAAGTCGTTTGAGAAGCGCCAGGTTCTTTCGATCCATATCGTTTTCTTTGGGCGTCTCGAGCATCTTCGTGATTCCAGCGAAGCGGGGATCATTGATGATCTTTTCGAAGCCAAAGGTCCCGATGAGC
>JBBWWC010000243.1:0-8602 GCA_050256555.1 Planctomycetota bacterium | reverse complement strand
ATGCACCTCTACCTCGATGTCCTCAATCTGGTGTTGGAGCTGCTGGCAGCGGGGGAGTGACCAGCGGTGCCGCATCGAGACAAGCGGGAGGGCTCCCGCCTCGAAAGGTAATTCGATGCGTTTCCACAGTAGGCCGTTTCGGTGGTCTCACGTACCAGTCTTGTTGATGGTGATCTCGATCAGTTCGTCGGTGAGAGCAGATTTTGAATATCTGGACTTCCTCGATATGACCGGCCTGACCCTGGTCGGAAGTGCAGCGCAATCGGCAGATCGCATTCGCCTCACTCCGGCTTCGATCGGCCAGGTCGGCGCAGTCTACACCGAGCAGCAAATCCTTCTTGCCGCTGGTTTTGACACCACCTTCACCTATGAAATCAATCCGGCTGCCAATGGTGCTGACGGGATGGTGTTCATCCTACAAAACGAATCGCCAACGGCTCTCTATTCCAATGGCGGTCCCCTCGGCTACGACGGTATGTCTAATTCTCTCGCCCTGGAGATCGATACTTACGTCAACGGAAATTTCAATGATCCGCCTGGTCCGCATCTTTCACTTCACGGAAGAGCCGGAGCCCAAAACTCTGCCGATGAACTGATCGCTGGCATCGCGACCGATTCAACTTCACCGAATGTCGGCGGACTGCGAACCATGCGAGTGACTTACTCCGGAGGATTCATCGATGTTTATCTCGATGATCTGACGGTACCAAGATTCTCCGCTCTTCTTGATCTGCAGTTACATCTCAATTCGGACTCTGCCTGGATCGGATTTATCGGTTCGACCGGAGGCATTAGTCAGATCAACGATGTTTTGAGCTGGAGTCTCACCAATGGAGGAGCCATCGAATTCATACGTGGCGATGTAAATCTCGACAATTCGGTCAACTTACCCGATGCCATCTTTGCACTCGGCGCACTCTTTGTCCCCGGTTCTGCTCCGGTGACCTGCTTTGACAGTGCAGATATCAATGACGATGGTGGTTTCAATCTTCCCGATGCCATCTACTTGTTGAGTGCATTGTTCGTACCGGGCTCCGATGCTGTTCCGGAACCGGCAGGAAGTTGTGGAGTCGATCCGACCGACGACTCCATCGATTGCGATACGCCGATCTGTCCCTGACCGATGGACATCGCTACAACAGCAAAACAAGCCGCATCGATTAGACTTCAGTCGGAGCGTGATAACTGAGAGCCGCAAGCATGTCAGCAAGATCTGCCGGTGCGGGACTGCCCTTTGGTCGACCAGCAATGGTTCCATCGGGAAGATCACGCACTTGCCAACCAAGCCCCTGGATCCCCTGGCGGATGGCACTTTGATCGCCCTGCATCACCAACCAACCCTCCTCCGGGGCGATCTTTTTGACCCCCCAGCTGCCGAGCCGGATCCGCAAACGCTGCTGGCCGATCAGACGTGCTGTTTCGACTGGTAGCGGACCGTACCGGTCGAGAAGATCTTCACTGATGACATCGAGTTCAGTCTGACGTAAAGCTGTCGCGATCGATCGATAGCTGCGCAATCGCTGACGCGTATCAGAGACGTACTCCTCCGGAATCCGACACAATCCGCGCAACGCAATTTCCACGTCGGGCGGCTCTTCCCAGGGAACACCGCGCAAATCGGCCACGGCTCGCTCCAGTAATCGACAGAACAGATCATAGCCAACTGCTCCGATATGACCCGACTGGTCCTTGCCGAGGATGTTGCCAGCGCCTCGGATCTCCAGATCTCGCATGGCGATCTGGAATCCAGATCCCAGTTCCGAATATTCCTCGATCGCTTGTAGTCGTCGTCTCGAATCCATCTTCAGCGGTCGGTCTTCCGGAATCAGTAGATAGCAATACGCCTTGTGGTGACTCCGACCCACTCTCCCTCGAAGCTGATGTAACTGAGACAGCCCAAAGCGATCCGCTCGTTCGATGATAAGTGTATTGGCGCTCGGGATATCCAGACCGCTTTCGATGATCGTTGTGGAGATCAAGATGTTGGTTTCTTTGTCGATGAAACGAATCATCTTGTCTTCAAGCTCATGTTCATTCATTTGCCCATGAGCCACCGCGACTTCGGCCTCCGGTAACAACGCCTCGACACGGTGTCGGCAATCTTCGATGCTGGTCACCCGATTATGAAGCCAGTAGACCTGTCCATCGCGATTCAGCTCGCGAAGAACAATCTGCCGAAATCTGGCATCATCAAAGGAGCAAACTTCGGTCTGGATGGGAGCGCGCCCCTCCGGTGCCTCGTGCAAGCTCGAAATGTCTTTCACTCCAACCAACGACATGTGCAAGGTACGAGGAATCGGCGTTGCGGTGAGCGTCAGAACATCGACCAGGCGTCTCAACTGCTTGAGCTTTTCTTTATGAGCAACACCAAAACGCTGCTCTTCGTCGATCACGATCAACCCGAGATCTGGAAATGTGACATCGCCAGAAAGAAGACGATGTGTCCCGATGAGAATATCGACATCTCCAGCAGCAGTTCTTTCGAGCACAGCGGACTGTTCTTTACGTGACAGGAAGCGACTCAAAGCCTCGATCTTGACTGGCCATTCCGCCATCCTCTCGCGGAATGTGACCAGATGCTGCTGTGCAAGAACCGTCGTTGGAACCAGCACTGCCACTTGCTTTCCATCACGCACCGCTTTGAAAGCGGCTCGCATCGCAAGCTCTGTTTTTCCGTATCCAACATCACCGCAAACCAAACGATCCATCGGTTTTGGTTTCTGCATGTCTTGCTTGATCGAAACCACGGTTTCGAGCTGATCGCCGGTTTCGTCGTAGGGGAAAGAGTCCTCAAAGGCAACCTGGGCCTCATCATCGATGGGAAACTGATAGCCTGGACGTTCAGCTCTGAGAGCCTGAACTTCGAGCAGTTCGGCTGCAAGATCATGGAGGGCTTCTTCGGCTCGGGATTTCTTCTTCGACCATGCACTACCGCCGATCTTGTCGAGCTTGCCAGGCGTTTTTCCACCACCGACAAATTTCTGGACCAGATCGATACGCTCCACCGGAACCAACAAGGTGACGCCCTCGGCAAATTCCAGAACCAGAAAATCACCCTGTCGGGCTCCTTCTCGAATATTTCGTAGCCCGCAAAAGCGTGCGATCCCATGAGTCACATGGACGACAAACTGTCCTTCTTCCAGCTCAAGAAAGGTGTCAACAGCACGGCCCTTGACCTTCTTCTTCTGAATACGCTCGAGACTTCTTTTGCGGCCCAGTGCTGCGTTGCCACTGACAAAGATGCCGCCACCGGGTTCATCCCAGCGGAATCCAGTCGAAAGATCTCCCAACCGAACACGAGCGGAAGATCCGATGCTTCCCTCGGAAAGGACCTCACGAAAACGTTCTGCTTCTGCTTCCTGGCGCAAGAAAACCAGTACCTCGTTGCCGCGATCTGATTCCTCCGCCAGGGCAGTAAGAGTCGCCTCGAAGGATCCCTGAAATCTCTCGGCCGAAATCACCGGAAGCTGTAGTGGTTTTCGCCCGGGCTCGGGGACCAACGGATCCATCTGAAGTCGTAAAAAGCGTGCGGCATGGGCCCAGAACGATTCGCAGAGCTGGTCACGACGGCGAGTGGCCCACTGCCCGACGAGGAAGTGTGCCTTTTCTTCCACCTCACGTGGATCCCAAACTGCCACAACAGTGTTTTCTGGCAGCACATCAAAGAGAAGCTGCTCTTTGCCTGTCCAGCCACGTAAAAACCATGCTTCCTTCGGCGCAATCGTCAGAACCAACATTTCAAGATCTGCGATCACTCGGCCATCACGCCGTGAAATCGACTGAATACTCTCGATCTCGTCATCAAAGAAATCGATGCGATACGGGAGGCTCTCCTCACGCGGCCAAACATCGAAAAGTCCACCACGAATTGAAAAGTCTCCGGGTCTGGCGACCTGGGGAAATCTTCGATACCCAGCCTTTACCAGAGATCGAGTCAGATCGCCGGGAGATGTCCGATCGCCACGACGAAGAACCACTCGATGGTCTTCTCCAGTTTCGGTCGAAAAGGGCTGGAGTACTGCTTGCACCGGAGCGATGACGGTTCGAATCTTACCTTCTTGAAGTTCACGAACCGTCTCGAAGCGCTCACGAAAAGTGTCAGGATCCGGCTCTGAATCGGCCTCGAAGAGACTCTCCCACATCCCAAAATTACCGATCGGCTCGGCAGTAAAAGTGGTGGTGTCACGTCGTAAACGTTCAGCGGTATCGGGGCTGGAACAAAGAACCACGAGTGGTCGATCGAGTTGTTCACTCAGATGAGCGAGCAGTAATCCCGCCGCTCCTTCACCACAACGACCCACATGGAGCAACTTCTCATCGAGGAGACGACGATGAGCTTCTTGTAGTACAGGCGAAGCGGTGACAATCCGATCGACCAGAGGATCGCGATCCGGAAGAGCCGAAGAGGAGCCGCTCACCATCGCTGTCGTCCGCCCTTCATGCCCACCACCGTGATTGAGGAAGGGAGCAGGATATCCTCAGCCTGCCAGCAGCTCCTCCCCCTGAGCTAAAAGTGTTTAAAATCAATACACCTGACAACCTCGGCTCGGTGTGTCAGGGACAAAACCAGCCGAAATAGGGCTCTATTTGTCGATTCACGTCATTTTATGATTGGCACACCCGATGCGATTTCTCTCCTACCCGCTCGGCACGCCCGCCGAAAAAAATGAAAGGAGTCCACTATGTGGCTCTCCCTACCCCTGAATCGCATCGGATGGACTCTGATGCTGTCGTCCTCTGTTTTGTTAAGCACTGACCAACTCCAGGCCTACCCCTGCGATCCGCCAGGGGCATCGCTGATCCAGGTCAGTCCAGCGCTCGAGGATCAACCACGACACACGTCTGTCGCCGATGATCCACAAACCAATCCAGTTCCTGTTACATCGATGCAACTGCTACAAGCCATCGACGTATCTCCGAGATATCTGGTCCTCCTCTCTTCAGGAAAACCGCTCTCCGAACACCAAGATGAAGATGTCGGAGCATTTCATGTCTTCGGTCGAGACAAAATAAAATCACCTGCAGTTTCGATGCAAATGCTCAAAGCCTTTGGCTGGAAAATTGATGTTATTGATCTGCCAGAATCACATGGAAACGAAAATCCACGGCGATCAAAAGTGAAAAGAAAAGTATCGAAAGGCCCAGCATTACAGATCGTATATGCCCAACCACCAGTCAATAAATCGGAACAACTTTTTCAATCTTTCGTGATTCCTCTGCGCAATGCAAATATTCATGAGGTGTCCAGAGCATTGCGAGAAATGCCCTTCAGCAGGGGCAGATCTCAGCCGCTCAAAGTAGTTTCAGCACCTTCGACAAATTCCGTGGTTCTCATCTCCGCAGAGCCCTCGATCATCAAACGCTGCAAAAGATTGATCGAGCAGATGGAAAATGTAGCCAACAAGAAACGGCCCCATCCATCGGCAGAAACACCAGCGACAACAGAAGGAGAGACTGTCATTGCTGGTGAACTGAAGACGCTGCGTACCTCTTCGGTAGACGACTTGGCGATCGAGGAATCTCTGGCTTGCGAAGAAATCGAAGTGACCTTTGACAGCACCAGTAACATCATTGCCCAGATCATCAAAGAAATGCAAAACTCGAGTGCCAGACCCAAAATTGTTTCTGCCAGCAACAGCAAGCGAGAAAGTAGCAGTTTCACGATACATAGTTACTCGGCTCAATTTGCCAACAACTCGGTCGCAAACCACCTCGCCTTGATAGAAAAAATTCGTACGAAAGCCCCTCATCTGGTTTTTGATCTGCTGGAAATCAAAAACAACGCCAAGAAAAACAATCGGGATACAGATCTGTGCAGTTTGAAGTTGAGATTGACCAGTTATTCGAGTGTCAAATCAGAAACCGAATCGGAATAACACAGCCTTCCGGCCTTGCATCAGAAAGGAGCCGTCAGAACGCTCATCGATCGGATCAGTCCCCCTGTCCCGGAGAGCCCCCGCTCTGATCGAGCGCGATTCAATGTTACGAAAAGAGCCTGGTAAGGACCGCTGCATGAGCGTTCCGAGCCAGGCTCTTTTTTCTGAGACTAATTATTAAATCTTCAAGCTGCGGGATCGACACCCAGTTCTTCAAGTGAAGATCGAGCCGCTTCCTGCTCAGCTTCCTTCTTCGTATTTCCCTGACCAGTACCCAGAATTTTGCGCTTGAGTAAGGCCTGCACGACAAATTCCTTGGCGTGATCGGGCCCACTCTCACTGAGCACCTTGTAATTCGGGGTCGAACCATCTTCACGTTGAAGATGCTGCTGAAGGATTGATTTGTAGTTTACAGAGTGTTCCTTCTGGTTCACTGCCAGGACCTGGTGATACAGGTTACGGATGATAAATTCTTTTGCCTCAACGATTCCAGCGTCCAGATAAATGGCGGCAATCACCGCCTCGAATACGTTCGCCATCAAACTGTTGGGTAATTTGCGACGACTGGTCACTCCCTTGCCAACAGCATAGGCTTCATCGAGACCAAGTCGCTGGCTCTCTTCTGCCAGGGTGTTGGTCGAGACCACTGCAGATTTGATCTGAGTGAGTTCTCCTTCCGGGCGATCCGGAAAGAAGTTAAACAAGAACTCGGTCATGACCATGCCAAGAACAGAATCGCCGAGAAATTCCATTCGCTCATTACAGGGATTATCGATGGTCTTCAGAGATGAGTGGGTCAGCGCTTGCACCAGATGGTTGGGGTCACGAAACCGATAGCCGATACGTTTCTCGCACGCCTCGAGGCGCTGGAGATCGACCGGTGCGATGTTCTCGTGTTCAAATCCGCGTGGACCAACCATATTTCTTTTCCTGTGGCGGCTGGAAGATTTCATACCGGCCTCGGGGGGCGTACTTCCCGAGGTTGCGGTACAAAAGTCGGCAGCTGGCCAACATTGCAAATTTCGACAGTTGAGGGCCATTTCTTCAGTGAAATCTGCTCAGCTGTCAAAGAATCACCCCAGGAAGCATAAATATAACGTCCAAAGGCTATAAATCGAGCATACGGGGCGCTTCTGAAGCTCGCAAGCGTGCCCTAAATAGCTCTCTCCGGTAGGATTCACTGAAGCTTGAGAGGAGAAGCACGTCAATGAGCGATTCTGTCCCGTTTCCACCTGTCTACAAGGTCGGCGAGAGTCACTGGAGTCTCCAGGATCTGCTCGGTCGTTTTGATGAACCAGCCTTTCTCTCCGATGGAGTCCACCGGATCAGCGACCTACACCTGCAACCGGGCCATCCGGCCCACTACCGTTTCGATGGCGAATTGGTACCGCTACCCGGGGGATCCGCTCTCGATAGCGATACGGTCATCGGTTTGCTCGAGCCGATCCTCAATGACAAGAGCAAACAACGACTCCAGGCCGGCAAGGATCTCGATACTTCCTGGGACTGGCAAGAACGAAAGCTGGCTTTCCGCATCAATGTGTTTCGTTCACGCGAAGGAACCTGTGCTGCGATTCGTGTACTGGCCAGTGAGATTCCTCCCCCTGAAGAACTCGGCTTCCCGATGGAGCGCAGCTGGAGTGAGATCGTAAATCTCGAACAAGGGCTCGTCATCATCACCGGAGTCACTGGTAGTGGTAAGTCCACCACTGTCGCCAGCTTGTTACGGCGCCGTGCGCGCGATCGCGGCGAGCGCATCATCACCCTCGAAGATCCGATCGAGTACACACTCAAGGGTGACCGATCTCTCATCTCTCAGCGCGAGCTTGGCACCCATCTCGAGTCATTTTCAGACGGCTTACGCAGTGCCCTACGCGAAGATCCTGATGTCATCTTTGTCGGAGAGATCCGAGACGCAGAGACTGCGGCGCTGGCGTTGACTGCGGCAGAAACCGGTCACGTGGTGATCACCACGATGCATACCAAGGATGCTCGTGGAGCCGTGACCCGTCTGATCGATATCTTTCCGATCGACCGAACCCACGAAATCTGCTCGCAGTTATCCTTTTCGCTCCACTCGGTGATCGCCCAGAAGCTCGTGCCTCGCTCGGATGGACTGGGCAGACGGGCAGCGATGGAAGTGATGAAGAATCTCAATGCGATCGCCAATCTGATCCGGACCGGCAAATGGGCACAGATTCCTGCGGCCCTCGAGACCCAGCGTAAAAATGGCTGCATCACCCTCGATCAACATCTCAAGCAACTGGTAGAGAATGGTTCCGTCGATATGGAAGCAGCGCTCCGTTACGCCAATACCGCCTCGCTACAGTCGATGCTAGGTGGTAAATCATCACCGCGCGGATCGAATCCGTAGAACAGCAATAGAAAATAAAAATCAGCGATCGATTCAGTTGAATCCAATACAGAGAAAGTGAAGGTTTCCAGATGACATCCAGAAAAAGAACGACAACAGCCTACATGGTACTGACTGCCCTGTTGGTTCTGGTCGTATCGGGCTGTTCCATCACAACAAGAACCACCACCTCGACCGACGACGACGGAAACATCATCGATAAGAAACAGTCGTGGAAGATCACCACACCGCTCGGCACGCTAGGTGCCATCGAGGATGAAGACGAACCCGCCGACGATCAGTAGCTGCGGCTCTCGACACCCAACGTAACAACGGGTCGAAGCGGAATCGGTCGACATCGAAGCGGCACTAC
>JBBWWC010000242.1:0-7555 GCA_050256555.1 Planctomycetota bacterium | reverse complement strand
CGACCGAGTTCGACATCACGGCTCAAGTCAGCGAAGCCTGTTCTGGAATCGTCGCGCCTACTGTCGAGGCCCTGCAGGATCTGATCGCCACTTATGATCCAGAATTCCAGCAGAAGATGCGCAATCACATTCTGCTGGGCGGCGGAGGAAGCCAAATCACAGGGCTCACCCGCGCCATCGTGGTAGCTCTTTCCGATTATGGTGGAGGTAAGGTCAAAAGCGTCGAAGAACCGCAATACGCCGGTTCCAACGGAGCTCTCAAGATCGCCCTCGATATGCCCGAAGACTTCTGGAAGGAATTCATCGAGAAGCAGAGCGAGAACGCCTGAAGATTGAACTTCGACCAAAGAAAAAGTCCTGCAGGAGTCTTCCTGCAGGACTTTTTTTTATCAAGATTTCAGATATCGACAACTTGTAACCGCTAGAGCGCAGCTCCCTTTTTCTCGCTTCCGCTCAACCAATCACGAACCAAACGGGCCTGAAAAGCGCGCTGGCTCGAACTGGCTTCTGGATCGAACCGGATCGATTGGGGTGGACGCACCTTACGGGCCAGACCACCCCAGGCAGCTCTTCTGACCTCCAGATCAATATCCTCGAGGGCATGCGCCAGAATCGAAACCGATTCCGCACGAGCATCGGCGGCCAGACCGCAAACACAAAGAAAACGGACTTCCGCATCCTTTTCGATCTGAAAACGATCCTGCAGCGAATCCAAAGCATAGGGCACATCGAGAGCGAGCAATATGCTCGCCGCATTGCGACGGGCTGTCACATTTCCCTCGGCCAGTATCCGTGCGACTGGCTTGACCGATTTCTCGCCCAGCTGAACCAGCGCAGACTCGAGTAAATCGTCTTCGGCCACCGAACCTTCGGCAAGCATTCTTGATAAAGCCGGAAGGGCCCGAAGATCACCTTCTTGTGCCAAGATGGTGCAGATCACCCGCTTGGTCCGGGAATCGATCAGAGAGTCTTCGAGGGTCGCCACTAGCAGATTAAGAGTGATGCCAGGAGCCTTATCGATGCTCAGCATGATCCGGTCGAGAGACTTCCGTTGTATTGCCGCATCGTAAGAACCGAGATCGGGAATCACCGTCGTATCACGAATATCCTTGAGCACCTGGTTCGATTCTTCAGCGCGAGTCTGGACCGGTTGACAGCCAGCCACAAACAAACTGGCGACCATCAGAAAAGAACTCAAAAGAGTCACTCCACGGCTGTCGATCTTGTCGTGAAACCAGTTCATTACAGTCCTCTCACGGGACGAAGGGGCGAACTATTGAGGTATTCCCAGCGAGCATCCAGGTCTTGTAAATGCCCACCCAGTTCATCGAGAGTTACGGTCCGTTGTTCGAAGGCAGCAAGGTCATCCTCAAGGGTTCCCAGTGGGATTTCGCCCTCGGAAATCGCATCCTGCAAACGTTCGGTGAGGTATGTCATGATGGCAACAAAATCGATTCCTCGAACACCCAGATCATCGAGCAACTCGGTGTAAGTTAGCTCGGCGGTCACGGGCGCCGCGGGGAACAGGCTAGCTCTTTGTTCCTCAAGGAGTTTACGGAACTGACCATGCTGCTGCGCAGTACGTCCCTGCAACTCGACGAACTTCGAGAACTCTTCGAGACTTCGTTCACTGAGAACCCGTAGGCGTTCCAGTGTTTTTTCCGAAAGAACCGTCTCTCCACGTAAAACGACAATGTCACCCTTCTCATAGAAGGTGCGTAATTTGTCGTAAGAAAGACTTACGTGATAAGGACTGGTCGGCACCACGATTTCACGGCGTGGCGAAACCACATCCTCGTAATCGAGGTCAGGATTCAGGCTTTTGATGTTCTCGACGAGAATCGCTGCAGCCTGGAAGAAAACCTGTCGCTCTTCCCGGCTCCACGTTTTGATCGATTTCTCAGGATGCCTTCTCTTGAAGACACTGAGAGAGTCGGAGGCTTCCGGAAGATAATCTTCGAAGATTTTCAGGCGGCTGACCAGCTCACGTTTCTTGACAATACTCAGCAATGTCAGATCCAGTACGTCTTGACGCGTAAATCCCTCGACCGGAGTGCGACCAATCGGATCCAAACCGACCAGGTCTCTCCCTTTCAGGATGTACCGATCATTGAAAAGAACACTGTTGTAGGTATCGAAGTGACTGCTCTCCTTGGGTGTCGAGATCGGATCGATTCCGTCCTCACTGAGTATATGTGGTGTGAGAACAATGATGATCTCGCTACGCTTCTGCTGTGAGTTCTTACGTCCCAGGAAATCTCCCAGTATCGGAATATCACCCAGCAAAGGTATCTTGTTGTTAGTCTCGAACTCGCTCTCCTTGATCAGCCCACCAAGAATCAAAGGACGATGATTTTTCACGCGTGCCTGGCCACGGAAGTTACGTGTCGCAACTTCAGGAATCCCCAACAAGTCTTCCTCAAAAACACGCTGTCTTCCCTGCAGGTTGTTGACCGTGATATCAATCAGCATCGAGACTTCATTTTCATCCGGGCCGCTGATACGAGGCTTGACGACCAGCGTCGTACCAATGTGCTCTGTGCCAACCTTGTTGACATTCTCGACGAAGTTTCCACCGGTTGAATTCCTCGAAACTTCGGTCGAGATGAAGGTCGGAATCTTCTCTCCGAGATGCAACTGGCTCTGGCGATCATCGAGAGCATAGAGCTTGGGGCGCGCCTTGATGATGGCATCCCCTTTTCTGACCAAGGCATGCACCCCGGCCAAAAACTGCGCCGAAAGCCGCTCCGCCGTATCGTCGAAGATGAAGGACAGTCCAGCCTGTTCGATGGGATTGAAATCACCGCCGGGTTGCGGAGTGGCCTCTCCTGGTAACGGAGAAGCGAAATCGATGACGGCATGTCTCTTCTCATATGCGAGCATATCGATTCCGAGATCAGACAAGGCATCCGCTTCCAGCTCGATGATCTGGACCTCGATCATGATCTGTTTGGCAGGTACATCGATCTGATCGATGAACTTCTGAATCCGCGCAATGTCTTTCTCGGTACCGACCGCCAGTAATCGATTCCTCGATTCTGTCGATGGCGACTCCTGGAATGTCAGAGATACCGCAGTTTCCCCGATGCCACTTCCCAGATTGACCGGAGGAAGCTCGACCGGGTCCACATGTGGAATCTCGAGAATGTAGGGATACTCCGGTAGAGTCCAAGACGGCAACACCGTTTCACTGGCGGCATCATACCGTGAGTAAACCGCCTTCTTGTAAGTTCGAGTGATGGTGCGATTGCCCTGCTTGGTTGCGTCGTTCTTGACCTCTTCAGTTCGATGATAAACCTGGCAGACCTTGCTGGCTGCGAGAGCTTCAAGAACCAGCTGTATGCCGGCATAACGAATCGTGATGGATTCCTGAATTAGCCGTTCACGTACACCAAGATTTTCGAAATCTCGAATGGTCCGGATCAAGGCTTCCGTGACGGAAGGATCTGCCGAGATCAACAGAGACCGATCTCGATTGGGTATCTGCTGGATGGTGCCATCATCCAGTAGTGGAACGAATGCCGGAATCCCACGAAGAAACTGGAGTACTTCCTCGGCCTCGATGTGGAACAACTCGACAAAGGTCAGGTTCGGAACCTGCGCCTCGAGCATATTTGATCCGGTCACCGGCACCATCACGACTGCAATGGTTACCGCCAACAGCAGTAGCATGCGGGGAAACCATCCCCGTATTCGATTCAAGATATTCGCACCCCTTCTCTTTCCTCGACCCAGGAGGTATTGCTCCTCGGGGTAAACATTCGGGAAACGATCACGGTCTTCGACCATCGAACTTGCGATCTGATTCCCCCGTTGACCACGACCAGCAACTTGCTGCTCGTGGATTCCCCCACCCTGGATCCAGGAAAACACCAGAGGCGCATCCTCGATCAACGTCTTCGAGATTATCGGCACGTTACCAACCATTTTCCACCAGAACCCAGCCACTCCACCCAGAAGGATCAGCGCTGATTCCTCGTAATTCCTTACAAGCATGCCGTAGGACCTCTGCTGGGCCTTTTTGGCCATCTGTCGCTCGAACCAGAGATCCGACCAAACGCCCCGCTACAGCGTCTTCTACCGGCCACAAAGTGCCCAGAATCGCCTCGCAGCCGGCATCCAGAGCTGCACGGGGAAAACCCGCCAGATCATCCGCACCGGTAGCGCCACCGATCACCGTCTCACAACCGGTCAGGGCCAGGAGGCGACAATTGCTCAATCGGTACTGCGACAACTCGCCGGCGGTCAATTGGCCATCCGAGGATCGCTGGGGTTGTTCCGTCTCCTGCGGCGTCAATGCGAGCAATGAAGTTTGCGGATCATGTGGGTGAAATTCACCATGCGAAGCGATATGAAGAACCCTTGCCTCGACGGCCGCTTGACGCACCGCAGGCTCGGTCGCCGCCAGTCCCATCATGGAAACCGAATCGGGAAAACTGTCGGTGATCTGCTTTCCTTCCGCACGCGTTCCCGGAAGTGGAAGCCGTCCTTTGACCACCGGATCGACCACTGTCCACCAACCTTCTCTGGGCAATGGATCCAGAGCCTTGCAAGCTGCGGAAACTTCCGGAAGCAAGCTCCAGGAACAACGTTCCAGCAGAGTGAATCCATCGACAGGAAGAACTCCCCAGGGAATACGACGCATCCGCCCCACCGGGGCCAGATACAGGCGATCATAAAACTTCGTATCCGCCGGGAAGATGCGTGAAGCAATCCAGCGCGCTGATTCGACATCGACACCACGCGAATCATGAAGAATCTTGGCTTTTCTTGTCGCTTCACCCGGAGCTTGGTCGATACGCCTGACAGTCCAACCTCCGGACTCGGTCATCCAGACTAACAAGTCGGGACCGGCATCCAGAGCGACAACCACGCGCGCTTTGCCTTTCGCTTTTCTGGCCACCTCTATCAACTGCTCGCGTTGCGGAGCTTCGACACCAACTCCTCTGACCCGAACATGCTCGGCCGCCAGCAAGGACTCCAGCGGATTACCGAGCCTCGCTTCGATTTGAGCCAGGAGCAAAGCAGGTCCACGCCGAGGAGAAAGAGCCGCCGCATCATCGGATCGCGACTGGCGAATCTGTTCGACGATCAATAAAGCCCGACGTGCCTCGATTCGTGCTTCTTCAAGTCGATTAGCTTTCGACAAGGACAACGCTCGTGCAACAGCGCAATTCCAGCGCGTCTCTGGATCACCAGACAGATCGAGGGCCTGATTGACTGTATTCCTGGTCTCCTCGACCCAGCCGCGATGTGCCGTAGCAGTGGCCACTTGTAGCAGTGCCTGCGTTGCAGTCTCGCGATCACCACGATTGCGCGCCGATACATATGCTGTGCGAGATTCTGCCAGAGCCGCAATCAACTCATCTCTCCACAGCTGAACTCTGGTCGTAGAAACTGCTTTTTCAATTCGTCGCGCTGCACGATCGATGAGCGTGAGATCGTTTTCACGAGTACCGACCGGCGCACGTTGACCGGCACGATCGAGCAATCGTTCTGCGTTTCGATGGTGCGTGCGATCCACCTCGGCAAATTGATGCTGAACCGATGAAGAAAGTCGCATCCAGCGAGAAGCCAGTGAGGCTTCGAGTGAAAGACCTTGAAGGCTGTCGAGATCTTCCGCTGCACGTGCTGGCATCCCCTCGCGCAACTTTCTCGCCGCGCGTTCCAGAACATCTTCTGGTTCATCGCCGATCGGATACCAAGGACTGACATCTACAGCTGCGGGGATTTGATGGAGTACTGGATCACTATCTTCTGAAACAATCCGAACCCGAACTTCGCCACCTGGAATTCTTCCCGGGTCCGGTCCCAGTAGTTCTTCATCGGAAAAGAAAATTCGTGCGGCGCTTCCATCCACATCGACAGAGGTCAGTATCACTTCACTCCCGGCGTGAACCAGGAACACTTCCACTCTTCGCCAGCCTTGCGATTCTGGTACGGAAACGGAAAGAACATCCACACCCCTGACCGGGCGATCGGTCCGCAACTTCCCTTCGAGAAGAGAAAGGTCCGTGGGAGAATTGGAGGCCAACGCAGAAAGCTGTGGGGCAAAAAAGAAGAACCCAAAAACCATCAGAGAAGCGTAAGCAAGATGACGAATTCGCAGGACGTAATTTTGTGGCGGGGAATTTAGCGAATGCTGGATGCATTCGTACCGCATAGAAGATGCCGATAACCATCGGCAAAAAGCGAATTTCATCGAACCATGCTCCGGCTACTGGTCCCGGAGCGGCATTCCGGGACTCACGAACTATGCCGGATCTGCAAAAAAAGTTCAATCCTCCAGTAAAAAGCGTTGCTGGCCATCCCAGATCACAGGGCCAGCCGGGACCCGATCCAGGTCGAAATCATTGAGTAGATCCTGTGGTCGACATCGGACTCCGGCGGGAACCAACCCACTGAGATGCGCCACAGCTCCGATCAGAGTCCCGGGCGCCACGCCTTCACGACGATATCGTGCCAGACTCGTATCGCCATGGCGCTTGGCCAATCGACGACCATCCGGTCCCACCACCAGTGGCAAGTGGACAAATTCGGGGACAGGCACCCCCAGATGTTGATATATCAGTAACTGACGAGGAGTCGAGGAAAGCAGATCATCGGCCCGTAAAACCTCAGTGATTCCAGCTTCGGCATCATCCACCACGACTGCCAGTTGATACGAGGGAGTCCCATCCCTCTTACGAACGACAAAGTCGCCCGCCAATTTCCCCTCCTGGCGGCCGACAAACCGATCCACAAAAGGAACGGCCGTATCGGTGACACGGAATCGAAGAGCCGGATTGCGTCCAGTCTCACTTCGGGCGTGTTCTTCATTGCGCCATCGATCGCGACAGGTTCCTGGATAAACGGTCTCAGCGGAGATCTGCCCCACCTCGTGCGGTGCACTGGCAGCCTCCTCGACTTCAGACCGGGTACAGATGCATGGATAAACCAGTCCTGCCTGCTGAAGTTGCTCCAGGACTCTTTCATGGCGCCACAGATGATCGGTCTGAATCTCTGGCTCTGCGTCCCAATCGAGCCCAAGCCACTGGAGATCCTCGATGACCTGCTCGGTGGCCCCTGATTGAATCCTCGGACCATCGATATCTTCGATCCGCAGTCTCAGAATTCCTCCGCGACTACGAATCGAGAGCCATGCCAGCAGAAACGAACGGACATTGCCCAGGTGCAATACGCCGGTCGGACTGGGCGCCAATCTCCCCACCAGAGTCGAATTTCCGTCCTCCATTGGGCTCCTTTTACGAATCTACCGGGGCCAGAAATACCTATCCAGCATGCCAGAATCGGCCCCTCAGGCTTCCCTATGCCTGCTCTTGAGAGGGCGTGATGCTGAACACGCGGCGCATGCTGCGCCACGCCGTGCGCGAGGGGCGCGTGGCCGTCACGCTGTGCCTCACCAAGGTGGACCGGCTCATCCACGAGCTCAAGCTGCCGCCGCGCGACGCCTACTTCAAACTGCGCCACACCGTGGACAGCGTCAACGAGGTGCTCGAGCTGTGCGACGGCGTCACGCAGCGCGTGTCCCCCGAGCTGGGCAACGTGTGCTTCG
>JBBWWC010000241.1:0-9016 GCA_050256555.1 Planctomycetota bacterium | reverse complement strand
TGTGATAAACCTCTACGCCGGCCCGAAGGGCGGTAGGGAAATCTTCAAAGCCGGTCGGGGCTAGCATGAATTCCTGAATGTCTACGGCGTTGTCGGCATGCGCCCCACCATTGATCACGTTGAGCAAAGGAATTGGTAAGCGGACGGACGAAGCACCACCAATATATCGGTAGAGGGGCAGTCCACAGGAATTCGCCGCTGCTCGACAGGTCGACATCGAGGCTGCGAGGATTGCGTTGGCGCCGAATCGAGATTTGTTGGGTGTTCCATCGGCTTCACACAGGCGGCGATCGATACCTTCTTGATCGAGGGGATCGCAGCCGACCAACAAAGGTGCAATCTCGTCGCGGAGATGATGCAGTGCTTTTTCGACTCCCTTGCCACTCCAATGAGTGCCGCCATCTCTCAGTTCGAGGGCTTCGGCTTCACCGGTGGAGGCTCCAGAGGGCACCAGGGCCCTGCCAAAGCTACCGTCATCGAGGATGCAATCAGCTTCAACGGTGGGGAAACCACGACTATCGAGGACCATACGGCCCCGAATCTCCTGGATTGCGGTCATCTTTTCGGTCCCTTCTCCCGGTTGAGTTGCCTCATTCGCAGGAATCGCTCACGATGGCCCGGGGTTGCGGGAGGATTGTCCTGCCTGAGATCTGCCGCTGTCAACCGATAGAGAGGATGACTATCCGAGATGACGAATTCTACGATTGCACCTGGACCGTCTGGTTTGCTGGGGAACATGCTCACTCGCCATGGGACTCCGGTGATTTTGTGGTCGACCCTACTGGCTCTTGTTTGCGCTGGATTGATTGGCTTCGGCATCGAGGATGGGATGACTCGTTGGGCTCTTATGCATATTCCTCTGCTGTTGTGGCTGTTCGTTTTGTCCTTTTTTCGGAATCCCACTCGAGTGCCTCCTGCGGGCGATCTACCGATTTCTCCCGCCGATGGGAAAGTGATCGCAGTGGAGGAAGTGGAGGACGAGGTCTATGTCGATGGACCTGCTGTGAGGATCCAGATCTTTCTCTCGGTCTTCAATGTTCATGTCAATCGGGTTCCGCTGACGGGTGTGGTGGAACACTTACGCCATATCGATGGTGAATATCGCAATGCGATGGGGGCCAGCTCGCGGGAGGTCAATGAGCGCCAGGAAATCGGCCTGAGGACCACTGAGGGCGTCCCTGTGCTCATCCGGCAGATCGCAGGTCTGATTGCACGCCGTATTGTATGCCCGTTACAAGTCGGACAAGAGATCGAACGAGGCTTTGATTTTGGTATGATCCGGTTTGGATCTCAAACCGAGATGGTGATTCCTGCTCGATCTGGAGTTGCGTTTCAGGCTCAGGTGAAAGTGGGACAGGTAGTACAGGGTGGAAAGACGGTACTTGGTGACTGGTCAGAATGAAAATCCGCGTCTCATAGCGGTAGTTCCTAATATCATCACCCTGTGCAATGCGGTCTGTGGTTTTATCGCCTTGACCCTGATTGCTGGGAGCCTGGTCAGTGGAGATGTACCGACTCTTGATCGTTTGAACCAGGCGGCTTGGTTCATCCTGGCAGGAATGTTGTTCGACGTGTTTGATGGCAAGGTGGCTCGTGCCACCGGTGGGGGAACGTCTCTCGGGGCGCAGCTGGATTCTCTCGCAGATCTGGTCACTTTTGGACTGGCTCCCGCCGGTCTGGCCCTGGCCTTACACCACCATGCAGACACCGTTGTCGATCCGCTCAGTCGGTTGATGTGGGTTTTCTGTCTTGCCTATTTCCTCGGAGCTTTGTTGCGCTTGGCCCGTTTCAACTCGGTTCGCGAGGAGGAGAAGGACGAGGAGCATCTGGCCTTCGAAGGGATGCCGACTCCTGGAGCTGCCGGCGTGATCGCTAGCCTGGTATTGGTCTACTTCTGGCTTGGTGACTGGTCGTCGTGGGATTTGAAATTCTTTGCTGACGAAAAACCCGCCGCTCTTGAAGGTTATCTGGCCTTGATCCCTGAATATTTACCGGTGATCTGTTTCTTGATTGGGTACCTGATGGTTTCCAGTCGAGTGAGTTATTCTCATGTTGGAAGTGTGATGTTCAGCAGAGGAATGCCGTTTGATCGTTTCGTTTCCTTGATCTTTGGTGCCACATTGGTGGTCTTTTTTGCCGAACCCTTGATGTTGTTGATCTTCTTCGGATACGCAGTCTGGCCGTTTTTTCGCTGGATATTGAGCCCGCTGACGCGCTCGAAGAGGAAGGTGACTCCTTTACCCGCTTCTGAGGGGGAGTGATCCGATGTCGCGAGAGGTTATCCGTTTAGCGCTCGGATCTAACCTGGGAGATCGTGAGACTCTCCTGGATTCAGCTCGTACGCTCCTTGCGGATACGGTTCTGGATGAACTGGAGTGCTCGCCAGTTTTCGAAACCGAACCTGTTGGGCCAGCTCAGGGACTTTACTTGAACCAGGTGATACGTGGCGTCTGTGATTGCGATCCGGTTTCATTGCTGGGGCGTTGTCAGGCCATAGAAAACTCTCTGGGTCGGATACGGCAAGAGCGTTGGGGCCCGCGGACCATCGACATCGATATTTTGACCTATGGTGAAATCGAGTGGCGAGATGAGTCACTCACGATTCCTCATCCGGGAATCGCAGAACGTAGTTTTGTGTTGCTTCCATGGGCATTACTGGAGCCGCAGTTCGAGGTGCCAGTGCTGGGTAAAACGGTCGAGCAGTTACTTCAACTACTGGGTGAGGAAATCCCGGAAGGAACTGAGCGATGAGGATCTTACCAGACCCGAGTCGAGCCGGTGATGCCCTGGAGACCCGGGCAGATCTACGAAGCTGGCGTCGCGAAGTGGCAGCGGGGCAGGTTGTTGGACTGGTTCCGACGATGGGTGCCCTCCACGAAGGACATCGCAGCTTGATCCGAGCTGCCAGAGAAGAGTGTGACCAGGTAGCGCTCACCATCTATCTGAATCCTGCTCAGTTTAGTCCCGGAGAGGATTTTAGTACCTATCCGAGTACCCGTGAGCAAGATCTGGAGATCGCTCGTAGTGAAGGTGTCGATCTGGTCTGGTTCGGAAATAGCGATGAGATGTATCCCGATGGTTTTTCGACCCAGATCGAATTGCCGCTTCTTGCCGATCGACTCTGTGGAATGTCTCGACCTCGCTTTTTCGGCGGAGTCTGTGTTGTTGTTCTCAAGCTGTTTCATCTTTTTCAACCCGACAGAGCCTACTTTGGTGAAAAGGACTATCAGCAGCTCGCCATCATCGAGCAGATGACCATGGATCTAGATCTCGATATAGAGGTGATCCGTTGTTCCACTGTTCGCGAAGATGATGGTTTGGCACTCTCCAGTCGTAATGTAAATCTGAACGAAGCCGCTCGAGTAGAAGCGATCTCTCTTTCAAGCGCTCTCTTTCGTGCTCAGGAGTTGTGGATGGCGGGGGAGGATTCTGTGATCCGTCTTCGAGATGAGGCCCTGTCCAGCTTTGGATCGGGAGTAGATCTCGAGTATTTCGAGATCCTGGATCGACATAATCTGAAGTCGTTGGAAATGATCGAGGGTGCTCGTGGTGCGGTGATTTGTGTTGCCGCAAAAGTAGGCGGCGTTCGCTTGATCGACAACGTAATACTGGAGCCGCGATGACTCGGTACCCGCTCATAGAATTGGGGCTGACTTCTGAAGGAGGCTGGGCACGGGCTCCTGCGAAGGTCAATCTCTGGCTTGAGGTTCTGGGCCGCCGTGATGATGGATTCCATGAGATTGAAACCTTGATGGCCCCCATCGATTTGTGTGATCGATTAGAACTACGGCAGGTTGGAGAAACGGATCAAATGATCGTCGCCGGCCTGGATATCCCCGGCACCGATGAAAATATTGTACTGAAGGCATTACGACAGGCCCGACAAACGAGGACCATCCCGCCGCTACAGATTCATCTGACCAAGGGAATCCCGGCTCGGGCCGGATTGGGAGGGGGCAGTAGCGATGCAGCGGCAATGCTAGTGCTACTCGATGCTCTGTTCCCTGCTCCGGGAAATCAACTGGAGCTGCACCAGCAGGCGGCTTTATTGGGTTCGGATGTGCCCTTCTTTTTGGGCCAGGGAGCTGCCCTGGCGACCGGCCGGGGGGAGATCCTGAAGCCGATTTCCGGACCTTTTCTGGGTGGAGATGGTGCCTTCTTCAACTTGATTGTTCCACAGATGGGTCTGGAGACCCCTGCAGTGTATACAGCTTTGAGCGAGCTCTTGACTTATAGTGATTCCCATCGCAATTTCCCTGTAGGCAATTTCCAGGAGAGCAAGGTCTGGCTTGATTCTCTTTACAACCGTCTCCTGGATGGAGCCCGCCGTCTCGATCCGCGAGTGAATCAGATCGTCGCTATTCTGGAGCCTCTTTTTGCGGGTCGATGGACGATGACAGGAAGTGGCTCCTGTTTTTTTGTAGGAGCGACTGATCGGACCAGCTCTGTCAAAGATGCAGAGATTCTCCGATGCCGTTTTAGTGAAGCTACAGCAGGGCAACCAGGACCACCCCCTGCCGAGATCTTGACGGTCCCGCTCCTCTCTCCCGTCGGGTAAGAGGTAGTGTTTTAGCGGAGTTTGACCGACCGACGGAGAGGAGATCCTCAGTGGAAATCAGCGAAGTTCGAATTAGTGCCGTCGGAAACCGAGATGACAAATTGAGGGCATTCTGTAGCGTGACGTTTGACGATTGTTTTGTGGTTCGGGATATCCGGATTATTGAGGGCAACAAGGGCCTCTTTATCGCAATGCCGAGTCGTAAGCTGTCGATCCGTTGTCCCGGTTGTGGTTTCAAGAATGTTGTTCGTAGCCAGTATTGCAATAACTGTGGCAACTCAATTCCTCGTGCACTGTCCGAGGAAGTCGAGCGTGGTCGTACGAAACTGCATGCAGATATTGCCCATCCGATCCTGACAGAGTTCCGCGAAGAAATTCAGAATCAAGTACTGGTCGCTTTCGATCGCCATTTCGAGGAAATGGATGCGAACGACAAAGAAGAACGCAGCAAATCTCGTGACTCTGGTCGTGACTCTGGTCGTGAAGAAGCGAAAGAAACGGCTCCTGCAATGCCGCGAGCCCGTGGGCCTGCCGAGGAGAAGAAGTTTTCCGAGGAGTTTCGACCAGCAGTAGAGGAAAAAGCAGAGGAAAAAGCAGAGGAAGCGGGTGAGGCGGAGTTTCTTCGCAAGGAGCCAGAGCAGGAGAAATCCTCTAGCGGTCGTAGGGGAGCGGATCTTCCGCCGCCAGACGACAATTTCAGTTCGGGTCTTTTCTAGATTTTGGGGGAAGCTTCGGATCGGCCGGTCCGGAAAGTTGGTCGGGGAAGTTCGCGATGAGAGATTCGTTATTGTTAGGGTTTGTTTCTGACCCAAGCGCAGAGAATTCTGTTCGCAGATCTCCACTGCGATTCCTGTCATTTTCTCTACTCATCTCTGTTTTTATACTGTCGGTCTCTGATTTCACCTGGGCACAGAACCCTGATGGGTCTGATGGGGTCCCTCCCGTCAGTGATCTGGGTAGTGGTGGTGAAAGTGATCTGGGATCGGAAGCCGTAGCCGCACAAGATCCGGCCCCTGTAGAAGAGAGACCTGCGGATCCTGACGAGCAGCTGCATCAGGAAATCCTCGGTTATTTCCAGTCAGAGCAATCCGCCGACTGGGTCAGAGCCTTGACTCTTCTCGGCACCAGAATCGAAACGGCGGAGACTCCGCAATGGCTCGGGTCCTTGTTGCTCGATCTTCTGATCGATAAATCGGAAGAGTCTCCCGAGAGAACCAGGACGATTCTCGGGGATCGGATCTTGAGTGACAGCATCAACGGGATTCCGATTTTCTTGGTACTTCTTCGCCAGGATGCCAGTTGGCCCTTTTTAGCTGAGGTCGAGAATAACTTTCGTCTTTGGTGTGCCGATTCAGAAATCAGAGAGCGTTTGCTTACCGAGTTGTCGGTGGGCAAGGATGCGCTACTGATTACGCGATTATTACCGATTTTGGCGGCGCGCGATCCTCGCAGAACGGTTGAGGTTGCCATCGGGAGATTGACTGCAGAGCCTGAAGGTTCTTTTGTTGCCCTTGAGCAGGCTCTTTCCTCATTCCTTAAACTGGATCTGGAACGATCCGAGTGGGCTGAGTGGTGGCAAGAGAATCGTGATCAACCGATAGTCAGTGGAATCCTGGAACGACAAAGAAGTGCTGCCTTGACCCGGGAGTTGAAAACATGGGAGCGAGCCAACCGGCTTCTTCGTGAGGTTTCTCCCCAGCGCTTTCGATCCTGGTTGCTGGACTCGCTGCGTGATACAGAGCCTGGAGCGGTTCGTTCGGTTGCGATTGTAGAGTGCGGTAGGTTTTCCCGTGAGTTACAGAAAGAAGGCTCGGGTATTGAGCCGGAACTGTTACAGGAACTACTAATTCCGGTTCGAGATCGATTGCTGGAAATCATTTCACAGCTCGAGAACCCGAAAGCGGAAAATTCTCTGGCTGAGCGACAGGATCTTGCTGTGGGTTGCTTTGCGGCTCTTTCGCAGCTGACTTCTTTTCGAGAAGATCCTGTACTGGTCGACCTTCTCAAGCAGTGGATTCGGACCTTGACGCCTGAATCGACCAATGGAAAGAGGAGAATCGCACGAGAAGCTCTGAAGATGGCGGCCACCCTTCGAGCCCCTGTTGCACGAGCGGTGGACGACGCACTGGAACGTTTTCGACCGGCACGAGGAAAAACGACAGACACCGCCGAGTTGCGTCGATTGATCGCTGCCTCGCGAGCGATCGGGTGTACTTCACATACCGTGGATCTTTTTGATGCGATCGGCCGGAATGTTCCAGAGTTACAGGAAGCGGTTCTCGAAGCGCTGGTGTTTGGTGAGATTCCTGACGATGCGATCGAGCAAGTACTTACTTATTACGGGAATCTCCTCGAGAATTCGGCTTCTGAAAATAATCGTGCTCTGGCGATTAACGGGATTGGACGACTTGGGGTCGAGGATGCGATTCCAATGCTCACACGTCTGGTTCTTGGAGAATCAGGAAATTCGGAACTCGAGCGCAAGGCTGCTTTGACGATGGTTCGCTCGATCGGTGGACCTCGTTCGCTGGAAGGAATCATCGAGATTTTACTGTTACTTCCTGATTCCGATTCGCTCTATCCAGCGGCGCTGGCCGACGCCATCGGCATGATTCCAACCGATCCTTCTCTGGGACTGGTACGACGTCTTCTTCTGGCAGAGTCGGGGCAACGTCATCCCTGGTACCAAGATGTAATGGGCAGCGATGGTGTGGTGGAGGCGTTGCAGGCAAAGGGGCAACCGACCGATCTCCGAACCCGGAGTCCCGGTAGATTTGAGCAGTGGATCCTCCTTCAGTCGTTGCGTCTTGAGGGACTGGTCATCGACCTGGTCGCACAGGAAGGGACCACTACTGAAGACTGGCAAGCGGTACTTGGCGAGCTGACGGCCACCATCGAGCTGTTCGGGACACCGGTTCTGGCTCCCGATCTGGAAGTTTATGGAAAAAAGATCCGTTCGCTGGCGATCGAGATTGCCGGACGACTGTCAGTCGAGGAAGCCCTGGCTGCGGGGGAGTCCGAGCGTGTGACCGAGGCTTTCCGTGATTATTTGGCGAATATCGTGCCAGAAGGTCCGAATTCGACGGTTCCGTCGCTCTTTCCACAGGATCCGTGGGATTGGCTGCTGAATCGAATCGAACAACGCCCGCCCCTGGAGGGCGATCCAGCCCTGGTTCGTTCCTTGCGAACACTAGCGGAAGGCCTATCTGCACGGGACGATGTAAGGGAACGGCTCGATTTACTTGAAGCGCGTGCAGACAGTGGCGGGAAAGAACGATCTCCCTCACCTCCCCTTCCCGTTCCCGACGAGGAGGCTGAAGGTAGGGAGTAGATCCCGGACCGGAGGCCTTTTTGATTCAGCCTGGTGATTTCTATATCAGGACCAGTATAGGGCGCGGACCGTGCAGGGAATCCTTGCACGAGGCTGTGGCAATTGTCGCCCCCAGAAGTGGCCCGATCCAGATGTTCGGTTCTGTTGATCCCGGTTCATATCTTCGGTCGATTGCCAAACCTTTTCAGGCACTGGCGATGTTGCGCGGAGGAATCGGAGAGACATTTTCCATCAGTCCTCGAGAATTGGCCGTGATCTGTTCCAGTCACGCAGGAGAGAAGATTCATAGGGATCTGGTTAGTGGTCTTTTGGCGCGCGGTGGACTTTCGATCAACCATCTCGACTGTGGAATCCACTCCCCATTTTCACGCGGTGAGCAGAACAGAATTATTGCTGGGGGTGGAGTCTTTGATGCCACCTGTAATAACTGCTCGGGAAAACACGCCGGGATGTTACTGGCATGTGTTGCCCAGGGGTTTCCCACGGCTGGCTATCTAGAGCCTGACCATCCTTTACAAAGATCGATTCGAGCGATGTTGGAGCTGTTCACGGGCGAGATTCTAGATTCTTCACGCCTCGGAATTGATGGTTGTGGTGCGCCGACGTATCACATGTCGCTTTCGGCAATGACTCGAGCTTTCAGGAATCTTGGAGATGTCGATTTTCTGGCCAGGTCCGGCCTGCAGCAGCGTGTTGAACAGATCCACGATGCCATCGATGCTCACCCGAAAGCTTTCAGTGGCGAAGGCCGTTTCCCTCTACGCTGGAGTTCTTTTTTACGAGGAAAGTTAAGAGCCAAGGAAGGGGCAGAGGGAGTGATGGCGATCTGGGGAGATCAAGGCGCACTGGTGATGAAGACTCTCGATGGAAATGATCGCGGTCTGATTCATGCGATTCCAACGTTACTGCATCGATTGCACTGGATTGACGATATGACCCTGGAGCAATGGATTGTCGAGCAACCACCGCAGGTTAGAAATGTTGCGGGTCGGGTGGTGGGTGAGATTGCGATAGACGTACCGAAGCCTTGCGATCTCAAATGAGATCAGTTGTCTTCTGGCAGAGCCGGTAGCGGAGATGCGAGATATAACTTCTGACAGGGCGGGCAGAGGTCGAAGTGTAGTTCA
>JBBWWC010000240.1:0-9495 GCA_050256555.1 Planctomycetota bacterium | reverse complement strand
GACAGCTCCGGAACCATCTTGCTGAGGGTCTCGGCGGCGGACGCAAATGGCTCATCCCAGCACAGATATCGCCTTCTACTGCGTTCCATGGCTCCTTGATCGCCATCGCCTGACACCGGTCGCCTATTTCCCCGGCAAAATGACGCTAATGCCCCTCTCAATGGTGTCAAAAGGGTGCGCAGTCGCTTTATCGGAGTTATCTTAGCCCCCTTGTGCCATCAAGATGACCCGGTAAAAAAAGAGCACCTTCGGGGAGTGGGTAATGGGAGATCATCGAGGAGTTACTGGCCCAAGGTCAACGATCGGTACCTGGTACCCCACGACCGATGCCATCCGCACACCTCTTTCAAAAGCGCTGGAGGATCTCGATCACTCGTGGCTGGTGGCTCTCGATCCCGAGGGGCACCCGCTGGCTGCGCGTGGTGGTAACGTAGAGCTACACACCACGTCCGCCGTTTCTGCCCCATCTTCAGCGACCACGGATCAGGGATTTCCCATCGCTGGTTGGTTACCCGCCTGTCCAGCTTCCGCTCTCGGCTGCCCTGAATTTATCCAACAACACGGAACAAGGAACGCCTATGTAGCGGGATCGATGGCCAATGGCATCGCTTCGGTGGAACTGGTCACCGCCATGGCCAACGAAGGAAGTCTCGCTTTTTATGGTTCCGCCGGGCAGAGCCCGCTGGTCGTTGCTTCTGCACTTCAAAGACTCAAGGGATCACTCACAGGAAAACCTTGGGGTTGCAATCTGATCCACAGTCCTGCAGAGCCAACCAGCGAAGATGAGATCAGTAAAATTCTTGTCCATGAAGGTGTTCCCTGTGTCGAAGCGAGTGCTTATCTCGATGTCACGGAACCACTGGTTCGATTACGTTTGCAAGGATTGACTCTCGATGCCACCGGTCGACCGGCCCCGCGCATTCGCGTGATGGCCAAAGCCTCACGTCTTGAAGTCGCTCGACGCTTCCTTTCACCAGCTCCACAGGCCATCATCGATCAGCTGGCCCGATCGGGCCAAATCACCCCGGAACAGGCTCAATGGGCTCGCACCATACCCCTGTGTGATGATCTGACTGCTGAAGCCGATTCGGGAGGCCATACCGACAATCGTCCGATGACAACCCTGGTACCGGCATTCCAGAGACTTCGCCAAGACATTGCCCGGCAACTGCCAGCAGCGAGCTCCGTCAAGATTGGCGCCGCCGGAGGACTGGGAACTCCCGATGCCATCGCCGCAGCTTTTGCCCTCGGTGCCGATTACGTGGTGATTGGTTCGGTCCATCAAGGCTGTGTAGAATCCGGATCCTGTGATCAAGTGCGCCAGATGTTGAAAGATGTAGGGCCCGCCGATGTCATCATGGCACCCGCCTCTGATATGTTCGAACTCGGTGTCCATCTCCAGGTGATGCGAAGGGGAACCCTCTTCGGTCCCCGGGCGAAGCGACTGCTCGAGTTATATCGAAACTACTCGTCGATCGAAGAAATTCCGACCACCGAAAAATCTCGACTCGAAAAAGAAATCTTCCTCATGCCTCTCGAGGAGGTGTGGAGCCAAACAAAAACATTTTTCAACGAACGTGAGCCGGCCCAGATCGAGAAAGCCATCAGTGATCCGCATCACCGCATGGCACTCATTTTTCGGTGGTACCTTGGAAAATCATCGGATTGGGCCAACTCGGGAAATCCAGATCGTCAACTCGATTACCAGGTGTGGTGCGGTCCTGCCATGGGAGCCTTCAACGAATGGACAAAAGGCACATGGCTCGAAGATCCATCTGCACGCCGCATCGCAGATGTTTCGCGCGCATTGATGCACGGTGCGGCGCTCTCAACTCGTAGGGAGAATCTACGTCGCCAGGGAGTCTCTGTCTCCAACATGGCTCTTGATCCTGCTCCCAGGAAAATTCAGGGCCCAGCATCGACACTTCTCAGGACCACACCATGAACCCAATACAAAAGAATCCATCCCCCATGAAACATGATCCCATCGCCATCATCGGTCTTGGTTGCCTGTTTCCAGGTTCCGATGACCGAAACTCCTACTGGGCAAACATCCGTGACGGTAAGGATCTCATCGAAGAAGTTCCAGACGGCTACTGGGATCCAGCCGACTATCACGATGAAGATCAAACATCTCCGGACAGGACCTATGGTCGACGGGGTGGATTTCTCACGCCGGTCCCCTTCAAACCGCTCGAATTCGGAATCACTCCGCGTGACCTGGAAGCGACCGACACCTCGCAACTTCTGTCACTGGTCGCCGCCCGACAGGCACTCCTCGATGCAGGTTACGATCCACAGCGGACATTTGACCGTTCACGCGCTTCCGTGATTCTTGGAGTCACTGGCGCGTTAGAACTTGTCGTGCCACTCGGGGCACGGCTCGGCCATCCTCGCTGGTGGAAAGCTTTGCGAGACTCTGGGGTCGACGAGGAAACTGCTGCGAAAGTGGTCGGAAAGATCTCCGATTCCTATGTCCCCTGGCAAGAGAACTCATTTCCAGGACTACTCGGAAATGTCGTGGCAGGCAGAATCGCCAATCGGCTTGATTTGCACGGTACCAATTGTGTTACCGATGCCGCATGTGCTTCATCGCTGGCAGCACTCCATCTTTCTGCACTGGAACTACAGAGTGGCCGTAGCGACATGGTCGTCACCGGCGGTGTTGATACTTTCAATGACATCTTCATGTACATGTGTTTCTCAAAAACTCCGGCACTCTCTCCGACCGGAGACTCGCGCCCCTTTGATCGTGATGGAGATGGCACCATCCTCGGCGAAGGTATTGGAATCGTAGTTCTCAAGCGTCTCTCGGATGCAGTTCGTGATGGGGATCGAATCTATGCACGTCTTCTTTCCATCGGAACATCCAGCGATGGAAAAGGAGCTGCCATCTATGCTCCAACGGCATCAGGCCAGCAAAGAGCCCTCCAAGATGCGTATCAGCTGGCCGATGTGTCGCCCGCCTCTATCGAGCTGGTCGAGGCTCATGGAACCGGTACTTCTGTCGGGGATGCTACTGAGCTGCAAGCATTACAGGATGTCTATTCCAGAGCCGGCGCAGAAGCTGCCGGCTGTGCCCTGGGATCGATCAAATCTCAGATTGGTCACACCAAAGCCGCATCCGGTGCTGCTGGATTGATCAAAGCGGTACTGGCACTCCATCACAAGGTCCAGCCTCCGAGCATTAAAATCAGAGAGCCCCTTCAAGATCTACGAAAAGATTCCTCGCCTTTCCACATCGAATCGACTCCTCGACCGTGGATCCGAAAACCCAACTCTCCACGACGAGCAGCGGTTTCTTCGTTTGGATTTGGCGGAAGCAACTTCCATGCAGTGCTAGAAGAGAACTCTCCTGGTCGAACCGAGACGGACTGGCAAGGCACAGCTCGTCTCTTTGCTTTCTCGGCCGCAACAACCCAGAAATTAAAACATCAGCTGGAACAAGCGAGAGCGATCACCTCTGGCGAATCCAAAGAACTTGAACTCGATTCTCTCGCACGAAAAAGTCGAGCTCGCTTCCGTCATAATGATGAACATCGCCTGACCATCACTCAGGGCCAGCGTGATTCCATCAGCGATCTTCTTGATGAAGCCATACGAGGTATCGAGGAAGAGAAACAATCGAGCTGGAATCTACCTGCAGGAGTGGACCGAGCCAGTGGCCAGTGTAAAGGTTCACTCGCCATCATCTTCCCGGGTCAGGGTTCGCAAAAGGTCGACATGTTACGAACCTCTTGCTGTCGTTTTCCGGAGATGCTTCAGGTCGTCGATGATGCAGAACAAGCATTCTGGAACGAACAGGGATCCGCTCGTCTTGCCCATCAGATCTGGCCTCCACGAGAGTGGGATCCTTCTGAACCCACCAGAGAACAAGCACTGAGACGTACTGATGTCGCTCAGCCAGCCATCGGCGCAGTCAGTCTCGGACTCTACAAGGTGCTGAATCAGTTCGGTATTCGCGGAGACATGTTCGGTGGACATTCTTTCGGCGAACTGACCGCCTTGACCGCTTCGGGCCGATTACGAGAAACCGACTTCCATCAACTGGCCAATTTCCGTGGTCGATTGATGTCACAGGCCGGTGGAACTGATGCTGGGTCAATGCTTGCAGTAGCGCTCCCCATCGAAGAACTCGACCGGTTTGTTGCGGAAAACTGCCCACGGTTGGTGGTCGCTAACAGAAATGCTCCCCAGCAAGCCGTTCTTTCCGGTTCTGATTCGGCCATCTCGGATGCGATGGGATTACTCGATCAGAGAGGAATCCGGAATCGAAAACTTCCCGTGGCTGCAGCGTTCCACTCATCGGAGATCGCCTCGGCAGCGGAACCCTTCCAGCAAGTTCTACAGAAAGCACGATTCTATCCGAGTAATGCTCCGATCCTGGCCAACAGCACGGGACGAGAATATCCGACCGACGAAGAGGCCGCTCGATCATTACTGGCTCACCAAATCGCTCGCCCGGTTCTGTTTCTCGACATGATTCAGGAGATGGTCAAACTCGGAGCCTCGACATTCCTCGAAGTCGGACCAGGACAGGTTCTGACCGGATTGGTACGAAAGACCCTCGAAAGTTGTTCCCCCGACTCGGTCGCCATTGCCACCGACGGTGCAAAAACAGATGGCTCAGATCTGGCCCGAGCCATTGCGCGAGTCGCAGTGCTCGGACATCCCGTCGATCTATGCCAATGGGATCCAAGAAGCGAGGGTACGACAGAAGCGCAAGACGATTCGATGGTAGTGATGATCAAGGGAGCCAATCTCCAACCCGGTGAAGTGGCGGCCGGCCCCAAGACCCAGCAGAGTCCAAATCCGCTGCCACATCCGGTTCCAGCTGATCCGATTCCAGTGTCGAGAGAAATCATTCCTGACGTGCCAACCGCAGCTGTACCCCAGGGGGAATCCAGCGGTCTTCTTGATTCCCAGGAGTCTTTAATGGCGGCGATAGAAACAGCTCTGGATGCTCAACAAAAACTCAATGAGTCCCAGAAACTTGCCGAAGATATGCTCGAAAAGAGCCTGTCGGATCGAGGCCATGATTCAGTCGATCACGGCAAGAAACTGGTCGCAGGGCAAGAGCCGATTGCGACTCAAGAAATCACTGCGACTCAAGAAATCACTGCGACTGAAGAAATCACTACGACTTCACCTGCTTCATCTGCTTCCCCTGCGGTCGAGAATCCACAACCCGTCCCTTCCCGCTCTCTGGAGCTAGTGGCAACCATCGTAACGGTGGTCGCCGAGAAAACTGGCTATCCAGAATCCGCAGTGGGGCCCCATCTCGATCTGGAAGCCGATCTCGGTATCGACAGTATCAAACGGGTCGAGATCCTCTCGGCACTTCGTGAAAGAGAACCACAACTTCCTGCGATTCCTCCGGAAATGCTCGGAACCCTTCGCACCATCGATGCCATCTCTGACTGGTATCAAGAGAATAGCCCTCAAACAAAACTCCGGTCTGAAACTTCGATTCCAGTGGCTGAACCCGAGGCCAACGATTCCCTGCTAACTGTGATCCAGGAAGTGGTCGCTGAAAAAACGGGCTATCCGGTAACCGCCATTGGCCTCGAACTGGATCTGGAAGCCGATCTAGGAATCGACAGTATCAAGAGAGTCGAGATCCTCTCAGCGCTTCGTGAAAGAGAACCACAACTTCCAGCGATACCACCCGAAATGCTCGGCACCCTTCGAACCATCGAAGCGATCGCTGACTGGTATCAAGATCAAAACACCACCGTTCCCGATCAAAATCAGGAAGTTTTCAGTCAGGAAGTTTCCAGTCCAGAAATTTCTACTGTGGTTGTTTCCAGTCCAAAAGCCGCCCCTACCGACCCAGATCTCACCAATACAATTGTCGAAGTGGTTGCGACAAAAACCGGTTATCCGGAGCACGCCATCGGCACCGACCTGGATCTAGAAGCTGATCTTGGAATCGACAGTATCAAGAGAGTCGAGATTCTCTCTGCTCTCCGAGAAAAGCGCCCTGATCTCTCCGCCATTCCACCGGAATTACTCGGAACACTTCGCAGCATCTCCTCCATCGTCGACTGGTATAACGTTCAGCAGAGCACGGCACCCGTATCCGATCCGGATGAACCCGGCGAGACCACCACCGTTGGAAATTTGTCGCCAACCATCGTGGAAGTCGTGGCTCTGAAAACCGGATATCCAGAATCCGCCATCGGTACCGATCTGGATCTCGAAGCCGATCTGGGAATCGATAGCATCAAGAGAGTCGAGATCCTCTCCGCTCTTCGCGAAAAAAGGCCCGATCTGTCGCCCATCCCACCAGAACTGCTCGGTACCCTGCGGACCATCCAATCCATCGTCGATTGGTATGGTGCATCAACAGTCGAACAAGTTAGCGAGAACAAGAAAGTTGCCACCGGGGTCGAGCAGCAGAATGACACTTCCCAATCCAATCTTGATCAAGAATCACCGGAAGATGTCGTAACAACAGAGATTCAAGAAACCAGTGCTGAAATCATTGAAGCGATCCCTGTCGCCATCTCTCAGCCAAGAACAGCAAGGCTTTCACGTTACATTCCAGGTAATGGACTGCCATTTTTGGTGATCAGTAATAATCTTCAACTCGGAGAAACTCTCGTTTCTCATCTACGAAGTGCTGGCCTCGATGCTCAACTACATGGCCTCGACACCATCCAGAATTTCGAAACGTCTGCAAAACATCGACAACTCGGCGGCTTGCTGGTCGTTCTCGACTCTACGTCGCAGTCAGATCGTGCTGTACTGGATGCTTTCGGCTGGCTACGAATGGTCGGCAACTCATTAAAAAATCTCAAAACCGATTCGCTACCACTGGTGGCCATGGTTCAGAGGTTTGACGGCCATTTTGGTTGCGGCTCTGTAAAAACCGTCTCCGCCGATCCGACCGTAGCAGCAATGGCTGGGCTGGCGAAATGCGCAGCACGTGAATGGCCGGAGATCGCTCTGCGCGCCATCGACCTGGCTCCAGACTTCCACTCCATCGAAGAGGCCGCAGGAGAACTGGTCGAAGAATTGTTGGTCGGCGAGGGTCTTGAAGTCGGTTTATCGCCAGGGCAACGTATCGTTCTCGAACTTTCCAACGAAACCGGTCAAAATCCGCAACCGCTCCTACCTCAGACAGATCACCACAGTTCAGGTTTGGTTGTTGTCACCGGCGGTGCACGTGGCGTCACTGCCGCCTGTGTCGATGAACTGTCACGGAAATATCAACCACACCTTCTGCTCTTGGGACGAACTCCCGATCCCGCCTCCGAACCAGACTGGGCCAGAAATGTTCCTGATCAAGAACTCGAACAAGTTCTCTTTGCAAAAAATACTACCGCAGTAACACCAGCAATGGTTCGATCCGAAGCCGATACGATTCGAAGATCCAGAGAAATCGCAAAACGAATCGTTTCTCTCCAGGAACTAGGCGCCACCGTTCAGTATCAATCGTTAGATGTCCGTGACCGATATGCGCTGGAGAAGTCCATCGATGCAGCCCGGGAGATTCATGGCCCCGTGCGTGGCATCATTCATGGCGCTGGAGTACTCGCAGATGGCTGGATCGTCGAAAAGAGCGACGAGCAGTTCCAAAATGTCTGGAGTACCAAGGTCGAACCTGCCCGTCACCTGCTCTCCATCTGCCGAGATGATGAACTTGAATTCATCTCCTTCTTTTCATCGACCACAGCAAGGCTCGGACGTAAGGGACAAAGTGATTACGCAGCAGCCAATGAAGTACTGAACCGGATGGCTCAGATCGAAAAGCATCGTCGGCCTGAATGTAACGTTCGTAGTATCGGTTGGGGCCCCTGGGATGGTGGCATGGTCCACGATGGGTTGAGAAAAATGTTTCATGAAGAGGGGGTCGACCTGATTCCGCTTCGACAGGGTGCGAAGCTGTTCCTCAAGACGATGGAAACTCCTGGTTCACCTTTGTGCATCATCTTGGCGTCTCTCGATTCAGCCGAATCTTCATTGAAACGTTTCTGTGAACTCCCACAACCACATCGAACTACTGACATTGAAGTCGAGACCGAACCGGCACCAGCAGAACCTGCAGCGGTAGAACAAGGTGCTTCAGTCGGAATCTCGATCGACCAGATCCCGCCATTACGTCATCACATCCTCGGCGGTAGAGCCGTCGTTCCGGCAGCGCTGCTACTTGAATGGTGCGCCACGGCTGTAATCCATCGTCATCCAGGGCTCGAGCTCCATGGAATTGATCATTTCTCGGTTCTCAAGGGAGTGATTCTCGATGGCGACCAGGATCAACGGGTTTCTCTCTATACTGGCACACCGACTACTGAAGATCAGCTTCTCAGGGTTCCCGTTGAAATCCGATCTGACCTTCAACCCGAACGTATACATGCTCGTGCTGAAGTTCTACTGGGAGAGAAAATCCAATCACGTTCAAATCTGATTGCGCCAACGTATACCGAGGATGACGATCCTCGGTATCACCAAAATCTTTTTCATGGGTCTACCTTCCAGTGCATTCAGAAGGTGTCGGAAATCACCACCGATGGAATCTCTTATCGTGCAGATGGTGCTAAAGCACCAGGCGCATGGTTCAAGTCGCCCCTGCGACACAACTGGCTACTCGATCCGCTTCGCATCGATGCTGTTTTCCAGGCTCTGATCTTATGGAGTCGCAACCAACGTAAAACACCGTGTTTGCCCTGCGCCATCGACACACTCCGTTGCCATAAAAATCTCGATTCAGGTCTTCTTGAAACACGAATACATATCGTTGAAACGGAAGGTGCCATCGCTCGGGCCCGAGTCGAAATTCTAAATCGTTCGGGATTACCAGCGCTCACCATGGAAGGTGCAGCCGTCATCATCGATACGTCTCTGGAAAGTGCTTTCCAGCAAGATCGCTTACCGGAGGAGGCCAGTTCTTGAAGCCGATTGCGGTGGTTGGATTTGGGCTACGATTCCCGGATGCTCCGACCCCCGGATCTTTCTGGCAGGTGATTCGAGATGCGCGAGACACTTCGCGTCCGGTCCCTGATGGCCGCTGGACGCTACCCGCTCAGATGGCTCTGGCAGGAGCAGAACCGCGCTTCGACCGGGTACGTTCCGAGCGGGGTTGCTTCATCGAGACCCCAGAAGGCCCCATCGGGGATCTCGATGAGTTGCTACTTCAATCTCTCGATCCTTCGGTACAACTGGCGGTTATCGCTGGTGTAGAGGCCGCAGGATCTGTCGCCAAAGATCTTGATCCCGATCGAACACGAGTGATTCTTGGGCAGTTATTACTACCTACCGATTCCACCTCTGCCACCGCAGAATCCATCATCGGGGACACCATCGAGGAACTGGTACTGGAAACCATCGGACGCGAAGATCGACGTCCTCGTGGCACGCCTAGCTGTCATCCCCTCGATCGCCATGATGCTTCTCTTCCTGCTGCTGCGCTGCAACGAGCCCTTCGATTACGCGGAGGCGCATCCACTCTCGATGCTGCGTGTGCTTCTTCGCTCTACTCCATCGCCATCG
>JBBWWC010000239.1:0-2998 GCA_050256555.1 Planctomycetota bacterium | reverse complement strand
CGGCCACAGATCAACCAACGATTCCGGGATGCATATTGATCCAGCCCTATCCTCCGCTTAGTCTTCGTCCATGAACACCGAGAGGGTATCTCCCTCTCCACTGTCGGAATCACAACTTTCCCAAAGGAGAACCGATGGCTTTCCAGTTACCTGAACTCAACTACTCGTTCGATGCTCTCGAACCCCATATCGATGCACGCACCATGGAGATCCATCATGGCAAGCATCACGCCACCTACGTCGGCAATCTCAATGCCGCGCTGGCAGACAATCAAACGCTTCTGGCCTGCGACATTGCTGATCTGTGCCGCAACATCCAGGAAGTCCCTGAATCGATTCGAGGCGCTGTCCGTAATAATGGCGGCGGCCACTTCAATCACGACATGTTCTGGAAGTCCATCAGCCCGACCGGTGGCGGAGCTCCGACCGGTGATCTCGCTGCCGCCATCGATAGTAGCTTCGGCAATTTTGAAGGATTCCAGGAAGCCTTCGCCAATGCCGCCAAGACGCGCTTCGGCAGTGGCTGGGCGTGGCTTTGCCTGAATGACGCTGGAGTCCTGTGCGCTTGCTCCTCGGCCAACCAAGACAATCCCTTGATGTCGGGTATTGCTGATTGCGCCGGCGTACCATTACTCGGACTGGATGTCTGGGAGCACGCCTACTATCTCAATTACCAGAACCGTCGACCCGATTACATCTCAGCATTCTGGTCCGTTGTTGATTGGAATGTTGTTTCCGAACGCTACGAAGCGGCTCGATCCTGAACTCCAACCGGTATCAGTGGTAAAAGCACGCAACAGGGGGAAATGTAATGGTCTGGGAACCTGCTGGATCCACTGTTCTCGAAGTGGTTCCACCGACTCTTGAGAGTGGCCTGGAAGGTCTCCACAGGAGACTGGCAAGGGTCCGGCGCCTGATTGGCGATGGCCACTTTGACGCCATCAACATCCCGGAGATCCACGACGAAGAAAACCGGAATGATCGTGGAGTTCGACAGCGCAACTTCTCACCGCGAATGCAACCACGCGAACTCGGTCGCCGGATTCAGGATGAACTGGGACTCCCGGTCATCATCAACCACGTGGTCGCCTTCGAACCGATTCCGGCGCTGATCGACTGGATCCGTGAAACCGTCGCTGGCTATGGAATCCACAACGTGGTTCTGGTCGGGGCTCCCCATGATCGAAAAACATGGCCCGGCCCGACCGTGGCAGAGGCCAATGCAGCCATTCGAGCCGATTTTCAGCCAAAACAGCTCAAAATTGGCAACATCTGTATTCCCGGCCGAGAAGGCAGTCCGATTCCAGAATCGGTTCGCATGGAGCAAAAAGCTCTTCATGGCGCCGATTTCTTCACAACCCAAATCGTCTTTGATCCGGCAGAAATCATCGATCTTCGCAAGGACCTGGCGAAACGGCGATCGGCGGCCTCCCACTGTCCCATCCTGGTCAGCCTTTGCCCGGTCCGACGGCACCGGAATCTGGCTTTCCTGCGCTATCTCGGGGTTAAAATACCCGATTTTCTCGAACAAGAACTGGTCGCTCTGGCGGAAGAAGAGTGCCTGGATCGCTCTTTAGAGATCCTCAGCGCCCTTCAGGAGAGCCTGATCGACGACCCATCTGATTTACAAGAACTAGCCCCTCTGGGCTGGAACATCGCCCCCGTGGGTCCGATTCCGATCAGCTCCATCCAGCATCTGATGGAACTGCTGCCAGGATCGGTCCGATCCTGATTCCGCTGATCGGCCAAACTTCCCATCTTCCTTGGCTGAATTCCGTCGAGTTCTCTTTCCCCGTTGGCCATCTGGAATAGAATCTTGGCTCACGGCGAATGGGAAGAAATTCCCTCGCTCCCCGACCTGCAACTGGTGAAGAAGCCTCTTCTCAAGTTGTAATCGTAGAGGGAGGATTTTGTGTTAGATGCCTTTATTCCGAATTTCTCCATCGGGAGAGAACTGCATTACGTTGCCGCCAGTGGTAGCGCTGACCTGCTCGCCATCGGGGTGTTCGCAGGCGTTGCCATCATTGTAGGTATCGTGTTGTTACTTCTTTCTGAACTTCTCGGTCCACGGCGACGTGACGCTCAGAAGGAAACCATCTACGAGTGCGGTGTTCCGTTGCTCGACAGCGCTCGGGAACCATTCACCGTCAAGTTCTACCTGGTGGCCATCTTGTTCATCTTGTTTGACATCGAAACTGTATTCCTTCTCCCTTATGCAGTGGTCTACCAGCAACTGGGAGTCGTCGGACTCGCAGAAATGGGAGTGTTCCTTTTTGTATTATCCGGTGGATTAATCTACCTGTGGAAGAGAGGAGCTCTCGAATGGGACTAGAGAATCTCCTTGGCGGTGAAGGTTTCCTGACCACTACCGTCAATAGCATCGTCAACTGGGGCCGGAAAAATGCGCTCTGGCCGATGCCCTTTGGTACGGCCTGTTGTGCCATCGAAATGATGGCGACCTTCTCGGGTCGCTATGACATTTCCCGTTTCGGTGCTGAAGTGGTTCGCTTTTCACCAAGACAGGCTGATCTCCTGATCGTCAGTGGTCGCATCTCCATCAAGATGATGCCGGTACTACAAAAGATCTACCGCCAAATGCCTGAACCCAAATGGGTCATCTCGATGGGAGCCTGCGCCTCCTGCGGTGGTGTCTTTGACACCTACACGCTGATCCAGGGAGTCGATCAATTCATCCCTGTCGATGTTTACGTTCCTGGCTGCCCCCCCCGACCTGAATCCTTGCTCGATGCAGTCTTCGAAGTGCAAAAGCTGGTCGGCGAAGAGCGTTTCGATAGTGGAAAGCACGGAAGTTAATATGTCCGATACGAACCCACTAATCGCAGCACTTCCGCCAGCACTGCAAGCGATGGTGATCAACACCCTCGAACATCAGGGACAAATGCAACTCAGCTGCAATGCTCCCAACCATCGAGCCCTGCTGGAGAACTTCCGTAATCAGCAAGGATTCGACTACCTCGTCGATGTCACCGCGGTCGAC
>JBBWWC010000238.1:0-6707 GCA_050256555.1 Planctomycetota bacterium | reverse complement strand
GAAGTGAGCCTTGATTCGAATCGCAACCCGGACGAATTCTTCGATGTTGGTTCGACGGATGTCACCTACACGGCCACGGATATCCATGGAAATTCTTCCAGTGGAACATTCTCAGTAACAGTGAGCGATGATGAGCACCCTGCTCTTGTTGGCTTGTCTGGTGATATTTCCATGACCGCTGAAGAAGGAGCCTGTTCGGCAGTTGTCAATTGGATTGAAGTTGAAAGCACTGATAATTGTGGGATTGAAAGTCTCGTGTCGGATCACCATTCTGGCGAAATATTCCCGGTTGGTGACACAATTGTTACATACACAACTGTGGATATACACAACAACGTAACCGTTGGTGATTTTGTGATTACCATCACGGATGATGAAAATCCAGAGTTTGTAGATTTACCGGAGCGAGTAACGGTCAACAGCGAGACGGGGCTTTGTAGTGCCGCAGTGCTGTGGTCTGATCCTCTAGCAGTCGACAACTGTGGGATTGAAAGCATCTCGCTGGACCATGATTCTGGAGAACAGTTCCCCGTAGGAGATACGACAGTAACGGTTGTTGCTGAGGATATTCATGAGAATCTGCAGACGACGCAGTTCATTGTCACTGTTGTTGATCAAGAAGTTCCTCAAATACTCAATGTTCCAGTAGATGTTATTTCTGGAAGCGATGTAGGAGTTTGTGGGGCTTCAATTACTTGGAGTGCACCTACAGCGGAAGATAATTGTGGCATAGCTACTTTTGTTTTAAGTCATGAGAGCGGCAGCATCTTCGACATTGGAACCACTGTAGTCACAATGACCGCTGTGGATATCCATAACAACATTTCATCCGCTGCTTTCTTGGTAACGGTTGAAGATACTGAAGATCCAGCGATCTCCGGCTTGCCTGCTGCTTTGGATTACGATTCTGATCTCCTCGATTGCTCTGCTGTTGTCGATTGGGATCAGCCAACTGTGACTGACAATTGTGGAATAGCCAGTGTTAGCTCTTCCCATCAGCCAGGTGCAACCTTCCCAGTAGGAACAACGGAAGTTAGTTACACCGCAATTGACATTCATGATAATGCTCTAACGACAAACTTCTTTGTGACAGTCACGGACGTCGAATACCCACAAATCATTGATTTGCCTGATCGGATCACGATTCCGACAGAGCCAGGACTTTGCGAAGGTGTTGCTGGTTGGAGTGATCCTGAGACCGTTGATAACTGTGGTGTTGAAAGTCTTGAAACTAATATTGTTAGTGGGACCGCTCTTCCAGTAGGAGAGACAGAAGTTTCCTACACCGTGACAGACATTCACGGCAACGCTTGGACTGAGTCGTTTATCGTTACAGTGGAAGATCAGGAATACCCACAAATCATCGGCCTTTCTGGCGATATCGATCAGAATACTGATACTGGTTCGTGTGGGGCGTTAGTCACTTGGGCAGAACCTACGACAACTGATAACTGTGGAATCCAGTCAACTGAAACCACCCATACTAGTGGCGATTTCTTTGAAGTTGGAACCACTGAAGTAACTCTGACGACAACTGATATCCATGGGAATTCCGCGAGTCAGTCCTTCCTGGTGACGATCAATGATCAGGAGAATCCGGAAATATCAGGATTACCACAGGATCTTCAGTACAGTTCTGAACCTGGTGTTTGTTCGGCTACAGCTTCTTGGGCTGATCCCACAGCTTCAGACAACTGCGGAATAGATGAGTTTACTTCCTCGCACCTTCCGGGAGATACATTCCCTGTTGGATTGTCGGAAGTTACGTACACAGCCCTCGATGTTCACGGGAATCATCATTCTAGTAGTTTCACGATCGTTGTTGTCGACGATGAATTCCCGGAAATCCTTGAAGTTCCAGGGGTCATCTCCGTAGGAAGTGACGATGGAATCTGTGGATCTTCGGTGGAGTGGCAAAGTGCTGTTGCCACCGATAATTGTTCAGTGTTGTTTTTCGATGAGTCCCATTCTTCTGGGGACATATTCCCGGTTGGAACGACGACTGTAGGTATTACGGCAACAGATTCAGCAGGTAATACAACTACTGCTTTCTTCACGATAACAGTCAACGACTTTGAAGATCCTGCGTTGACGAATGTTCCGGAAGACCAACAAGAGTCTAGTTCTCCAGGTCAATGTGGTGCACAAGTCGAATGGCCTGACTGGTCTTCTAGCGACAACTGCGCAATAGCCTCTATGGAGTCTAATTACTCAAGCGGAGATTTCTTTGAAGTGGGTAGCACTGAAGTTGTTCTTACAGCCACTGATATCTATGGAAATTCGAATAAGGCGACATTTACAGTTTTCGTTACTGATATAGAACTTCCACAGATCAATGGAACTCCAAACAATCTTGAAGTCGAAACAGATCCGGGCCAATGTGGCGCGAATGTTTCATGGACAGAGCCTTCGGGCAGTGACAATTGCGGTCTTTCGACCCTCGAATCGTCACACGGCAATGGCGGCCTCTTTGCAGTTGGCGCCACGGAAGTGGTTTATGTAGCGACTGATATTCATGGAAACAAGCAGACTTCTAGTTTCTCTGTTTTAGTTGTCGATACAGAATACCCAGTAATCCTGAATGTTCCTTCAAACATCACCGTGTCCAATGACTCGGGAATGTGCGGTGCTGTTGTTACATGGCAACAAGCCATGGCTTTGGATAACTGTTCGGTTGTTGGTTACGAAGAAACTCATCTGCCAGGAACATATTTCCCGGTCGGAACGACCCCTGTGACACTTGCCGCAACAGACGAAGCAGGAAATCGTACACTGGCTCAATTCGATGTCACTGTTGAAGATAACGAAACACCGGAACTGCTTAATGTCCCAGTGGACATCGCCGTCGATACCGATCATGGTCAATGTACTGGTACAGCGACATGGTCTGCGCCGGGCGCCCATGACAACTGTGATCTTGTCGATCTACAAGTTAGCCATTCCTCGGGTACGTCATTCCCGTTAGGTGACACGACAGTAATAGTCCTGGCCGAAGATCAATATGGAAATCAGAGTGCTGGATCATTCGTGGTGTCAGTATCTGATAATGAAGATCCGATGATTTTGGACATGCCAGAGAATATCTCTGTTGCGAATGATACTGGTGCTTGCGGTGCAAATATTGAGTGGAACGCACCTGGTTCACAAGATAACTGCGAAGGTGAAACGATCGAAGTCAGTAGCGAGTCTGGTGATTTCTTCCCGGTCGGTACTACCGAAATCACAGTTATGGTGACCGATTCTTCCGGAAACAGCGTTACTTCTTCCTTTACCGCTACTGTTCACGATGTGGAAGAGCCAACAGTCCAGACTTCTGGAGACATTTCAGTGGAAGCTGCGGCTGATACTTGTAATGCGAATGTTGTAGTCCCTGAACCAGTCGGAGCAGATAACTGCAGTGTCGATAGCATCACTAATGATTACACCGGCACAGGAAACGCCTCTGGGGTTTACGAGCTCGGTACGAGTGTTGTTACGTGGACAATCATAGATATCCATGGAAATGAAAATACTGCAACTCAATCGATAACAGTAACAGTTGATGAAACAGACTGTAATGGAAATGAGCAGCCGGATGTTTGTGAGATTGCTAGTGGTTCGGCAGAAGATTGCAATGGGAACGGTATTCCTGACGAGTGTGAGGATGATTGCAACGGAAATGGAACACCTGATGATTGCGACATTAGCTCTGGTGGAAGTTCAGACACGAATGAAAACGGAACACCAGATGAGTGTGAGCAACAGTTCCAGCGTGGTGACGCAAACACTACTGGTACCGTAGACGTAACCGATCCGATCTACATTCTTCAATATGTGATTGGAACCGGTCCTGCACCGGAATGCATGGATTCTGGAGATTGCAATAATGACGAGAGTCTGGATATAAGCGATGCCGTTTACCTTCTGACTCACTTGTTCCTTGCAACACCACCACCTGCGGCTCCGTACGGAAGCTGCGGGATTGATCCAGATGGCGTAAGTATCGGTTGCGATTCTTACCCGATTTGCCCTTGAAAATACAAAGCTGATCTCTGGTGCCTGGAAATCCAGGCACCAGAGAATCATTAACATTAAAAGCCCACGCCTGTTTTCGATTCATTTAATGAAGAAGGCAGGCACAAACGACAACTCATGAGTTCTCCATCTTGGAGGTGCGATGTTTCCCCGACTCGCCAGTCTGATTACTGCAGTGTTTTTAGGAGTAGTTCTGGTCTCTCCCGACCTGGCTGCCCAGTGCCAACCTACCGTTGATTGCAATCAAAATGGTGTCAATGATCAATGTGATCTTGATTTAGGTAATAGCGATGATTGCAACGGGAACCAGATTCCCGATGAATGCGATATCGAGTTACTGACCAGCGAAGATTGCAATTTAGACGGAATCCCTGACGAATGTATTCCTGGTACAGAAGATCTCATCGGTCTTGGCCTCGCATTCGGGCAAGGATTTGGATCTGCGCTGGATTCAACTGAAGAATTTTCCGTTGTTGGTGCCCCACTAGATGACTTGATGGGAACTGATACAGGATCAGCAAACATCTTCCGCCGAGTGGGTACGCAGTGGATCGAAGAGATGAAGATCTTCGGAATCGCAGCTGGAATTGGGGATAAATTCGGCGCTGCGGTTGCAGTTGATGAAGATCTTGTTGCAGTAGGAGCACCAGGAAAGTTTGTCGGCCGCGGGACCGTTTTCCTTTACAGGAGAATCGGCGACGGTTGGTGGAATTACGAAGGTACTGTTACTGCATTTGACGCACAGCCTGGTTGGTCCTTTGGAAGTTCAGTTGATATTGACAATGGAAAACTCATTGTTGGTGCGACGATGTCCGGGACAGGAACTGGTGCCGGTGCCGTATATGTATTCTCGATGACTTCGAACATGTGGCTTCTAGAGCAAAAGCTCGAGGCAAGTAACGGAGAACCCGGCGATGGAGTTGGTTTTTCCGTCAAATCCTACAATGGCAAAATTGCTACTGGTGCTCCTGGAAGAGATTCTGGTGGTAGTACCAATTCAGGTGCTGTGATCATCTTTGAAGATGCAGCAGGGCTTTGGATGGAATCAGCGACTAAATCACCAGCTATACCACAGCCTTTTGGTGAGTACGGAACATCATTGGATATGAATCAGGAGCATCTGATAGTTGGTGCTCCAGGAGAAGATTCAGATCAAGGAGCGGCTTATCTTTACGATAGACTTTCGTCGATGTGGGTCAATCCACAGAGATTCTCTCCCTCGATTAATGAAGAAATGGGATTGTACGGAAGTGGAGTCGCTCTTGATGTTCGTACTGTTGTCATCAGTAGTCCAATAGCAGGCGATGATCAGGGTAATATTTGTATCTACCGTCAGGAAAATGGCTCCTGGAATCAGGTACAAAATCTTCTTTCCCTCAATGATCAGAGCAACGGCGAACGATTTGGAACTTCGATCTCGTGTGAGTTACCATTTCTTCTGGTCGGTTGCTCAGGTGAAGATTATGGAAAAGCGATTTGGGTTTCATCGTTTACAGACTGCAATTTAAATCTTGAAAATGATGTTTGTGATGTAACTCAAGGACTTGAGTTGGATTGTAACCTCAATAGAATTCCAGATTCTTGTGAATTGGACGACGGAACAAAACAAGATTGCGATGGAAATGACATTCCTGATGAATGCCAAATTTCCGATGGTTCTTTACTCGACTGCAATTTAAATGGTGTTCCTGATGATTGCGACATTTCGAATGGATTCTCTCTGGACTGCAACATTGATGGTATTCCAGATGATTGCCAAGTAGATGCGGATCCATTCCACCCTGTGATCAGTAACATGCCAGATCCAATTTTGGCGATAGCAGCTGCCGGAGTTTGCGGCGTAAATATTACATGGGATGCTCCTCAGGCTATTGATGATTGTGGTCTTGATTCCCTGGTATCGACACACGAGCCAGGCGATTTCTTTACCCCGGGTCTGACGATCGTTCGGTATACGGCAACTGACGTATCTGGCAACATTTCGGAATCGATGTTCACCATTCTCGTGAATGATGAAGAGTTCCCGGAATTGACTAATCTTCAGCCATTGGTTTCTGTAACTGCGCCGATCGACAGTTGCGAAGCACAGGTAAGCTGGAATTTGCCCACGCCTCTCGACAATTGTGGAATCTTCTCTCTGACAAGTTCCCATGCGCCGGGCTCAACATTTCCTGTTGGGTCAACCACTGTGACGTACTCCGTTATGGACGTCAGTGGAAACGTCACTCAGCAAGAATTCGTCGTAGAAGTTTTAGATAATCATTTCCCAGAGATCGTCGATTTACCAGGAAATGTGACAATCGCAGCAGAGCAAGGTTTATGTTCTGCTGTAGTCGAGTGGACGGAACCAACTGCAGAAGACGATTGTTCGATTGCTTCTTTTCTCTCCAGTCATACAAGTGGTGATTCTTTTCCTCTTGGAACAACAGTCGTTTCATACACTGTAAATGATTCCAGTGGTCTTGTTGTTACTGAAACCTTTAGCATTACTGTTGAAGATCAGCAACTACCTCAGTTCATATCAGCTCCGGCATCGATTTCGTTGGGCAATGATCCAGATCTTTGTGGTGCTGTCGTCATCTGGACCGGCCCTAATACTTCAGACAATTGCGGTATTGATACTGTTACCTCTTCCCATCAATCGGGCACATTTTTCGATAACGGAACTACTTCCGTTACGATTACGGCCCTCG
>JBBWWC010000237.1:0-6084 GCA_050256555.1 Planctomycetota bacterium | reverse complement strand
CGGCATTGTACCCATTGTCCAAGGCAGTCCCTGAAATAATCCCACTCGTCACATCAAAGACAAGACCTGCAGGAAGAGACGGAGTGATCTCCCAGGTAGTGACATCGCCGCAATCAACCGTGGGAACCTGCGCCTCGAGTGGGACGTTGGCCGCAACGATGATCAAATCGAGGGGATAAGCCAAACCAGTTGGGGCAACTGAAGGAGATCCAATTGTTATCTGGATGGAAAAGCTGCTCGAGCCTCCCTCGTTGCTCGCTGTCACGGCGTAAAACTGATCAGAACCAGCAACAACAGCGGTGCCTGAGATGGAGCCATCCAGAAAATCGAGGACAAGTCCTTCGGGCAGTGCAGGAGAGACACTCCAGTCTGTGACCGTGCCACATTGCACAGCCGGAACCTGTACCACGATAGGAATCCCGCACAGAGCAACAACCTGATTGATGGGATAGATCAGATCGCAAGGAGCAATCACTGACTCGGGTGTGCTACTTCCACCACCACTGCTGCAACCACTGATCAGCAGAATTAGAACAGTAATAAGATAACTATTTGCAAATTTCACGATGTCCTCCAGCAAACGAGTATCACCGATACTGCTGGACTGATCGAGGTCACTCCTGAGAAATTCCGGCTTCTTTCTTTCTCGGTGGCCACGGGAAAAAGACGCTCACTTCTCGTTGATATTCCCGATATTTCTCGCCTCGACTACGTAAAGCTTGTTTTTCAGTAATTGGGATTCCTGTAAATCGAAAAAGAAACAAAAGCATCGCAACAGGGCCGATCAATGCCAGGGAGCCCCACGCTCCATGCCATCCAATCAGCACATATGTAAACCAGTGCAACCATTCGAAAAAATAGTTTGGATGTCGAGACCAGCTCCAAAGACCAACACGACAAACTTCGCCCTTATTGCGTGGATCTGAACGAAATCTTTCCAGCTGGAGGTCGGCCAAAGACTCACCACACAGAGCCAGAATCCAGATGGCCACTCCGATGCCGTCAAAAAGATTCAATGTCGAGATCGCAGGAGTATGAGCAGCAACAAGAATCGGACTCGCAAAGATGAGTGCAAAAACCGCCTGCATCTGAAAGAAAATCAGATAGAAGCGATCCGCGGCCTTCTGGCCCTTTTCCCGACGATAGCTCTCGTATCGACCATCTTCACCCTCACGCGAGAGCCGCTTCCACAGATGCACGGTGAGCCGAAAACCCCAGAGTCCGATCAATATCGCCAGCAAGATTCGCCGCTGCGGATGACCAGATCCAACCAAACAAAAGAACCCGCCCATCAGCGCAGTACCGATCGACCAGGCGACATCGACGAAACCCGCACGGCCACTTCTGGTCTGCCACATCCAGAGAAGATGCATCACTATGGCCACTACAAACCAGCCCAGGACCGCTGATTGCCACCAATTCAAGTCCATCGCCATTCTTCTTCCTTCAATCGTCCGCTTCCATGCGGCCAGATCCGGTCTCGAAAAATCTCCGTATGAGCAACAATCCTGGCAAAGCGAATCCCCACATCAAGCCCACCAAGATCATTGTCTTTGTAGAATCGAGAGTGAAGGTTAAAGCCCCAAGTGATTCGCCTCCCCAGTACGCTAGCGGTCCGCTGACCACCCCCAGAATCACTGCGAGAAAATATCTGTTCTGTAACCACCCAAGACATTTGTCCGCTTCCAGTGTTCGAACCAGAAGAGGCCATAACATTGCCATCCAGACTGGTGGCAAGCCGTTCAATATTCCCAATTGAGCGTTTGGCGGGAATTCGTAGATATCCAGTCTCAGCAGTGTTCCATCGGCCAAGAATCCCAACAGTAATGCCGCCAGTCCAATGCGAATCTCGCTCGCTTTTCGATCGATCAGCCACCCGAGCAGGACCAGAGCGGTCACACCAACGGTCGCTCCCACTGGATAGCCAGCTCCTGCACCTCCAACAGCACACCACCAGCCGACCTGGAAAATCAGTAACGATTCGAGGTTTCGAAGATTCATGAGCCCTTCCAATAAAATACTGCGAGGGACAGCAGTATAGTCGCAAGATGTCTCATCTTGGAGATTTCTTACGCCAACGTCGAGTTGAATCCGAATCGATTTCTACAGTCTGTTCGTGTTCGCTTGAGCATCTGATCTAGATACATATGATCTGCGCCATAACACCCACGCTAAGTTTCCTTTGGAGGAGATCAATAAAAATGATCGGCGCTATCAAGTTTGCTGAAAACGGCTGGATCCCGGAAAAATTGCTACGGCATGGCATCCGTAAGAGAGTCCGCCAGACATTACAAGATTCGATCAAAGAAGCCGCTGGAAACCATGCCAAATCTGTCGGACGATTTGTCGCCTCCATGCGTAAAGCAGCCATTGCTGAAGTTCCGCAGGTACCCAACCAGCAACACTATGAAATCCCAGCGGAATTCTTCGACATGGTTCTCGGTCCCCATCGGAAATATTCCAGCTGTTATTTTTCGCACCCAGAATTGGATCTGGAGCACGCCGAAGCTGAAATGCTGGCGATCACCTGTCAACGTGCCCAAATCCGCGATGGGCAGAAGATCCTGGAACTAGGCTGCGGCTGGGGGTCCCTGTCTCTCTGGTTGGCGCGCCAATACCCTAACTCCAAGATTCTTTCGGTTAGCAATTCGAACTCTCAACGACTTCACATCACTGATCTCGCCCGAAAAGAGGGCCTCTCCAATCTTGAAGTTCTCACCTGTGATATGAATCAATTTCATCCCACAGGAACTTTCGACCGGGTAGTTTCCGTCGAAATGTTTGAGCACATGCGAAACTGGGAAGAGCTACTCACCAGAATCCGACCGGTAATGGCAGAAAATGGGAAAATCTTCCTGCACGTATTCAGTCACCGCATCTTTGCCTATCCGTTTGAAATCAATGGCCCCGATGACTGGATGGCACGGCATTTCTTCACCGGAGGAATGATGCCCAGTCACAACATTTTTGATCACCTGGATACGCCTTTTGAACTGGAGCAGTCATGCTTCGTTGGCGGGCAACATTATCAATTAACTGCAGATGCGTGGCTGAGAAATATCAATGAACGAAAAGGAGATATTCTTCCGATCTTATCTGAGACCTATGACTCCAGAATTGCCAGCACATGGTTCCACCGATGGAGGCTCTTCTTCATCGCCTGCTCTGAACTTTTCGGGTATGAAGAAGGGAAGCAGTGGGGCGTTTCGCATCACCTGCTGAAAACCCGGCCCTAGGAGTCATAGCGTGTCGATTGAAACACCTTCACAGAAAAAGATGACCGGTGTATTTCGAACCATCTTGGATAACTCCGAATTCGAAGCGAAATCTACCGAAACGCCTCGCCACATCGATTGGTTACGTATCAGCCCATTCTGGCTGAGCCACCTCGCTCTTATTGCTCTTTTCTGGGTAGGCGTCAGTCCTGCTGCAATTGTGACCTGCATCCTCTTCTACTACATCCGTATGTTTGGAATCACCGGATTCTACCATCGCTACTTTTCACACCGCGCCTTTCAAACTTCACGTACCGTCCAATTCCTCGGAGCTTTATTAGGCGCCAGTGCAGCTCAACGCGGCCCCATCTGGTGGGCTTCTCATCACAGACATCATCATCAGCACAGCGATACACCGGACGACACACATTCTCCACGCCAGGATGGCTTCTGGTGGAGTCATGTATTGTGGTTTCTCGCCGATGTGAATTTCACAACGCGAAATCATCTGGTCAAAGATCTGAACCGATATCCCGAGCTCCGATTCCTGGATCGTTATGATTACGTCATCCCGCTACTTTACTGGGGTTTCTGCTACCTCGTTGGCTGGGGCCTTGAAACCTGGGTGCCAGCAACCGGAACCAACGGATTGCAGATCTTGATATGGGGCGGGTTCGTTTCCACCGTATTGCTCTGGCATGGAACTTTCACTATTAACTCGCTGGCTCATCGGTGGGGGAAAATTCGTTATAAAACCAACGATGACAGCCGTAACAACTTTATCCTGGCTCTCTTGACCCTCGGAGAAGGCTGGCATAACAACCACCACCATTATCAGCACACTGCACGACAGGGCTTCTTCTGGTGGGAATTTGACATCACCTATTACATCCTCTGGCTCGGCTCATGTGTAGGCCTGATCAAGGGTTTAAAACCGATCCCGGAGGGAGTCCGGGAGTCGTCACAGGTCTCATGAGAATCGCCATAGTTGGTACCGGAATCGCAGGCCTCGTCAGTGCTCGCCTCCTGTGTCGTGATCACGATCTAACCGTTTTTGAAGCGGCTGACTACATCGGAGGACACACTCACACCATCGATGTTGAAGAACGAAGTAAAACCCGGGCTGTCGATACTGGATTCATCGTCTTCAATGAAAAAACGTATCCAAATCTAATCGAAATTTTTCGGCGGCTAAATGTCAAAACTCGTGATTCGAAGATGTCGTTCAGTGTCTCCTGTAAAAGTTCTGGATACGAATACAATGCCGAAGATGTACCTGGGCTTCTTGCTCAACCCGAAAACATCTTCCGACCACGATTCTGGAAAATGATTTTTGGAATTTTAAAGTTCTATAAACAAGCTCCAAAAATCCTCGAACATCCAGATTCAACTGAAACGCTCGGTGACTGGCTAGTGAAAAATCGCTATTCGAAAAGCTTCATCGAGGATCATTTGATCCCAATGGCTGCAGCAGTCTGGTCCACCCCCATCGATATGATCCGCGAGTACCCATTGCTCTCATTGGTTCGATTTTTTAATAACCATGGTTTCTTGCAGATCAATGATCGTCCGATGTGGAAAACCGTGGTTGGCGGCTCGCGCTCTTACATAGCTCCACTAATAAAACCCTTCAAAGATCGCATCTATCTCAACAGCCCGATCCTCTCGGTCCATCGAAAGGGAAACGAAGTCGTGGTCAAAACCGGCCATGGCGAACAACTTGCCTTTGATCGAGTCATCCTCGCCTGTCATGGCGATCAATCGCTCAGGATGTTAAAGGACGCCAACCCGGCCGAACGAGAGATACTCGGCAAGTTTCGTTTCTCCAGCAATCCAACCACACTGCATCGAGATACAAGCTTGTTACCATCCACGTACAAAGCCTGGGCCGCATGGAATGTTGCATTGTCTGAACCGGGATCCAACCATCTCAATGTCAGCTACTGGATGAATTGCCTCCAGGGGTTCACTCAGGCCCCAGAAGAGTACATCGTAACCCTCAATCAGAATGAGCGTATCGATCGCTCCAGTATCATCCAGGAGATGGAATATCATCACCCCCTGTTCGATCAGCACGCTCTTGAGGCTCAATCTAGACATCAGGAAATTGATGGGAAAAATGGAGTTCACTTCTGCGGTGCCTACTGGGGTAATGGGTTCCACGAAGATGGCGTAAACAGTGCTCTTGAAGTGGCGAAAAAGTTCGGCAGGAAACTGCAGGAGATCACCGAATGAATGGCGAAAAAAGTTTTTCAAGCGCCATCTATATCGGCCATGTCGAACATGATCGTTTTGTACCGAAACGACATCGGTTCAAGTATTCGATCTACCATCTCTATCTCAACCTCGATGAAATCCCCGAGATCTTTTCGGATAAGTGGCTCTGGTCAAACGAACGCGCAAATGTGGTTTCATTCCGTCGTAAAGATTATTTCGGAAACCCTGCAACACCACTGAAGGAAGCAGTGCTCGACAAAGTCGAAACAGAGCTGGATTACCGTCCAAAAGGACCTGTGTACCTGTTAACACATCCGAGATATTTTGGTTACGTATTCAACCCCGTTTCGTTCTATTACTGTTTCAGTGAAGATGGAGAAGCTCTCGAAGCCGTACTTTCTGAAATCAACAACACCCCATGGAACGAGCGTCACGCATATGTGACGGATCAACGCGGCAAAAAAACGTCGGATTCTCTGACCCACACCCGCTTCAAAAAATCTTTTCACGTCTCTCCTTTCTTCGAAATGGATCACCTATATGACTGGGGATTCAGTGCGCCCGGGGATGAACTGAAAGTCTGGATGCAAAACTTCAGTGAAAAAAAGAAGGTCTTTGAAGTACACCTGGAGGGAAAACGTATTCCCTGGAA
>JBBWWC010000236.1:0-2043 GCA_050256555.1 Planctomycetota bacterium | reverse complement strand
CAGCCGGCGATAGAGCCAAGGCCCGCTGGCACATGATCTGCACCTTCGAGGACCTGTAAACCTGCAGCTTCGAGGATTTCCTTGGTTGCCGCCGGTAAAGGATCAGAAATCAGAACGGTATTCCCTGAGGCATTCATATCGAGAGTTCCTTCCGCAAGTGTTCATTGCCTAATAAAAAATGAATCCTAGTCAGTCTTTGAATCGCCCAACACAGAGACATGCATCATGCCCGCCGAATCCAAAGGAGTTCGAAAGAGCCACATCGATCTGCGCTTCTCTGGGTTCATCAGGAACCGAATCGAGATCACAATCTGGATCAGGATCGACCTGATTGATAGTTGCTGGTACCACACCTTCACGAATCCCCACCGCCACGGCCGCCAGCTCGACAGCCCCGGAAGCACCCAACAAGTGCCCGACCTGTGACTTGGTCGAGCTCACCATCAAATGGTCGGCATGGCTTCCAAACAACTGACGGATCGCACCCATCTCCATCACATCGTTGAGAGGTGTGGAGGTACCATGGGCATTGATATAGTTGACGTCTTCGAGATTTTTGCCGGCTTGTTTAACCGCTGATCTCATCGCCTCGACCGCCATCTTTGAATCCGGGTCCGGTGCCGTGATGTGATGGGCATCATCGGTACTCCCGAATCCCAGCACCTCGCAGTAAATCTTCGCTCCACGACTCCTGGCGTGCTCCAGCTCCTCGAAAACGAAGATAGCTCCACCTTCGCCCATGACAAAACCATCACGACTGGCCTGAAACGGGCGCATCGCTGTGGTGGGATCGTCATTACGAACCGACATCGCCTTCAGCGAACAGAATCCGCCAACTCCCAGTGGGGTGATCGCAGCTTCACTTCCGCCGGCAAGAACCGCATCACAACGATCAGCAACAATAGATCCCAATGCGACTCCGAGAGCATGTTGACTCGAAGCACACGCAGATACAGTGGCGAAATTAGAGCCTTGTAGACCATGCTGAATGGCAATCTGTCCAGAAGCCGCATTCATCATCATCTTCGGTACAAAATAGGGAGAAATCCTGCTCGGACCGCGGTCTCTGAAATTGTCATGCTGTGCTTCAATCTCGCCGAGTCCACCGATCCCGGAGCCAGTGATGACTCCGTAGCGAGTCGGATCTGCGGAAGGATCGAGAGCACTGTCCTCCATCGCCTCGGCAGCGGCGACCAGCGCAAACTGGGCAAACCGATCGAGCTGACGCATCATCTTCCGTTCGATCCGTACCGTCGGATCGAAATCAGCGACCTCCATGGCAAAGCGAGTCTTGAACTCGGAAGCATCGAAAAGCGTGATGGGGCCAACCCCATTCCGACTTTCCAGGATGCCGTTCCAGAAGGTCGACAGATCATGCCCGATCGGTGAGACGACACCGATACCGGTAATAACGACCCTTCGCCTGCTCATCGTGAAGTTCCTCCGAAAGAGTCGATCACTCCTTGACGATATGTCCGTCAATGTAGGAGATCGCATCTCCCACGGTTTTCAAATTCTCTGCATCTTCATCTGGAATCTTGATGTCAAACTTATCCTCAAGATTCATCAACAACTCGACAATATCGAGGCTATCAGCCCCGAGATCGGTCTGCAAAACCGCTTCATCCTTGACCTTATCTCTGGCCACATCGAGCTTGTCTGCGATGATGTCCTTGACCTGATCTCCGACGCTCATCGAGTTCCTCCTTTTGACGGGCCGATCACCTTCTTGTGATCGGAAGTTTTCCAAGTTTGCCTGGAACCCAGCTCGCCAGCTACAGTGGCCAGGGAGTGAATTCCTGTAATCGTCACGATTCTATGCAACTGCACAGAATCGTCCAGTATGAAATAAGATCGAAGCTGTTAACAAGCGAGGCCGCCATCCACCCGAATCACCTCTCCGGTGACGTAACTGGCCGCATCGCTGGCCAGGAATAATACCGCTCCTGCCACTTCTTCGGCAGTTCCTGGCCGACCAGCGGGGATTCGCCCTTCAATCGCCTGGCGAGCTTTTTCCGGCAACTCGGCCGACATATCGGTCTC
>JBBWWC010000235.1:0-4829 GCA_050256555.1 Planctomycetota bacterium | reverse complement strand
GGCGATCGACAGCCGGCCGAACTTCCGCTATCTCTGATGGTTCTTATCTGTGGATCCAATTCCCTAAAGAGATTCGCGCCATCGATCTGTCCTCCACCGAAGAACTGTGGCGCCGAGTAGTGCCAGAACAGGACAGGGAATCGCTCCCACGAACGATTTTCAAACCGGTTCGACTTGGCACGAAGATCATTGCCAGCATGGGCAACAAGATCGAGGCACTCGACGGAGTCACCGGGAATCAGCTCTGGAGTGTCGACATTGATCAGATTCTGGGAGTCGAAGAAAAACCACAAGCGATCCGTGCATTATCTGCCCCCTGTATCGTTCCCGGTGGAGTCATCGTGGTTGCGGTTGAAAACCAGGGGCATCGGCTCGAAGCTTTCGCCAGTTACATCGATGAAAGCGGTCGCATCGGCTGGGTCCGTCATCTCGGAGAATCTACCGGTGCCACCTGGCTAGCCCTTGGGGCAGCTCCCGCTCCCGTGGTTGCTGGAACTGGCCGCATCCACTGGGCCACTGGACGTGGAACCATCGTCACTCTTCGAACCTCCGATGGAGCCATCGAATGGTTGCAGGATTTAAGTGGGCCGAGCCGCTTTGGTCTTCGCCATCACCTGATCCAGAATCCGCCAGGCGGACCACCTCTTCACAGAAATGGTTCTCGCCTCTTCCTGCTGCCACCCGGGGCACCAGGGATCACGATTCTGTCGGAAAGAGATGGGCAGATACTGGAAACCATACCGATTCGATCGGCGCAGGACTGGGCCCTCTCTGAGAGCGGAGATTCGTTACTGGTGATCGAGGGAAACGAACTTTTATGCTGGAGTTGTCCGGCGGATGGAACTCCCAGATTCCTCTGGAGAAACCAACTTCCCGAGACTCTCGTCGGGCAAAACACTGATGTCATTGCTGCAAAAGGACAAGGATGGTGGGTCAGTGCCGGTGACGCCATCCTTTCCTACCGAGAAGATGGAAAACTGGCAACGATTCAAGGCATGGGTTTGCCCGCCGATGAAATCATGGTCCTGAAAGATGGACTACTGACTCGATCGGAAAGCGATATCCAATTCTTGATCGAGACCAAAATCGATAACATTGCTCCCTGGAAAAATATCATCGCAGGGCAACTCGATCCCACTGAGCTGCTGGATCTATCTGGAAATACGCCACTGCAAAAAGCCCTTCGTCGAACTGTAGAACTCCAGCTAGAGCGTTCCGATGTGGTGTTTTCCGAGATCGAAAGAGTCACCCTCGAAACCGCCCTGATCGCTGCTCATCTGCGACCTGAAGATCGAATAACCCTGGGCTGGAAACGCGCCGTGTATTCGCAAAAAATCGGAGCTCTACAATGCGCTACGATGATCTGCACCTTACTTTTGAATGAATCTCCACGTTCCCTCGAAAACACCAGGGTTGAGTCACTCCAGAAAAGCTGGGTTCCCGCAGGGATGGCGTTAACCCACCTTTTGCTGGAACTGGACCAGATGTCCGGAGGTAAAGAGCGGATTGCCCAACGAGAGGCCAGAGCACAGCGAGATGCGAAAGATCTAAATCCGTCATCTTCTCCTGCAGGCTGGCAATCCCTGGCGCGCATGAGACCCGGCTGCCCGACCGGAAGGCAGGCTCGTCTTGCCGCTGCAGAATCTTATTATCGTGTCGGAGATCTGGATCGATGTCTTCGCCAGATCGATCTCCTCATCGTCCGTGAGCCAAATACAGACGAAGCCTTGGTCGGAAAACTTCGAAGATCTGAAGTGCTTCGGGAGCAAGGGCGATTGACGGAAGCCCTCTCCGAAATCGAAAGTCTCAACGCGATGCATGGAAATCGTGTCATGACTCAGATTGTCGATGGGATCGAGCGAGAAACCACCTTGGGCCAACGACTACAGGAACTTCGAGCCGAGATTTCAAAACTCCCCCAGGATCAAAAAAATCATCCGGGCTTACCACTTCAACGAGCATGGGCCGGGCGGCTCGAACTGGACCAAACACGATCCACTGAAATCGTTCCGCTAAGTACCACTGAAAACTATGGTGATGATCCTCGAGTTTTGATTCTGACATCTGAATCAGCACAAATGCTCGACTCCACCAATGGAATTCTTCTGTGGGAAACAGATCTGGGAAGAGATCCTGTCGAGGTGCGAGATGGCATCATCTTGACTCGAAGGGATCTCCCCTCGCGACCGCTCACTTTCGATGATTCCGGAGTCATTTTCCACGATCGAAACCAGATCTGGAAATTACGGCTGGAAGACGGTATCCCCATCTGGAATCACAGGATGCCTGCTGAACAAGAAATCCCTGACCAAGAGATCCGAATCGAACAGTCGTGCGCAGCAGCTGGCTTTGTCATCCTTGTCACTGAGGATGAGGAAATCACCGCACTCGATGCCACAAATGGTCACCAAATCTGGCAACAGAGGCGAAGAGGTCCGCTATTCGACGATCCAATAATCCAGGAGCAACGTCTGATCATCGGCTATTCTGTACCCGATAAAGTTGAGGTTCTCTCACTCAATAACGGGCAAATCATCCAGGAACTTGTTCTTGAACAACAAGATGGAGCGCTCGCCTCGGTACCAATACTGGTCCCCGGCGGATTCATCGTGTCACTCGAACGCGGCAGTGTTCGGCGCTATCGGGATGACGGATCGCTGCTTTGGGAAACAGATCTTCCTCACATTCTCTCTGAACTCCACATCTCTCCGCAACAAGATCAGCTGGTCTGTGAGCTGTTCTGGACCGCTGACCGACCCAGTCTTCTTGGAATCGACATGGACACGGGAAAGATCGGTTGGCAGCGAAAACTTCCACAGGATCGTCGACGAATCACTTCTCTCTCGATCGATGGAGAAGAATTACTACTCGTTTGCGGTGATTTCCAGAACCGTGTCATTCTGAAATTACGTTCAACCATTGCCCTATCGCTACAAGAGATCCCTACTGCCGAACTGGAGTGGACACACCAACTAGCCCCCGCTTATGACTCTGTCGAACTACGTCCGCAAGGAGACTGGGTGGTCGTCGCAGATCGACTGCGCGCAGAAGTCGTGATACTTGATCGCTCTACTGGAACGCCTCTTACATCACGACAGGGGATCAAAGCGGTTTCCGATCATATAAAATCTCTGGGTCGACTCCATCATGCATCCGTAATCGGGGAAACCTTGCTGACGGTTTCTTCCCGAGGGGCGGCAGGCTTTCGCTCCATAACACCACGAAAAAACGAACTCTCAGCTTGGCAATCAATGCTCAAGTCCAATAACTGGCAACAAGAAGCGATCAGGCTCCTGGAAATGCAAGAATCGCAGCTCGCCGTCGATTTACTGGAAAATACAATCACCAATCTCGAAATCGATCCCCACCAAAGAGCGATCGCCAGCTGGCTACTGGAGGGTGCGGAACGACAACTTGCGATGGCCCCACAAAAAGATCACGAAATTCCTAAAATGCGGGTGGCTCCGATCATCGATGGATCTCTCGAAGAACCCTGGAATGCGACCCGTGGGATCCCTCTCACCCTTCCTCGCCATGTCAGAGGGATCCAGGGACCGGGAGAGCCAAGAATCCCCTGGCGCGACCTAGCCGACCTCTCTGGCAGGGTTTTTCTTGGTTGGTCAGAAGAAGGACTCCATATCTCGGTCGATATCGATGACGATAACGTCACGACACACCAGAGAGATGCAAAAAGCTGGATCGGTGATTGCTTGATCCTGCTCCTCGACACCAAGGGAGATGGAGGAATCCGCCCTCGCAGCGATGACCAGGTTCTGACGCTGGCCTTTGTTCCGCCACGACCTCAGCCAGTACCCGAAGAAGGTGCAGCAGAAGAGGCGGGAGAAGCGCCTCCACCATTCGAGGAAGAAGAAGAGGAAAAACCGGAAGGGGACCACATTGTTGTACGTCGAGCGGATGGCACCGGAGCAGTTTACGAAATGACCATTCCATGGACCTCCATCGCTGAGCAACGAGAAGAACTAAATTCCGTCCCCTGGCCTGGAATGCGGATGCGAATTGGCATCGCCGTCACCGACGATGACACGGGACGGGGCGCAACCAAATATTTAGGACTAACCCCAGGAATGGTTCTTCACAAAAATCTGGATCGGATCTGGGAAGGCTGCTCACCTGATTTACTGCTGCCGGTCAGGCTCGGCAGATGAGAATTCATCCTTTTTTACTACTCTTCTTTCTGTGCTGTGGATGCGTCACTCCCATCGATTCTGATCGAGGGGTTCCACCCTTCTACATCGAGCGAACTGAGCAACTTCCGAATGGTGAAGTTCGTGAGTCTCACCACATCTGGCCTTTCTTTTCCCAGAGCAAGACCCCCACTACAGAAGAAGTAAGAGTCCTCTATCCACTCTTTCGCGACCGGACCGATCCACGGGCTCGAAAAACATGGTTGATTCCTTTTTATCACCGAATGTCTTACACACATCTCGATGGCACCAAAGACACCGATGGTTTCTTCTTGCCTTTTTTCTTGTGGGGCTCCGATGAAAAAGAAGGCGATTATTTTGCATTCCCACCCATCGGCGGAACTCTCAAAGGAATACTGGGAAAAGACAGAATCGATTTCTCACTGTTTCCGTTATGGGCCCGACTACAAGATCGAGATCAAATCTCGACCTACTGGCTATTTCCTTTTGTCGAGATCGAGGAAGGGCCACTGCGTCAGGGTTTCCGGATATTCCCGTTCTATTCACGAAATCAGGGCTTCACCAGCGACGGAAAATTACGGGAGCAGGATTCTTATATCCTCTGGCCATTCTGGCACACCACCCAGTCGCAACTCGACACGGACAACCCGACCTTTTCCTGGT
>JBBWWC010000234.1:0-4236 GCA_050256555.1 Planctomycetota bacterium | reverse complement strand
TGCCAGCTCTTCAATATCGAATCCAGAATCTCAAAACCTACGAGCCCATTTTTTGCCAGAATATAAAGTTCAGTTCGATTGCAGGTCGACAACAGCAACACATCTTTAATCTGATATCGAGATTCAAATCTACGTAGAAATTCAATCGCTTCATCCTTCGAAAAAGCGATCTTCTCTCGAATCTCAATCGGGAGAATTTTATGATCTAAGGCCAGGCAATTAATTTTCATGCTGCATGAAATCCGTAAATAGCAATCCACCCAATAATGAACAGAACCCCACAAAATCCGAGGCATGAAAGCCAGGCCCTGGTGGCCAACACAGATCGAGTGGAACGCGGAATGATTGCCAGCAGCCCGAATAAGAACCACAAGACCAGAGTCACTACCACCTCTGGATTCAGCAGCTCAGGAAATGTTGGTTTCAAAAAGAACGAAGTCAAGAGAGTCAAAGTGAGAGCCACTGCAGCAATCCCGACAGAAATTCTATTCAGCGTTGAAATCTCTTCGAGCGATGAAAGTCTCTGGAACAAGAAGCCGAATCGGCCTTTCTTGATGGAATGTCGTAACAACAACCACAGCACGCCATGAATACCGGCAATCGCAATTCCTGCGACTCCAAGAAGAGCTGAAAAGGCATGAACAGACGTCAGTGAATCGACTGCCTGCTGAACATCTTCAGACAATCCCAGACTAAAACTTGTACTTCCCAGTTGCAGAACAAAAACCATCGAGAAGCTGTAAATTAAAGTGGAACGATCGCCAGAAACCTTCACCAATAAGACCTGCATAACTGCCACACACCAGGCCAGCAATGAGAAGGCTTCCCAGGGGCTGACCACCGGGCAGGCTCCTATCTCTACACCACGCAAAATCAAAGCGAGTAAATGTAAGGAGGTAGTCGCCAGGATCCAGATGCCGATGACATCTGCACCTCGTGCCTTTCCGATCAGCGCACGACGCTCACCAGTAAGGATGATGGCATACAAAACGCTCAGCAGGACAGCAAAGCCGTTGGCGAGGGGCTCAACGATGAGGACCTCTTCCCACGCCACTAACCTTCGAGAGCGGCGATGATCTCGTTATCCAGGCCTGGGAAAGAGTTCACGTAATCGATCCGCTCCTGGCGAATCCTCTCGACGTGAGCCATGTACTCTTCACCACGACCTTGATCATGATACAGGAATCGAGGCTGTAGAATTCCACGATCTTCCGCTTGAATTCCAGGAACTTCTGTTGCTACCTGATAACCAAAATCGGGATCCTCTTCCCAGCAGATGGTCGCCTCGGCAATCCCCTTCACGATGGCGCTAGAATGCCGAATCTTGACCTTCTGTGACCGATCATCGCCATCGGGTCCGCCAACTCGACCAGTATTCATCAAGAACACTTCCATCGGGTGGCTCCTGAGGAGTTCAAGGAAACGGTTTCCTTGCTGTGAATGAAGCAGTGGGAAAAACGGATTGGTACCGGGTACACGAAGGAACTTACCGGCTTCGTCTTTGCCACCGGCGCTAGTTCCCTGGGTCTCACCCAACATGAAGTAAGCTGCCGCTTGCTTCGCATCGAGCTTGCAAACACCTGGAATAATATTTTCGTTACGGTTCAAAATCAGAAGGAAATCAGCTTTAGGAATTTCACGTGCATCAATGGCGCCTGAGATATCATCCATACGAATCACAGCTCGGCCATTTTGAGTGTATGACTCATCAAAGAAATCGACTTCGCCAGAATCCTGCTGCGCAACATTTTCAAGATACGATTCACCGCGGCACACGGCAGCATGGATGGTTGGTTCATCTTCGACTGAAAGAGCGAAAGTCTTTGCGAAGCAGCCATTCTCTGTCGCCTGGATGGTTCCATCGGGCATCAACCCAACAAAGTCATCCTGAACCGGGCCCGAACCATTCTGTCGTGTAAATGTGGTGGTTGTCTTTCCGGTGCCACTCAATCCGACGATCAAAGCTGTTTTTTGCTCATCTCCAACCGGAATCATCTTGCAACCGGCATGAAGCGCCAACCCGCCCTGGTCGTAGACCTTCGAATTCCACATACGAAGGCCACCTTTTTTCGATTCGCCAAAGTAGTCCGAATTCATCACACGAGTCAAACCGGCCTCGAGGTCAACGGAAATGCAACGATCGTCAGGATACCCTTCCGCTATAACACTGGGGGTATAAACAACCGTCAATTCTGGCTCCCATTGAGTGCCCTCATTACCATCTAATGGATAGTAAAGAAGATTCTGCATCGCAGCGATATTTGCGTATTTTTTCTCCATCCACAAACGCGCAGAAGTCCTCAATTCAGGATGATTTCCGATGTAGCCATCAATACAGATCATCTCGGCATCTTTGATAAACTCATCTTGAAGTGCTGCGAGGCGATCCCCCTCTTTACGGGTAATACACTGATCACTGTGTCGAGACGGATCATCATCGATGACATAAGTGGACTTCTTCGAGCGAGAATCGACCCTGGTGTGAACATTATAATTATCGAACCCTGTATGACACGCATTAGGCATTCCAGATGTCAACTCACGCAAAATTTCTGCGCTGGGACGAAAAACCGTCTCCCGTGGTTCGATCTTGAAGCAATTCAAGGTAGCCATACCTCTCCTTTTCGAAATCCAGAGTAACGGCCAGATAAACGAGTAATGATGGAAACTAGGCTACCATCGGTCTCACGTGCAGCCCACCAAAGTGGGGGGAATCAGAAAAACTGCTAAACTTGCCATATATGGCCTGATTAGCATTTTTAAGCACATTTGAGCGGCGACGATGAGGAAATTTCACTGTCCAGCGCTACAGAAAAGCTGCGGACCTACAAAACCGACTATTCGCCTTCTTCCCAGGCGATCTCAGGGCAATGCTCGTCGGCCAGATCAGCGGTCTGAGGATCTACAGATTCCCTACTGCTCCACTTCTTGAGAACACTCAGAGCTTCTTCCATCGAATCCCATTGGCCTGTCAATCTCGCATCTTTTCTGCAAACCGGTGGGAAATCGATTCTCCAGGCTATTTGGCCCTTACCGACTGATACCGAAGCTACTTTCAATCCATTTTCTGCGTGACTCGTCATCTGGGTTATACCTTCCTGCAAGCTCAGCCTGACACAATATGGGCTCGATGGCTCGCACAGCCTTTTACTCAAGTGGCCTATTACCGACAAGAGGATTTTATTCCAGTCGAGCTCAACTCCAAACCATTTCTCCGGTCTACTTGCTCCGATCGATCATCAACCCCACCATCACAATCTGGATCAACTCGACTGTATGGCCGCCGATTTCAATGGAGTTCTCATGCGTCCTTATGATGCTCTTATTCTTGACCTTGACGGGACACTTCTTGAAGACAGTGGAGAGATCCCCGCCAGAAATACCAGAGCTCTCCAGAGAATCTCCAATGAAGGTATTCATGTCATGATTGCAACCGGCCGCTCGGAGCAATCTGCAAAGCCCGTCATCGAGGCTCTTGGCATTCTCAATCCGACAGTCATCTACAACGGAGCAGCCATCTGGTGTCCAAAAGAAGATCGCCTCATCGAAGAAAGAAATCTGAACATTGATCACCTGGAATGTTTGCTCAACTACGCTGAAACAGAAGATCTACTCCCTGTAGTCATGTGCGCAGGATCAAAAAGGGCCCTCTCTCCACGCAATGAAGCGCTCCAGTACGCCCTCCACGATATGAAGAACATCGAAATCGTATCTCCATCACAAATGCGTATCGAACGCCCGATTCGCCTCTCGCTCTTTTCCGATCGCCACCATGACACCGAAAGCTTTGCTTGCAAAGTTCGAGCGCTCTCACCAATAGAAGCATACCTGACCTGGTTCCCGCTCAATCTTCTTCCGTCTCATCGAGACAGTCCTCTTCAGGTCGTCGATGTACAACCGCTCTGCGAAGGGAAAAATGAAGCGTTGCGATTCCTTCAAGAAAAAATGGGGATCTCACCGCAACGATGCGTTGCTGTTGGCGACGCACCTAATGATATTCCGATGGTCGAAGCTGCAGGCCTGGGCATTGCAATGGGCAACGCAATGGAAGAACTGAAGGAAGTTGCCGATAGAGTTATCGGAGACAATAACGCCGCTGCCATCGCAGACCTGGTCGATGAACTATGGCCAGAAACCCCTTAGTTGACGAGCAACTACCGGATCTAGATTTCTTTTCCGGTATAGAGACCCGCAACCTGTTCTGCATATCCGTTATATAAAAGAGTTGCTCTTCTT
>JBBWWC010000233.1:0-6088 GCA_050256555.1 Planctomycetota bacterium | reverse complement strand
GTGTTCGAACGCGATCAGGCTGCGTGCTGTGGAAAGTCGACCGGCCTGATTTACTGCGGGAATTGAGTTCGGATCCAATGCTCTTGATGGAATTTGTCAGAGCGATCGAAGATCGTCGACGAGTCCATGTTGAGGATGGAGCCGAACTAGAAACCGATGATTTTTTGGCGAAGTTGGCTATAGAAGGAACTTCCCATCGTGCGGTCCATCATCCATATCTTTTGGCGCTCCGTGACAGGACTCTACCTGACATGCAGTGGGCTCTTGCTGATTTCGCTCGTCATTATCATGGTTATTCGGCACATTTCCCGCGCTATCTAACCACGGTTATCGGTCGCCTGGAGCTTCCAGAACATCGAGCGGCTCTGATGGAAAACCTTACCGAGGAAGCTGGGATTTACGAATCGGATGAACTCGAAGAGCTGGCGGAAATCGGTGTTGAGAAGGAATGGGTCGACGGAGTTCCACACCCGTTGTTATTTCGTCGTTTCTGTCGAGTCGCAGGAGTTGAAAACTCTGGCCACGATACAGACTCGATAGAAGTGATCTGCTGGCGAGAGATGTTTCTTGCAGTTCTTTCCGGTGGATCCACTGCCGAGGCTCTTGGGGCGATCGGTCTGGGCACTGAAAATGTCGTCAGTACCATGTACCAGCATTTTCTTCCTGCGCTGGAAGTGCTGGCGGTTGATCCATCCGAGACAGTCTTCTTCCCACTTCATGCGGCAGTGGATGATCACCATCAGGAGACCTTGATGGAGATTTCGCGTCATTATGCCGGAACCGAGGCGGGACGGGCTGACCTTCGCAAGGGCATGCGCAAGGCATTGACCCTTCGCGCTGGGTTCTGGGACTGGTTACACCAACGTGCCATGACAACGGGAGCTTGCGATCAGAACTGACTGAGGGATGTTCGACCAGAAAAATGATCCGAAATCAGAGTCAGCCGGTGTATTTGACCCATTGCCTCAGGAGGAGTCGAGGAGCCGAAGGGTCATCTTCATATGCGGTTCGGTCATGAAGAGTCGTGCAGTTGTCGACCCATAACATTTCACCACGGGTGAGCAGGAAATTGGCGACAGCATCGTCTTCTTCCAGGCACTGATCGAGAAGATCCAGAGCTGCTGGTAAGCCTTCCGGTACAGGGACTTCTGCTTTTTCGTAGCCCTTCTCGATCCAGAATCGCATGTAACGACAGATCAAGCCTCGATCCGGGTGCTGATTGAAAATCGGAAACTGGTTTCTCAACCGTTGGTTTTGGTCGGCGCCTGGTGTGGCGATATCTCTCAGGTGCGGTTGTTCGAGTAAAGCCAGGTGTTGCGCATCGAGTTGCTGAAGTTTTTCGTAAGCTCGAACAGCGCATGTGATTCGTGAAGATCCACCTTTTGGCGCAGGTCGGATGCAGATCAGGCCGACTAAATCTGGAAGAACATCAAGGGCGCTTGAGTCGGTATGGAGACCCGTGGCTGCACGGGTCTGGCTCACCGGGATGGCTGTCTTGGTGTAATCACCTCCGCGGTCCTTGACCTCGTAGAGACGACCATAGTTACCGAGGGGATCTCCCAGAAGCACGCCAAATGCCAGGTAGTATCTACGCAGAAATTTGTCATCGAAATCGGTTTGAGTGGGTGGGGAAACTCTTGCAACCCCACTTCCGCTGGTCAGTTCGGTTCTGACGCGGGCGGCAAGGTCTGCCAGGGCTGTCAACGATGCCACGTCCGAGATCTCGACATCTTCATCCACCACATCTGGGCAGCGATCGATCCAGTCGTTGATCTCTGTATCGATTTCAGCCGGAAATTTCAGCAGATGTTGAGGCCGTTGGGATAAATCGGATGCATTCCAGGCCGATCGTTGAAGACTCATGTGTTATTTCTCCACGCGGATGGCAATGTGCAGAGGTTGATCTCGAAGAGGGCCGAAGAATTCTTCATCTTGCTGAATAAGTTTTTCGGTCACCGTTAATTCTTTCAGTTCTGGAAACTTTCGGAATCCAGAATCTCGAAGACTTTGGAAAATGTCTTCGAAGGTTTTATGGACGCATCGGACAGGAACCGTCTCGTTGTTTTTTAACGCAATTGTACCTTCGAAGGTATTATCTTTCCCTGAGAACCAGCCGCCGGAACGTTGGAAATGGAAGCGCGAATCTTTTCCGGCGAGGAAAGGATTGACCGGATGGGGCAGGGAGAATATGAACTGTCCGCCTTCAGCTAGATGGTTGTAGATGTGAGTCATCGATTGGCGCATCTGAGCAATGGTTACGTAGTTGTAAACGAATACCGCAGTGACCAGATCAAAATTGGGACTGAGGGTTTCGCTGAATTCTGTAGCGCAGCCCACTGAATATTTAATCCCGAGAGTTTCTTTGGCCTCTTTCTGGCATGCCAGTTCGATCATGGCCGGGCTGATATCGATCCCCACCACTTCCTGAGCATCGTTTCTGGCGAGTTGACGTGTGAAATATCCCTCACCACAGCCAAGATCCAGAATTCGCTTCCCGTGCACGGGAAGGCACCATTCGAGAAGGAAAGGACGAGCAGTCCAGTCGGAGAGGAGGCGCGGCTCATCTCGTGCCCAGCGTTGAGAACTATCGTCGAAGATTTTGCGGGCGCTATTCTCACTCATGGGAATGACTCCTTCGGACAGAGGTTACATTTATGTCTTGCGAAGGTCTTCGTTTTTCTGGGGTGATATTTCACAGTATTTCCAGCTGGAGTTTTTAGATGCGAGCAGGATCGTTCTGGAGGCTTTCAGAAGGAGAGCAGCTCAATTTGTCGACTTTCAGGTTTTCAGGATTTCTCCCGTGTTGTCACCGATGCATATCGATAAACTGGTACCTTGTTGCTAAGTTATCCGGTGAGTGGTGGCGATTTTGTCCTGAAGAAAGGCATCGTCGCAGATGAGAGGATCACATGAGCGAAAACTTACAGATTGTTGTCGAGCCATATGAGTCCGATTCCGATACCTGCGTCATTCAGTTGGATCGGGTTGTGGCCAAGACACCGGAGTATTACTCGACGCCAGAAGAGGCCAAGGACAGCCCCCTCGGCTGTAAGCTGGTCGAGATCGAGGGACTCGAAGCAGTTTTGTTACAAGACCGCCTGGTGACTTTGCTGAAACCGGTCGACGGAGTGGCCTGGGATGTGATCGTTGAGGCTGCGACAGGATTGATTCGTACTCACTTCGATAGCCTTGCTCAGGTTCAGAGTGATCGGGCCCGCGATATGAACGAATCGGAAAAAGAACTATTTCTGGAGATCCAGAACATCCTCAATGATGAACTGAACCCAATGGTGGCTGCGCATGGCGGATTCATCGAAGTTGTCGACGTCAAGAAAGACGATATTTTTATTCACATGGGGGGCGGTTGTCAGGGCTGCGGTATGGCTGCCATGACTTTACGCCAGGGCGTTGAAACCGTGATCCGACAGAAGTTCCCTCAGGTGAAAAACATCCATGATTCAACCGATCATGCCGCAGGTGATAGTCCTTATTATGCCAGCTGATCATCCCGACTTACCTGGCATTGGCGAGACGCCGGAAGGGGTGCAATGGCACCCTGTTTGTAGCGTCAAGGATGTGGATGAAGAAGAACCTTACTTCGCTGCGGCTGCAGGTCGTGACTTGATGGTGGTTCGACAGGGTGCACGGATTACTGCGTTTGATGACCGCTGCCCACATATAGGCTCTTCGATGATGGGGGCGACTGTGGAAGATGGTCAGGTCGAATGTCCACTCCATGGTGCTTGTTTTGATTCGAGCAATGGCGCAGTCCTGGATGGTCCTACAACCCAGGATCTGGTGTGCCATCCAGTGCGAATCGTTGAAGATCAGGTTGAAGTCGCACTCTCTGTCACCGATTCCTAGCCAGGAACTGGCACTGAATTCAGTTTTATCTATCTGTTTCATACCTTGCCTCCCGGTGAGGATGAGTGAGACTGGAGCCAAAGAACCAAGGCTTGTTGAGGGAGGCTAGATGCGTTACTGGACGCCGTTACTGCTGATGTTGTTTCTGTTTTCTGGCTGCATAGTTGTGCAGTCCGATGCGACTCGAGTCGATGAAGAGACTGGAGCTCTTCATGTCGATCTTCGATCAGGAGAAGATGCTCCCGAAGATGATTCGCAAGGAACCGATGATGATTCGGCCGATGCTGAATCGGATTCGAAGATTGCTGAAATGCGCGAAAAAGTTGAGGCTCAAGAGCGAAAGCTCGAAGAGACTGAAACCAAGATGGAAATTGCCGAGATGGAAAGAGATCTCGCAGCGGAGGCGCGCGACCATCAGCGTGAAGCCCAGCAAAGAGCTCTGGCAGAAGCGAAGCATGATCTTGAGATGTTTCACGAGTTCGGCCGGGCCGAGATGGTTCACAATGCAGAACGCGGTCTGGCTTTTTCCATGAGTAGTCTGAGTGATGCCCAGGCCGAACTGGAGCAGCTGACGATTCTCTACGAAGGTTCGGAACTGGAGGACGGTACCGACGAATTGGTTCTCGAAAGGGGACGGAGAAGTCTCGAGAGGGCTGAGGAGGGCTTGGCACAGCAACGTCGCGATCATCGTCAGGCTCTGGAGATCTCAATCCCAAAACAAGAACGAGAGCTGGAGCGATCGGTAGGGGAAGCTGAGCGAACGGCAGGCCGTGGCGAACGGGAATCAAGAATTGCCGAAATGCGTGCCGAGCTTGAGCATGCAGAGATGGAACGAGATCTTGATGAAATTCGTGAAGAACTGGAAGAACTCCAGCACGATCTTCGCGAGATGACCGGTGATTTGTCGGAGCCTGATCCCGTGGCCTGGCTGGTCTTCTGATGCAGTTGGTCGTCCTTGCGACGATGCTGTGCTGGTTGCCGGGGTTGGATTCGCCACAACAGGAATCCGATTCGCAGTGGCGAGCAGAGACTACTGCAGGTTTGCAGAAGGCCGTCAGTTATCTCCTGGAACATCAGGAGCCGGATGGTGCTTTTGGCCACTGGCGTGGACCGATTGGCTCCGATGATTGGGGCTGGTCAATTCCCGGTCAGCATTACGCCTGGCAGGTCGCAACCACTGCAATTACCTGTGTGACCTTGATGGATCTGGGTGAGCTGAGGCCAGAAGGAGTGACTGAAGAATCTCTCCTGGAAGCTCTTCGTCGCGGTCTTGATCATGTCTGTGCTAATGGGCGCCGGAAGCGGATCGCAGACTGGGATACCGACAATGCCTGGGCCTATGTTTATGCTCTTGAAGTCGTGGCCCGAGCTCTGGCTGAAGATCCGCAGCGTATCGGCTCGGAGCGCATGGTTCGCCTGAGAAAACTGGGTGAGGATCTGATCGAGACGCTGGGGGTATACCAGAGTCCGGATGGTGGTTGGGCTTACTACGACAACAGACCCTACAGTCGTCGTCCGACCTGGGGAACTTCGTTTGTTACCGCTTCCTTGCTGATCATCTTTGATCAATGTGAGCAAGTCGGTCTGGAAGTCCCTGATAAAATGCAGGAGCGTGGTCTTCGAGCTCTGCGCCGCTGCCGATTGCCCAATGGGGCCTACGACTACAATGTTTCGACGATCCCCAGTGCTCGTGGATTACTGGGTATCAACCAGATCAAGGGATCCCTTTGCCGCATTCAGGTTGGAAACCTGGCTTTACGAATCTGTGGCGACGATGGAGAAGTGAGCTACAAACAGATGGCCGTGGGGCTGGAACAGTTGATGCGTCACCATAAGTTCATTTCCTTGGCCAGGGGCCGGCCATTTCCGCATGAAGCGTATTACGCCAACAGTGGGTACTTCTTTTTTTATGGTCATTATTATGCGGCGGGTGTGATCGAACTTCTGCCTCGTGAGATGCGACTTCAGTGGTGGCCACGTTTAGTAGAAAAGATTTTGGCAACCCAGGAAGAAGATGGCTCGATGTGGGACTACTCTTTCTTCTCGTATCACCGTATCTACGGGACGGCCTGGAGCGCTTCCGTGATGGTCAAGGCTTTACGTGAAGCGTCAGTGCAGAACAGGAAGTCACCTGTACCGAAAGAGTCGGAAGAACTTTGATCAGCGGATGATTTCTGGCTGATGCTGTGGCTGTGTTCAGGAAACCGTAGATAAAACAAAGGTT
>JBBWWC010000232.1:0-1806 GCA_050256555.1 Planctomycetota bacterium | reverse complement strand
AGCACTCGGAGTGGTCTTCACCAGTCTCTTCGCAATGGGAATTATCCTGGTAGAAATTTTCGCCAGAGACGTGGATCTGGATCCCAGCTGCGTCCTTCATGGCATGGTCGAATTAGCGCCGCTCGATCAAGTTTCGTGGCTCGGATACTCGATTCCTAGATCGCTCGCTCCAGTCGTCATCGCCTTTCTCCTGAACCTCGTAATTACTGCAGTACTCTGGAAAGAATGGAAAGTCTGCGCATTCGATCCGGCACTGGCCAAAGCCACCGGGCTTCCCGTGCGGATTCTTGAACAGGGACTTCTCGCACTTGTCGCCATCACCTCGGTCGCTTGTTTCGAAGCTGTCGGGTCAGTGATGGTCATCGCAATGCTCGCTGTTCCAGCGACGGTCGCCCATCTCCTTTGTCATCGGATGGGCCCAATGGTCACCGTATCGGTGCTGATAGGTCTAATCTCTGCTTTCTTCGGCACCTATTCGGCGGAAAAACTCGATGCCAATGTTCCAGGGATGATGGCCACATCCTCAGGTCTCCTCTTGATGGGAGCGATGTTGTTGGCGCCAGATAGAGGCGTGGTCCCATGCGTCATACGAAGATTCAGATGGTCCTTGCGAGTCGCAATGGAAGATCTTCTCGTCGAAGCTTACATCTGTACCGAGAATTCGCGACCGACTCCAACGCCACGATTTTTTAGCTTTCGACGTATTGCGATCTCCCTGCTAGAAATCCGCGGTTTTTTACGTCTTGGCCAACCTCGGGGTCAAGGCAAAAGAATCGCCAGAGCCTTGCTCAAGAAACGGGGATTATGGCGCCGCTTTGCTGCTGAAAGACTTGGTCTGGCACCAGACCATCTGGATGGTCCGGCTCACAGAATCGAACACCACCTCGATGAAGATCTCTCACGAAAACTTGAAACCGGCCTACAAAAACGTCAGGACTAGGCTCCAACCTGACGGACTTCGATCGACTGCGCCAGCGACCCACTGATCGCTACCGGTCGCTCTCCCCCACTCGGCATCAATAGCAAAGGCCCACCACCCGGTTCTCGTGCCTCGATAATAATCCGAGCACCAGGTGTCACCCCTCGCTCACCCAACCACATCAACACATCAGGTAAAGCATCGATAACCCTGACAACTTCCAGTTCGACAGAGATGGGAGCTTCTGTGAGAATGATTTCTTCTATCTTACCTGGAAGTTTCCCATCACGATCAGGGATCGGAGATCCGTGAGGATCTCGCGCTGGAAATCCAAGCGCTTCTTCCATCCTGCAGATCAGTTCCTCACTGACTGCATGCTCCAGTCGCTCGACTTCAGCATCCACCCGATCCCAGGGGACTCCGAGGATCGTCGAAATGTAAGATTCAAGAATCCGGTGGCGACGAACAGTCTGAACCGCCAGTTCTCGACCTTGCTGGGTCAGTCGCACACCACGGTAGGGTTCATGTTCGACCCACCCCTGTTCGCCAAGCTGTCCCGCCATGCGAGTCGCAGAAGGATGCGAAACACCCACACGATCCGCCAGTTTGCCGGTCGCAATCCAGGCCTGTGGCTCTTCTGAGAGTTTCCACAAGGCTCTCAGATAGTTTTCCTCCGACTCGCTCGGCAAGGTTCCTCCATCCAGCAGTGCTTCCAGTTCTGTCCAGATCCTACACCATCAACAGCAGTCAGGCTTGACGACTGGTGAAGATGGAGCGACAACCGACACAAACATTTGTAGTTCCAGCCGGCAACCAGCATTGGCTGCCACAATTAGGACTGAAAAATAGCACAAATGAGTTGAGGACAATTGAACCAGGACAGACAA
>JBBWWC010000231.1:0-13517 GCA_050256555.1 Planctomycetota bacterium | reverse complement strand
CCGATGCTGGGGTTGCTGGGAACCGTTATGGGAATGGTGTCTGCCTTCAATGTGATCGCAACCAGCAAGACGTCACCAAAACCCAAGGATCTGGCTTCTGGTATCTCTGAAGCGCTGATGACAACGATGATGGGGCTGATCGTGGCGATCCCGATGACCGTAGCTTACTTCATCTTCAAGACGAAGATCGATGGGGCGGCAGTTGAGGTGAGCAGCATCGCTTCCGAATTGATGGAGCGTTTCGAAGCCGAAGCTTAAGCAGCACGGAGACTTTTTAGAGAGCCAAGGAGAACGCGAATGGCACGGAAAAAACACAAGAAGAAGATGCCTCAGGGAGTTGAGATGGATATGACTCCCATGATCGACATCGTGTTTCTGCTGATCGTTTTCTTTATGGTTGTAACGGAGCTCACTGTTCAGCAGGCTGTCGTGGTGCTTCCGGTGGCCAGTGAATCGCGGGTCGAGGAACCACAGCCTGGTTCACGAATCCTGTTCATCAATGTTTCCTTCGGGAAAGACGGCAAAGAGATCATGCAATTGATGAATGGCGCTCCACTGACTCCAGAGGAGTTGTTGGCTCAGTTGAAAGTGGAGGCGGATGTCTATGACAAGTGGGAGGACAACCCTCACAATCCGGTGCAGAAGCTTTCGATGCTGGAAGTGAATATTCGTTGTGACCAGGGTGCAGAGGCGGGCGCCATTCACAAGATTTTTGCCGCTTGTTCCAAGGCGAGGATCTACAAGGTTCGGTGTTCGGCGATGAACGATCGATTTGAAGATCCTTATACGAGTCAACCGTGAACAAGAATGACTTGCGGATGAAAAGAGAGGAAAGGAGGACCGATGGCGCGGAAAAGTAAGAAATACGATGCGGATGCGAACAAGATTGAGACCGACATGACTTCGATGATCGATGTCGTGTTCCTCCTGCTGATCTTCTTCATGTTGGCAACCAAATTTAAGATGCCGGAGGGGACTCTTCGGACCTATTTGCCAAAAAATCGCGGAGAATCTAACAGCCGACCAATGATGTCTGAGACCTGTCGGGTCACGCTGATGATGTCGGGTGGTCAGGTGGTGGCCTACGCAGATCAGGCCCAGGTGCCCACCAGTGACATGCTAGATACTGATTTCGAGGCTCATACGGGAGTCCCTGGTCCTGATTTGGACTTCATCCAGGACCACATCCTTTTGAGAAAGAATACCTATGTGCCACTTGGGGACAATTCAACACTTCCCGTGGTCATCGATTTCGCAGAGAATGTCCCCTACAAATACGTGATGGATGTCCTCAACATTGTTTACAAGTTAGAACTTGAGAATATCGCCTTTGCTCAGCCGGAGAATCCGTACGAGTGAAGATTTGACAGTTGACCGTGGGTGCTGATCCTGCGGCAACATTTTGTTGTTTAGAATTTTGCCGAGCTCGTTGGTTGCCACCCAAAGGGTGATCGACGGAAGAAGAAAGGGTGCTCTCGTGATCGAGACCCATGCTCCAAGAACCGGTGCTAATCGTGAGTTTGTCGGATCTATTTCCGGCCTCTTGTGCGTCGGATTTATTCTCAGCTCGCTTGCGGGTTGTGGTGGTTCCCCTGATTCCCGAGTGGTAGCTCAGGTTGAACCTCCGCGTTCCGCTCCGAGTGGATCCGGGCAAGACCTCTTCGCCAAGTCGGCAGTCGAAACGACTGTTACGGCAGATGACGATAAGGTTAAGCGTGTCGCTGACGAAGTTTCTCTTGCTGAGCAAGAGCGACGTCGTACAGCTCAATGGCTATTGAGTCAGGCCGACAAGCTGTTTGCCGAGGCGGATTACTCCGCTGCGGAGAGAGCTTATCGTCGTGCTCTGGATGCCGATCCCAGTCTGCAAGAAGCGAAGGGGAATCTAGCGCGTTGCTTGATGTTCCTGGGACGCAGAGATGGTGAGATTCGTTCCATTCTTCAGCAGTTTGGTGAAGAGGTGAAAGTTCTCGAGCAGCAGCGTCTCAGCGAGGCGACTCGTTTTCTTGCCGAAGGTAAGAAAGCGCTCGAGGAAAATCGCACCGACGAAGCTCTCGATCTGCTCCAGCGCGCCCGTGAGCGTCTGATCTGGTTCGAGTACGGTGTCGACGTGACCGATCTTCAGGCCGAGGCGCAAGCTCTGTATGACAGTGCCCGTAATTTGAAGATTAGTAGCGACGCTTCCTCTCGAGTGGCCAAGGAAGAGTTCGCCCTGCGTGAAGCAGAGAGACTGACAACGGAAGCCGAGAAGCGCCGAGTCGAGCGGATCGTGACCCTGATGGACAGAATCGAAGACGCGATGGTCCGTGAGGACTTCCGTGAAGCGATTCAGCTTTCCAAGACGATTCTTCAGATCGACCCAGAGAACAATGCCGCCAAGCGGCTCCAGGATCGCGCTCAGGAGTACATGAGTGCGCATCGCTATCTGACCTACATCGATCGGGAAACCGAGCAAACGACGCGGGTTTGGGAAGATCTGGAGCGCAGTGCGATTCCGTATGAAGATCCGTTCCGTTTTCCGGAGTCGCGCGACTTCTGGCAGACAGAAGTTCAACGACGTCTTGAGCGCCTTTCTACGGCAAGTCTAGAAGAGTCTCCTGAGATCAGAAAGATCCGCCGTGCGCTGGCCTCCGGATCGACCTCCTTCGATTTCCCTGATGCGACCTTGGCTGAGGTCATCGATTTCCTTCGTAGTGTCAGTGACCTGAATATCACCATCGATCCTGAGATCGATGCGACCGATGTTCCTGTCAATTTGTCGCTGGAAGGTGTCAAGCTGGGCGAGGCTCTCGATCTCATCATGAAAGCGACTGGTAAGGCTTTCACCTTCCGTGAGAATATTCTGTTCATCACCGAACCAGAGAATGCCTTCGGGAATCTGATCTTTGAGATCTACAACGTGACCGATGTTTTGAACAAGATCCGTGACTTCCCTGGTCCTTCGATCCGTGTTTCTAGTAACGATAGCTCGGATGAGGGCGGTGGAGATAATCCATTCGATTTTGGTGGATTCGATGAAGAGGAAGACGCTGAGCTGACTCCGGACGATCTTGTCGAGCTGATTCAAGAATCGACTGGAGGTGCTGACCTCTGGGACGAGTCTGGATCGACGATCAGTGGCCACAAAGGTCAGATCCTGGTGACTGCGACTCGTGAACTCCATCTTGCGATCAACGATTTCATGACCAATCTACGCGCCAACAGCGACGTTTTCGTCGTCGTCGAGGCTCGTTTCATTGACATGGTGGATGACTTCCTTGAGGACATTGGTGTCGATTCGAGAAATCTGGGACAGCCTCCGGGGCAGGGTTTTGGTACCGCTTACGGAACCTTGAACTCGACCGGTACTGGCGGATCTGATATTGGTTTCAATAACCTTGGCGACCCGACCGACCCGGCGCTCATCATGGGGCAGGATCGGACCGCAGGAAGAATGCAGCATATTCTCGACGGTTTTGTCGGGGCTGCCCGTGGTGACCGGCTCAACTCGACCTTGCGTGGTCTGACGATGCAGGTCACATGGCTCGATCCGTTCCAGATCAACGCCATCATTCGTGCCAGCCAGGAGCAGCGCGCTGCGCGGATTGTCACTGCTCCCAAGGTCACCGCATCGAATGGACAACGTGTTCATGTTTCGGTCATCACGCAGCGTTCCTATGTGCAGGATTACGAACTGGTCTCCGGTGGTACCGGACTGGTGGTCTCGGAAGTCGCCGACCCGGTGATTGATACCTTCCAGGATGGAGTGGTACTGGATGTACGTCCTGTCATCTCGGCAGATCGTCGTTACATCACCGTCGATGTTCGTCCGACACTTGCGAGCCTGATTAATGGTGTGATTTCGACAGTGACGATCAGTCTGGGAACCCTCAACAACGCAGCAAGCTTGGTGGAGATTGATCTCCCCGAGATTTCGCTCCAGCAAGCCTTCACTTCGGTGACGGTGCCCGATGGAGGAACGGTGTTGCTCGGTGGTTTCCGTAGTCTCAATGAGTTGAAGTACAGCTCACAGGTTCCGATTCTCGGAAATCTTCCGTTCATCAAAAATGCCTTCCGCAGGAAAGCGTATTTGAATGAAAAGAGAAGTCTCTACATTCTTTTGACTGCGAAGATCGTCGATCTGCGCTCGGAGGAACGTAAACTCTTTAACTGATCCTGTTAGCGGTTGAATCGTCAAGACGAGGGTCGTTTCCGAGGCATCGGCCCGGAAACGATCCTCGTCTCATTTTGGAAGGAGGCCGCATGAACGAGATACGCGCGGTCTTTTTCGATATCGATGGGACTCTCTTTTCCACTGCCGACTTTGCCGCTCGTGCACGAGCGGCCAGTGTCGATGCGATGATAGAAGCAGGCCTTGCCGTCTCCCGTCACGATCTCCTCGAAGAATTGACGGAAGTGGTTCGAGAGTTCTCATCCAATTATGAACGTCACTTCGACAAGCTTCTTCTGCGATTGCCGCGACGAACGCTCAAAGGGCTCAATCCTGCATTAATTATTGCCGCCGGGATCGTTGCCTACCACGACACCAAAACACGTTTGCTTGAGCCCTTCGAGGATGCCAGTGAGGTGTTGAGACGCCTCGGTACGACGGAGCTATTGCTCGGAATCATCACTGAAGGTCTGGAAGTAAAGCAGGCTGAGAAATTGATTCGATTGCGATTGCTGGAGCACTTCGAGCAGCGCGCCATATTTATTTCACATCAGGTAGGGATTTCAAAACCGAACCCTAAATTATATCAACGAGCTTGTATCGATCTCAATCTGAGACCATCGGAATGTGTTTATGTGGGCGACAATCCGAAGATGGACATCGATCCGGCGAATGAAATCGGCATGGTTACTGTTCTGGTTCAACGAGAAGATCGATTCCGTGATCTCCAGGGCGAAACAAGCCCAGATCACGTGATCCATAACTTCTGGGACCTGTCAGAGATTTTGCGCGATCATGGTGTTTCGGTGCCGGAGGTGCTCTAGGTGATTGTTTCCCCTGAACTGTCGATGATTGTCCCTGTTCGGGATGAGCAAGATGGAGTTGCCGATCTTTTTTCTGGTCTAGTTCCAGCCCTGGAGAATTCCAGAGTTGCATCTTTTGAAATTCTTTTTATTGACGATGGTTCACAGGATCAAACTGCATCTCTTCTTGAAGAACGATGCCTCGACGATGATCGTTGCCGTGTAATTCGGCTACGCCGTTCCTTTGGCAAGGGCAATGCTCTCGCTGCGGGGATTGACGAAGCGCAGGGGCGGATGATTGCTACCATCGATGCTGATCTTCAGGAATCTCCGGATGAGCTCGATCGACTATTGAGCGTTTTTGAAGACGGATCAGATCTTGTGATCGGTTGGCGTCATGAACGTCGCGATTCGATTTCCAAGAAGATCTCATCCTTTTTGTTTAATGCGATGGTTCGGATTTCCGGGGGGCCACCGCTGCATGATGGAAACTGTGGATTCAAGCTGATGGGCAAGGAGCTTGCCCGCGAGTTACCTCTTTCTGGCGGTCGCTTTCGATTCATGCATCTAGTCGCTTCGCACTGGGGCTATCGCGTTTCCGAAGTGCAAGTTTCTCACCGCAAGCGCCAGACCGGTCGGTCGCATTTCGGCCCTCTTCGAGCTTTTCCTGCGTTACTCGATTTGTTGGCAATCCTCGCCCTGCTCAAGGGGCGTGGTAGACCTGGCCTGTTCTTTCTCAAGTGGGGGTTCCTGTTGACCGGTTCTGGTACCGGTATTCTGTCCTACATTGCCTATCTGAGAATTTTCGACGGCTCGATCGGTTTTCGTTATCCTTTGCTGGCTTTTGGATCTTTGCTTCTGCTCGGAGGAGTGCAGCTTTTGCTGTGTGGGGTGGTCGCTGAATGGCTGGGAGCCAGAGAGCGTGGTCGTCCATCTTATCGCATCGATCGTCACCGAAATGATGTACCGATGTCGGAACGAGACCAGTAATGAATCGCCCGAGCCTTCGTGTTTTGACAGCTTCCTGGCCAGGTCACAAGGAGCCCTGGAGAGCACGTTTCATCCGCGACCTGCACCTGGAGCTGGCGAGCAATTTTGATACCGAAATTGTCGCTCCACAGATACATTCCGAAGATCCGCTTCACGAAGTGGATGGTCCATTGAAGGTTCATCGATTCCGGTATCTGTCGGGGGGGAAGTCTCCGAGGCAGGGCGGTATGGGTTGGACCTCCAAGTTTACATGGTTTAAAGGTATGCAGGCAAAAGCCCAGCAGTGGCAGCCTTTATCGACTCCTTCGATGATCCTGGCCCATTGGGCCGTGCCTGCCGCTGCGGTTGCCCGAAGAACAGCTCGAAGACTCGGCTGTCCGTATGTCGTCTGGTGCCACGGATCAGATGTTCATGTCTATGGTAGGACCTTCATCGGTGCACGAGTTTTACGGATGGGATTGTCGAAAGCGACTCGGATACTGGTGGCCAGTGAAGCGATGGCGAAAGAGTTGTGTGATCAACACGGTTTTTCCAATGCGCAGGTGCTGCCGGTCGGAATTGATGCTGATTTCATCGAGTCGCCCAGAGCCAGTTTGCCAGATTGGCCCCTCAAATTGCTCTGGGTTGGCGAGCGAATCGCATCCAAGGGGTATCAAAGAATGCTCGAAGCGGTTCAGGCTGCGGTCGACAACGGCTGCTCATTGTCTCTGGAGGTGATCGGGGAGGGGCCGCTCGAACGATTACATGCCGGACAGGAAATCGATATACGAGGGGCGCAGAGTCCGTCAGAAGTTCGAGCTGCGATGGACAGAAGTCATCTACTGCTGTTGCCTAGCCATGGTGAAGGAACGCCGTTGGTAGTTCAGGAGGCGATGGCTCGTGGATTGGCTGTGGCTGCCACTCCTGTGGGAGGGATTCCAGCGCTTTTTCCGCAACAAGAAGGCTGGTTTCGTCTCGCCGGTAATACCGATTCTGAAATTTCTGAATCCTTAACAAAGCTGCTCATGGACTTGGCCGGGGATCCAGAGATCCTAGGTCGTTCGAGAGCTGCGCTTTTTAAACGTGATATGCGCGATTCTTCACGTCAGCACTGTGCTGGAAAACTGAGCAAAATCGTTTCGGAGGTGTTGGGTTGAAGCGGCACATTCGTGTCCTTACCGTACTTGGTTTTCTTTGCGCCGCTGTGGTGCTCTATTTCCCTGTTCTCGATGGAGACTGGGTCTTTGATGACGTTCGATTGGTTTCAACCAATGATTGGCTCTGGCGTTCTTTCGACGGCGTCACAGATGAGATTGAAGATTGGATCCCTCTGTTAACCGAGAGTGATTCTTCCGAAGATGAAGTCCGGGTCGGGTTTCGCCCCTTTCGTTTCATCTCGTATCGACTGGATGTTCTCGGAGCAGCACTTTTTGACATCTCTTCTGCAGATCAACCGGGAGCGACCGTCTCTTTTCATCTTCACAATGTTTTGTTACACGGACTGGCTTCTTCGTTACTCTTTTTTCTGGTCCTGACGATCTTTCCTGCAGGTGGTTGGTCGGTAGCCCTGGCACTGGCGGCCATCTTTTTGGTTCACCCGATCCAGACAGAAGCCGTGGCTTGGATTTCTGGGCGACGAGATGTTCTGTTTGGTGTTTGCTATCTGGCTTCGTTGCTGGTGGCTGTTGGTGGTGGAGATCGAGTTGGCTGGGGACGCGGTTTGTGCGTTGCATTGCTGGGTGCCCTTGCGATGGCGGCCAAGGAGATGGCTGCCACTCTTCCGGTCGCTCTGCTGGCCGTGACCTACATGAAGCCGGATTATCCGCAAGGCTTACGCCAGTGGCTGGGGCGCATCCCTGTGTTGCTGCCGTGCTTGCTGGTGGTGTTCTTTCTGTCGTGGAGGGTCTTGTCGTATCAGGATCCTGGCGCAGGAACTGATTACTGGGGAGGTTCCCCGATTACCGCATTCTGGTCGATGGGGCGGGCCATTCTTAGCTATCTGGCGGCCTGTTTGTGGCCGGTCGGGCTCAGTGTCGATCATTCGTATGGGGCTTTTCTTCCTTCTTTGGGACCCCTGATACCCTGGACGACTTTGCCTTGTTGGTTGGTCATCATTACCGGACTGACGTTCTCCTGGAGAAGTTTTCGGCGAGGCGATCGATACATCTCTTTGATGGGACCGCTATTTATCGTTTTGCTGGCTCCGGTACTGCAGATCTTTCCGCATCCGGAACGTTTCGCCGAGAGATTTCTCTATATACCACTGGCCGCATTGTTGATCGGATTTGCAGCGTTGCTGATTCGTCTCGAGAAGAAGGGGGACGGATTCAAGACTCCGCTGATCGTGATATTGATACTGCTGTTGTCATTGATGACACGTTCACGGTTGTCGGACTGGGAAAATCCTTACTCGCTCTGGAATAGTGCCGTCGCTGCCGAACCGGACTGTGCCAGAGCCTGGTTTGGTCTGGCCGAGGCAGCACGTTCGCGAGGTTGGTATTCAGAAGCCGTGACTGATCTGGGCAAGACGATCTCGATTCTGACAGACGTACAAAGGGATCGATTACAGCAGGGATATTATCTTCAGGCACTACAGATCCGCTCGGGGCTACTGGCAACGATTCCTGGACAGGGGAATTTGGAACTTGCCGAGCAACATCTACTGACGCTACTGGATGAAAAAGACACCAATGGAAGCGAAGTTTCGGCACAAGAGACTCCCTGGCGCGAGCTGCTCAAGATCCGAGAACGACTCGGCAATGTCGAAGGGGCTCGTTTTGCGGCCCTGACTCTCGATCAATTGCCGAAGGTGCAAGACGCTACGCGACTGGAAGCCTTGCTTTATCTTGCTGCGACAGCTAGCGATCAAGAACGAACCGACGCGATGACCGCTGCTCGAGACCTTGCGGTACAGGTAGGTGGGCGAGCTGCTGCTCGAGTCGCATATCAGGCAGGAATGATGGCTCTGGAGGAAGAACGGTACCAGGACGCACTCAGCCTTTTTGATGAGGCTCTGGCAGGACTTGATGAAGAAGGCCGACGTAGCAGTGCTCGCTATCGACGAGCCGAGTGTTTACTCAAACTCGGGCAGGCAAAAAAAGCCCGTCAGGCGCTGGAAGAACTGCTCGTCGAAGATCCTGCGCATCTTCCTTCGCATCTTTCGCTGGGTGAGATTTTGTTAGGGACAAAAGAGCTAGAGAAGGCCATCGAGCATTTCAGACAGGTGCTTTTGGCGGTTCCGGATAATCCTCAGGCATTACAGGGAGTTCAACAGGCGCTGGTTCGACAACGGATCGAAGAGGGTGGAAGTAATGAGCCGAGATTGGATCCTACTCGTATCACAGCCTTGACGATGTTGGCCGACAAGATGCTGGGGCAGGGAGAAATCGAAAAGGCTCGTGAAGCCCTGGTCGAGGCCAAAAAACATGCCGAAGGTCCAGCGGAGAAGACTCGCAGAGCCGAGCTGATTCTTCGCATCGCACGCCTCGATGCTCAGCAAGGGAAATGGGACCTGGCTCTGGAAGGGTATCGACGATTGTTGATCGTCGTTAAATCGGAAGATCGTGGCCCCTTTGTCCTCGAAGTTGCCGAAGTCGTCCGTCGTGTTGAAGGAGCCAATGCTGCTTTGGAGATGTTGAAACAACAGCAGCAAGAAGGAGTCGAAGAGCCGCGTCTATATCGGCAAATGGGCGCGATTGCTCACCAGGCACGCCAATTCGAAGAAGCGGCCCTGTGGTATCGGAAACATCTGGAACAAACCGTCGATCTGGAGGATTCTGACGAGGAGCTTCGGAAACGGATCGAAGCGGCATTGAAAGATGTGGAAGCGAAGATTCTGGAAATCCAAAACTCGGAAAACAATACACCGACAGAGAAACTACCAAAGGATCTACGTTAATGGCCCTCAGAACGCTGGCCCTGATCGGGGCTGCTACCATGTTGCTGGAGATTCTTGTGGCTCGCCAACTGGCCACGATTCTGGGCAGTACCCTGGTGGGAGTCGCATTGGCGATCAATGTTGCCCTGGCTGGTTTTGCCATCGGGCAAATCGTGGCTGCGCGCGGCCGGGAGCGGCGTTCGCTCCCGTCGACCTGGTGTCGAATCGCACTGGTGGGCTGTATCCCGGCATCGATCTGGATTGGCTTTTTACTCCCACTTCTTGCCGATGGTTCCTGGTTCGTTGGGACGTTTGCAGGGAAGATATGCGTCTCATTACCGCTTCTTTGCGGGTCGATTCCGCTGGGGGCTGCGGTGACATCTGCTTTTCGGACATCTTCAGAAAATGTGATTCGCCTTTCTTCGACCGGCGTCGCTGCCATCGACCTTGGCAGTGCTTTTGGTGCCATGGTGACTCCTTTGTTACTGTTGCCATTAGCAGGAGAAGTCGGAACTTTTCTGACGGGATTACTATTTCTCGGGTTGGCGAGTCTGACTCCCGCACTACCGGGTCGCCTCGATTCCGAGTTGATTCGAGAGGACCGTAGAGTCAGCCGTAGAGCGATACTGAGTGCCTTCTGGGTTGGTATGATCGCCTTTGGTTTGCAACTGGGATGGGTTCGAGTACTGGGAGAGGTTCTCGGATCCAGCCTCCTTGTTTTTGGAATCGCTTCGGGGACCTGGCTCATCGGGGGTGCCGCAGGAGCTATCTGGATGCCTCAGTTGCGCCTGAGTCTCGGTGTGGCTCGTCTTCGTAGAGTGGCGTGGTCATCGTGGCTGATATCTCAAGGGATTTCATTGTTGTTGATCGCTTTCAGTCCGTACTTGTATCTACGAATGGTCATGTTCCTGGATTCATCGAGTGGCTCTGCTCTGACGCTGGCCAAGGCATTGTTATTGTTCGTCATCCTTGGACTTCCAGGATTTTGTTCTGGCCTCATCATTCCGGCTTTACTGGTGGATCATGGTGAAAAAGGACGACTGGATCGCGGTGCCGGTTACTTGCAGGGGGCCAACTTGTTCGGTGCCATGGTGGGGGCGTTGATCACCGCATTCTGGATCATCCCGACCCGCGGACCGCTGTTTCTTTTTCTCCTTTGCGGTGTCGGGACGGTCATGGCTGGGGTTCCAGCCCTGCGTCGAGGAAGTCGTGGTGGTGCCGCTTCTTCCTTCCTTTGTGGAGCTTTATTACTGGCGGCTGCGACTCAGTTCTGGAATTCAGACTTACTTGGTGCTGGGGTTTTTCAATGGTCGCGAAAAGAGATCGTCCAGGGAGTGGCTCTTTCGGCATGGCAGGAACGTGAAGTTGTTGCTTCCTTTGAAGGGCGACTGGGCCGTGTGCAGATCGAGAAGGATCGACAGCAGAACACCAATTACTTGCGTGTCGGAGGAAGAATTGAAGGGAGTGTACCGATCGATCCGGCACTTCCTTCGATGGCTGATTTACCGACCGAGGTGATGTTAGGAGTTCTGCCGAGCTGGATTGGTCCCGGCCAGGGAAATCTGCTCGTGATCGGACTCGGTGGAGGGACCACTGTGGCTGCTGCGGTGGAGAGTTGGACCGGAAACGTGGTCGTCTCCGAAATTGAACCGGCAGTCAAAGAAGCGTTGTTTTCCGAAGCAGGTCGCGAGGCCTTCCCTGATGAACATCGAGCGTTGTTTGGTCTCAAAGCTCCGAGCCTGTTACTTGAGGATGCGAGGGCCTTATTGGCGCGTGATCCTCGCCTGTGGGATGCGATCGTTATCCAGCCCTCAGAACCGTGGTTGCCCTGGTCTGCTCCGCTTTTCACGCCTCGTTTTCATCGATTACTGTCGCAGCGTCTGACTTCGGAAGCAGTGGTGATCCAGTGGTTACAGCTGTATCGAATTGGAATCCCTGAGTTTGCTGGCATCGTCGCCTCCTTCAGGAATGAACTCGGACCGATCGAGATCTGGCATCCACCGGGAACCGGAGAAGTACTGCTGGTCGCCGGGAATTCTGAACTGGCCTCAGAAAAAGCTCAGGAAAGAGTCCAGAAAGTCTGGCAGAGAGTCGGAGTCGGGGTCGTTCCGGAGGGTCCATGGCTCGATGACGAGTCAGTCGGAAGATGGCTTCAACAGGCGGGAGGTGGCGATAGAAGCCGCCTCAGGGCCCGTCTGGAGCACCATTTGCCGTTGCTGGGCGAGTCTGGTCGGGATGTTTCCGGAGAGATTCTACGTTCTCTAGAGGAATCGCTCCAGAATCGCTAACCAGTCGCACTTCGTTGACGGAAATCCTTGTCAGAACAGTAGATGGCCGTTGACAGGAAAAGTCTTCGGAAATAGGATCCGGGCTTCGGTTCGAGGTTTCGAGGCCACAGGAGAGGCTCCTGTGCCGATTCTCGATAAGGGATCTGAAACCCCTTCTTAGTGCGGTAGAACTTCGGTTCTCGTGTTTTGTCGGGGACAGCCCAAACAAGGGTGGAGAAGATGCAGAATTACACTCCCCAGCGCAGTTTTGTTTTGCGCAAGGAAGATGTCGTACGTAAGTGGTACCTCGTCGATGGTTCCGAGGAGATCCTTGGCCATATGGCTGTGGAAATTGCCAGTATCTTGATGGGCAAGAATAAGCCCAATTACACTCCGCACGTCGATGGCGGCGATTTTGTTGTCGTGACCAATGCCGCCAAGATTCGTACCACGGGGAACAAGGTCGCTCAGAAACTTTACTACTACCACACCGGATACATGGGCGGACTCAAGTCCAACACTCTGGAGTGGATGCTCGAAAATAAGCCGGAAGAAGTGATTCGACTTGCTGTACGGCGGATGCTTCCCAAGACACGTCTTGGACGCAAGATGCTGACCAAGTTGAAAGTGTTTGCGGGAGCAGAGCACACGCTCACTGCGCAAGAACCGCACTTCGAGAAGGTTCAATTTACATCGGAAAAGTCCAAATAGGACTTATTACCGGGAATCATGATTCCCGGTACACAGGAGGAACGCTTTGGCGAAGCCGAACGATTACATCTGGGGCGTTGGTCGTAGAAAGACCGCTGTGGCCCGAGTTCGCATCCGAGAAGGAAGCGGCAAGATGACCATCAACGGGAAAGAGCATTCGGAGTATTTCCGTCTCGCTCCTGATCAGGCTCGGATTTTCGATCCTCTTCGTGCAGTCCAGGCCGAGGGTTCTTTCGATGTCTGGGCCAACATTAAAGGTGGTGGTACCACCGGACAGGTCGGAGCCGTGGTGATGGGACTGGCGCGTGCTCTGGCGCGCGTGAGTGGTGAGAATGAGACTGCCTTGCGGCAGGGAACCTCTTTCCTGACACGAGATTCTAGAATGGTCGAACGGAAGAAGCCGGGCCGTAAGAAGGCGCGTAAATCGTTCCAGTTCTCGAAGAGATAAACCTTTCTTCGAAATACAGCAACCAATCAAAAAGGGCACGTCGGTTTTCCGACGTGCCCTTTTTTCATCGTTTCCGCACGAGTTCTTTTGACATGATTTGTTGTGTCGGATCAGTGGTGTGGGTTCAAGTTGTAAATGGTACCGGAGGTGGGACTCGAACCCACAAGACCGTAAGGTCAGCGGATTTTGAATCCGCCGCGTATGCCAATTCCGCCACTCCGGCTCTGTCGTTCTGTCAGCCCTGTCGCTCTGTCAGCTCTGTCGCTCTGTCAGCTCTGTCGTTCTGTCAGCCCTG
>JBBWWC010000230.1:0-6492 GCA_050256555.1 Planctomycetota bacterium | reverse complement strand
TGGAGAAGGAGAAGAGGTGGTTGAGGAAGTCGTACCGGGGAGCGATCTCATCAAAAAGGCCCTGGATCTTTTCCCCATCCTTGTTGAGGAAAGGATGTCGTTCTGAAGAGACTTGTTCAGAAGCCTTGGCAGAAATCACAGATTCTTTCGTCAAGAAGCAGCCTCTCGATTCTGTAACGAGGATCGGACCCTGGATCATGTTCCCCAACGAATGCTCGGGCAAGCAGAAGCAGTAGGAAGGGCCAAGGAATGGTGCCTGGTGGCTCGGGCGAGTAGACTGATACGACCTCGAGGAGGTTCCTGAGATGCTAAGAAACAACGAATCGGTTGCGACACGATCGGCGATTTTTCTGGGGTGGCTGATGCTGTTGTGCCTGGACACGGTGTGTGGCTCATACCCGACCACGATCATCGGTCAGGCCTCAACGGCTCCGTTACTGGCGAACAGAGTCGACGACGACCCGGTCGGTCACAGTTGGCTGAGTCCCGAAGAGGGCTTGGCTCGCGCTCTTGAAATGCGTCAGCCAGTGTTACTGGTGCTGAAATCGCCCGCTGATATCGAGCCGTTTGCTGCTCTTGAAGAGGAGTTGTTGCAACGGTCGACCGCGCGAGTCATGGAGAAAGTCGTGGCGATCCGGGTGCTACTGGAAGAGACCCCGGCAGGTATTTGGCAGTGGCAGCCGCGGGAGATCCAGGATTCGGACCAGAGTCCGTCGGATCGACCCTCGAGCTGGACACGTGCCAGGGTTCTTCAACTCGTCGAGAAGCAACTTGGAAAGCCCAAGGGACATACGACGATTGCGATTCTTGATCTGTTTGGTCGTAAGAAGGCGCAACTTGATGGGAAGAAGATCTCGGGCAGTGCCTTGCGTAAGGGTTTGAAGTTAGCGACGCGTGAATGTCAGCTTCTGGCCAAGAAGATGATTGAGGTGGCCCGAAGAGTCGACAAGGCAACGTTATTGTTACAAAAAGAAGACACGGCCGGTTGCTGTCGACAGCTACAAGAAGCTGCGCAGCTCAAGTTGCCGCTGGAGGCTCCCTGCGAGAAACGTCGTCAAGAAGTGCTGGGTATCGTGGAGAAGCAATGGCGCGAAGCGATGGCACAAGCCAAGGAACTGGAACGCAAGAACCAGCTAGGCGAGGCCGCTGCTCTTTATGAGAAGATTCTCAAGGATTTTCCGCATGATCCCTGGGAGAAAGAGGTTCGCGAGGCGATCGGTAAGGTGTGGCGGCGGATTCAGGGTCCCGGAGGTGGGATCTGATGGAACTCCCCCCGACCGAAGGTCTCGATCCGCGTGCCGTGGCGGTGACCGAGCCAGAGCAGATGTGGAATCTGTTTGAAGAAGAAGAAGATACGATTCGCAAGGCACTTCAGGCGGCCCGTGATGACATCCTTGAAATGGCGGCGCAGATGGCTGCGACCCTGTCGGGGAGTGGTCGGATCATCGGCCTGGGTGCTGGAACCAGTGGCCGGATTCTGGCACTGGATATGGCGGAATGGGGTCCGACCTTTTCGGTACCAGAGGAGCGCAGGATTACTTTGCTGGCCGGTGGCGACGGCGCTTTCAAGCGAGCGGTGGAGGGTGCTGAGGACGATGGTGCTGCGGCTCGCTGTGCCATCGAGCAACTGGCGGTTGGAACGGAAGACCTGGTTATCGGGGTCAGTGCTTCAGGAATGGCAGCCTGGGTTCGAGAAGGTCTTGCTGCGGCGCAAGAGCACGGTGCGCGGCGCATTTTCATCACCTGCCATGGCGAGCCGGTCGATGTTGTTGGTGGCGATGAACTTCTTCACATCCGTATTGCGACCGGTGCAGAACCGGTCGCCGGTTCGACTCGTTTGAAGGCGGCGACCGCGACCCATCGATTGCTGCAACGAGCTTCGACCATCTGTGCGCTTCAGAACGGTTGGATTCACCGCGGACGAATGGTCGCTTTGCAGGCGACCAATGCGAAATTGCGGTGCCGGGCAGTGACTATCGTGACCGATCTGACAGGGCTTTCGAAATCTGCTGCTGAAGAAGCTATCTCCAGTTGTAATATGGATTTACGTCTAGCAATAGCGACTTCCTGGTACTCTGGCGATCAAAAAAAAGCAAAGCAAGCTCTGGTAGCGGTTTCTGGCCATCTGGGGCGGTTAGAGGCCCATATAATGGCTTCCGGGGTGGGGTTGGGCGATTCGGACAGGCTTGCCAGCGGTCGGCTGCAGCCCTAATCTCGACGAGATCGGGGAGACGGGTGTTCATGTGACACCGGATCTAGGGGAGAGATGAGATGGAAATGAATCAGAGTAAAGAACGCCTGGAGCAGGCCGGTGAGGTCTTGCTGGCAAAGTTATCCGAAAAGAGTACTGCGATGAACGAGATCCAGGAACGGATCCGTCAAAAGGTACTCGCTGCGGCACAGTCTTCCGAGCTGGACCGTTTTGTTGATTACATCAGTCCGCCACCGAACATGCTTCGCCCCGGTTAAACCGGATTGCAGTCGTTGCTGGTAGCGGAGAATTCCGTGAGGGGGTGAAGTGATGTTGAAGATCTCTTCCAATAGCCTGTTTCAGCGCGGCTGGAGTTTTTACTTTCTGCTTCTGGTCCTCTGTTTTAGTTCCAGCGCGGTCTGTGCCCAGGCCACGGATGTGTTCCTGTTTGATCTTCATGATCTAGGGAGCTATGGATCAGTTGGCGGGACCTATGCTTATTCGGTAGGAACCACTTCCTGTAATATCGGCGATGTCGAGTTGTTGTGGCATGCCGATGATCCGTTCCATCCGGTGATCGGGCAAGAGATGTATCGCCTCAACGATGGAGTTCTGGAGCAGATCGGTGTCTCTTGGCTCAAGCACAGTTTTTGTGCATTGAGCCTCACCGCTTGTGGCCCCTGTCAGCCGACCGATTGCGACACTCTGGGGATCGATTGTTCTGATCCATACTCGGCGGGACTCAATGGTGATCAATCGAACCTCGGTCCGCGTTCGCAGGTGAACGCCCATACCGGTGTGTTTCCGTATCCGGTCGATCCGCCGATGCCGCCGTTTGTCAACGAGATTGATCGGCGACTCCAGGTCCCTGCCGGGTTGATTGATCCGGCCTTCAACCAGGGGGCCCAGTATTTTGTTACCGGACACTACGTCACCCCGGATGATGCTGAAGCTGGTAATGGTGATAATAATGTCGCCTATCGTCAGGTTTCGGTGGAAGACTCGCCGGCCTCCTTTCCTCTGAGTTTTATTCCCGGTTCGCCTACTCAGGCGGGGCAGCCTGGCATTCAGGCCTGGCAGGACTTCGATCCGGAAGTGGTCATCGAGGAAGTCAGGGTTCCTGGTGAAGGTTTGATGCTGCTGGGATACAAGGTCACGCAGCTGGGTGCCAGCGAGTGGCGTTATGACTATGCACTGTACAACATGAATTCGGATCGTTGCGCAGGTGCTTTCACGGTGCCTGTTTCTGCTTCAGCGAATCTGAACGCGGTCGGTCATCGTGGAATTGGACATCATAGCGGTGAGCCGTTCGAGACGGCTCTTTGGAGTTCTAGCGTGACTCCGGTGGGTGTGACCTGGAATACTGATTCGTTCTTGCAGGACCCGATGGCGAATGCCTTGCGCTGGGGGTTCATGTACAACTTCCGCATCATCACGGACCAGCCGCCCAGTGCTGGTATCGCAACGGTCACCTTGTTCAAGCCCGGTACTCCTTCGACCGTTAACGTGCCGATAGTGGCTCCGGTCGGGTCGCTGGTGGAGCCGCCGACTAATCTGCTCTGTGCGCTATCGGCCAACGGTGTCGGGCTGAACTGGAGCAACCCGGTGCCATACAACCAGATCTTGGTGGAGCGTAATGGTTTACCTTTCGCCACCTTGGCCGGGGATACGACTAGCTTTGAGGATGACTCCGTAACGCCTGGCGATTACGACTACGGTGTACGGGGGGTTCAGGCCGGCGATGCTTCGCTGGCGGAAACCTGTTCGGTGACGGTAGTGGACCTTTCTCTACGGATCGAAGATGCCAGTGGTGTGGCTGGTCAAGCGACCTTGCCGATGCCAATCCTGGCTTCTTTCAGTGCTCCGGTGGAAGCTTACGATCTATCGATCCAGTTGCCGGGAGACCTGCTCGATGTGAACGAAGTCACGGTTGCTGGAACGGTGGCCGGAACCCTGGGAGCCGAACAAGTTCTGGTCGAGGTGGGAGATACTACGACCGGTTACATCACGGCACAGGTTGTGATGGATGCGGGACCGCCTTTTGCCGGTCAGGAGATCCCGGTCGGCGATGATCAGCCGATCTTGCTGATCGATTTTGCCGTGGCAGCTACAGGTATTGTTGACGGTACGACCCGGGAACTGAATTTTGTCGATGGCCTTGGGCCGGACCTGGTCGAAAATCGTGTGATTCTCGATGGGTTGGCGATGGTTCCTGGTGTTGTCGGTGCGACGATTACGTTTCTCGAACAGCCTATTTTTGTTCGAGGAGATTGCAATTCGGATACGACGGTGAACCTGGCTGATGTGATTTTTGGTCTCACGTATCTGTTTGCCGGTGGAGTACCGCCACAGTGCATGAAGTCTTGCGATACGGATGATAGCGGTAACGTGAATCTGGCCGACGAGATCTTTTTCCTCAACACCTTGTTTGTGCCGGGCTCGCCGCCGATGCCACCACCGGTTGGTTCTGCCGGGCCCGACCCGACCCCCGACGCCTTACCCTGCTCCTGAGCCACTGGTCTTTACCACCCAGGTAGAGCCTGTTCGGTCAGTACTGGAGCTGGGCAGCGGCGCATCCGAATCTAACGAAATAATTCGTATTGGGGAGTTGTCTATGACGAATATTTTCGTACAATCGCTTTGATTTGCGATTGGATTCTCTGGCGTTAGCGGAGGATCGTCATGTGAGCAGGAAATGAGGAAGCTTGGCCATCAAGAAATCGGAGATACGTCCGACCGAGTCCGAATGCAATATCCTGGATTCGGTCTGGGAGCTCGAATCTGCCACGGTTCGGCAGGTTTATGATCATCTCAGCCAACACCAGGAGATCGGATACACGACGGTTCTCAAGTTCATGCAGATCATGATTCGCAAGGGACTGTTGGTTCGAGATGTGACGGTTCGACCGCAGGTCTATCGGGCCGCAAGGCCGAAGGTGGAGACGCAGCAGGGACTGTTACGTTCCCTTGTTGATAAGGCTTATCGAGGGGCACCAGGAGAACTGGTTCTTCAGGCGCTTTCGTTGAAAAAATCGACTCCTGCAGAACTGGCACGAATCCGGGCGTTGCTCGATGACCTGGAGAAAAGGAACCAAAAATGATGAGTTCTCCTCTCTTGGCTTCGATCTGGCAGGCTCTGGGGGCTGCGACCTTGCATTTCTTGTGGCAAGGAGCGTTGATCGGAATCGTCATGGCGGTGGTTCTGGATTTAATTCGCACGGGCAGTGCAGCGACGCGGCATCTGGCTTGCTGTATCGCTCTGTTCAGTAGCCTGACGGTTTTCCTCGGAACCTTCTTCTTTTTCTTCTGTGCCTCCGGTCCGATGGTTGTGATCGATGAGTTCTTCTTCACATTCTCTGAGACTCTGAGGGGCACTTCTTCGGTGGAATCCGTGGGTGTTTCTTCGGACTGGATTCAACATCAGCGGGTCGTAGATGTCCTGGCCTGGATCTGGAGTCTCGGTGTTGTGGTTATGACTTTGAGATTTGGGTTCCACTGGAATGCCAGTCAGCGGCTTTTGATCCGTCAGGTTTCAAGCCCCGATGAAAATTTGCAGAAGATGTTTGATTCACTCTGCCAACGCTATCAAGTCTGTTCTTCGGTCAGGTTGCTGCTGAGTTCTACAGCGGCAGTCCCGATGGTGATCGGTTGGTTTCGCCCGGTAGTTTTACTTCCGGTTTTTGCCATGACGGCTCTCACACCCGAACAACTTCGCGCTGTTTTGACTCATGAACTGGCACATATCTGCCGACGTGATCATCTCGTCAATCGATTACAGTGCTTTGTCGAGATCCTGCTCTTCTTTCACCCGGTCACCTGGTGGTTGTCGCGACGGATTCGCATTGAACGCGAGTTCTGTTGTGATCAGTCCACTCTGGTATCGATGGCTGATCCGGTAGTCTTGGCCGAGGCGCTTTTTTCTCTCGAATCGAAAAGAATTCAATTTCACAACTCCATACTTTCTTCACAAGGAGGTTCTCTTATGGAACGTATTTCACAGATCCTTGGGATTCGGCAACGAGCGACTGCCCGGCTGCCTTTGTTTGGTTCTTTGACCAGCTTTCTGTTGGTCATGGTCCTGGTGCTCGGTGGGTTCCCGGCGGGATTGACAGCGGCAACAGCTCTGGCGAGTTTTGATGGTGCGGTCGATCCGGTTGTCGTTACAGAGATCTCCGATGACGAATCGGATGATGATGAGGCGCTTGTTGCTCGTTACAGGGAGCTGGAAAAGCGGCTCAAGACTGCGGTTGAGGCGGGGCGAATGTCTGCCGAGGATGCCGAGAAGAAGTTGATCGAAGCTC
>JBBWWC010000229.1:0-3116 GCA_050256555.1 Planctomycetota bacterium | reverse complement strand
GGTCGGCTGGATGACCACGGTCGAGAATCGCATCGGCTCACAAATAGAGACAAGCCACATGACGACGGAAGGACCGGCCCGGATCGCCGATGCTCTGGCACGACATCAGCAGTCCGGTGGCACTGATATGATTCTGGAGATCTCATCTCATGCCATCGATCAGCATCGCGTCGCGGGAGTTCCGATGGTTGCGGGTGCGATCACCAGTCTGGGCAGGGACCATCTCGACTACCACAAGACTCTTGAGAATTACCATGCAACGAAGTTGAAGCTGAGAAAATTATGCATCAGTGATGGACCGTTTCTGACGCCGCTGAACCAGGAGAATCCGGATCAGGTGGGATTTCTCGTCAGCCGATCCAGCTCAGGTAATCAGCAAGTTACAGCCGAGATTCTCGAAAGTAGTTTTGCTGGAACCCGGGCGCGGATCCGATCGGTTCACTTCGAGACAGAAATCCAGATCCCACAGCCTGGTATCCACAACCTCTCCAATGCTCTTTGCGCCATCGCTCTGGCCGATGCGTGCCATTTTTCCGAAGCAGTGATCACTGCTGGGATTGAGAACGCAACAGGTGTTCCGGGGCGACTTGAACCGATCGTCGGATCTATCGGCCAGATCTTCATCGATTTTGCCCACACCCCGGATGCCATCGAGGCTGTTTTACAAACGATCAAGCCTCTGGTCAGAGGGCAGTTGCTGGTTTTGTTTGGTTGTGGTGGCGATCGAGATCGAGGTAAGCGCCCTGAGATGGGGGCTGCAGTGGCTCGATATGCCGATCGGATAATTGTGACCAGTGATAACCCACGTTCAGAATCGCCGGGCGAGATCATCGAGCAGGTTCTGGCCGGGATCCCGCAGGTTAGCGATCGGGTGGTACAGGAGCCGGACCGGCGTTTGGCCATCTCGAAAGCGCTGGAGATGATGAATCCAGATGACGTTTTGATCATCGCTGGTAAGGGACATGAGAAAACCCAGGAGATTGCTGGAGTGAAGTCTCCCTTCTGCGATGTCGAAGTGGTAAAGGAATTTCTCGGACTGGATTCGGTGAGTACCGAAATCGGCGAGGAGTTGATCCCATGAAGATGCGTACCCTTGCTGAAGTGGCACAACTTGCCGGGGCTCGTCTGGTCAGGGGAAGTGGGGATCTCCCGATTCGGAGTGCGGTGATCGATAGCCGCATTGCGACCAAGGATTCTCTATTTGTTGCACTGGAAGGTTTGAACTGCCACGGGATTGATCATGCGAGCGCCGCTCTGGCCAGCGGTGCTGTCGCTGTGCTCTGTGATCGAGGATTGACAGGACGTCATGCCGGGGCCTCGTTAGAGGTCGATGATGTTCGCTCTTCTCTGGGGGTCCTTGCCGGGCAGATCCGTGCGCAAGAAGCAGCAGAGATTCCAGTTCTGGCAGTGACGGGGAGTGTCGGAAAAACGACCACCTGTGCGATGCTCGGAGCAATACTGGGGGAATCAAGAAGGATTCATTCACCACGTGATTCCTACAACAATGATCTCGGAGTTCCGATCACCATCCTGGAAGCTGAGTCGGATACGCAGTTATTGATCCTGGAGATGGGGACCAGTTCACCCGGCGAAATTGCACACCTTGCCGATGTGGCCAGGCCGCAACATGCGGTCATCACGGCGATAGGAGCCGCTCACCTGGAAGGATTGGGGTCGATCGAGGGCGTTTTTCGGGAGAAGTTCTCGTTACTCGAAAAGACCACTGGAACCGGGCTCTGGGCGCCGGTCGAGTGGCGCTCGAAGCTGGGGGATCAGTCGCAAAACTATCGTTGGACCGGGCCAGATGGCGATCTCGAAATCTGTCGAGATGGCAGGCTCGGAGTACAGGTCCATGATCGATCTCGATCGCGACAGTTTTCTTTGCCCTGGAATGCGCCGACCGACTGGTCACTTCGATGTCTCGAATCAGCCGTGGCCATCGCGCTGGAGATCGTCGAGGAACCGGAAACATTGGTTGAAGGAGTGCGCAAGATTCAACTTCCTCGCTGGCGACACGAGATTCGGACCGTCGACGGAGTCGAGCTAATCCTCGATTGTTACAACTCCAGTCCTGAAGCTCTTCGATGCAGCATTGCCGAATTGGGGCAATCTGCGGCGACAAGAAAAGTCGCGGTAATCGGCACGATGGAAGAACTGGGTGCGGATGAAGATCACTATCACATCGAGGCGGGTCGTCTCTGTGTCGAGATGGGGATCGATACTGTCTTTGTTGTCGGTCGGGCTGCCTCGTGGATTGCGCAGGGAGTGAGAGAGTCGGGCTCCGATTCGATTTGCATTGAAAAGAATCGTGCTGGTGCGAGCCTTCTTGCCGAACAGCTGAGAAGTGGAGATCAGGTACTGTTCAAAGCTTCACGGCGGGAAAAACTTGAGGAACTCGCTGATCTGGTGGTCGCCGAGCTACAACCACAAGAAGAAAGACAAGGAGAAAGACAATGAGTGCGACCAGTCCTTCTCCGACTCGTCTCGACCGAACGATTCGAGTTCTGGATCCGGTGCCCGAGGGGATCAGGATTCTTGCCGTGGTGGTGCTCTTGTTGATTGTGGGTTGTTTCACCCTCTACAGCGCGTCGTCGTATCGTTCACTTCTGGAGTTCGGCGATCCAACCCATTTGTGGCAACAACAATTGAGCAAGGGATACGCTATCGGTCTTCTTTCGTTCGTGGTTGGTTTCTTTGTGCCGCCCAGATTCTGGTTCGAGATCGGGGCCATCCCGATGTGGATCATCGTGACCGGCTTGTTGTTTGCCTCGATATATACTCCGCTGGGAGTGCGCCTCAATGATGCGAATCGCTGGGTGGAATTGATGAATATTCGATTCCAGCCGGCAGAGATGGCGAAATTCACCGTTCCGATGACCACCATTGCGCTGACCGGTTTGTGGCGATTTCGCCGGAGCTGGTGGTCTCCCCGCCAGAGCTCTGGCGGGGAAATGTCGAATTTCCAGGGTGCGATCTGCGTCGGAATGTTGGTCGGAGTTCCTTTTTACCTGACTTTTATCCAACCGGATTTTGGAACCTCGCTGTTCATTTTTCTGCTGGGAATGATTCCAGTGTTCCAGTGGGGGAAAACTATCCCGTATTTGTTCGTTCCTGCA
>JBBWWC010000228.1:0-4411 GCA_050256555.1 Planctomycetota bacterium | reverse complement strand
CGACTGCAGGTGAGCATCTGGGTGGCTTGTTCGCGATTCGAAATCTGCTGGTCGAGGATCTCGAAGGTACCGGAGATGTAGCGAGAAAACTCACTGAAGGTCCATTCACGCTGGTGAGATGAGTTTCGCGGAGGACCCCAGTAGCGACGTTTCCAGGGTCGATAGAGCAGACTTCGATCAGGGGTGGAGATGATCAAGCGCTGGAACTCGATGCTCTGGAGATATCCGATGAGTTGATCGGGATCGACCAGATGCTCGATGACATCGGCGCAGATGACCAGATCGACGGTGCGTGAGATGGGCCGGGTCAAATCGCAGGACTGCCATTTTCGGTGCGGGTATCGCTGTTGAAGAGGTGCAATATTGCATTCTAACTCGAGTCCGATGGTGTCGAAGTCGCCGAGGTTTTGCATCAGCTTGTAGCCAGATCCACAGCCCAGATCGAGAACGGTGCTGAAGTGGTTTTCGATCATCGTTTGCTGGGCGTGGAGATAGACTTCTTGTTGCCACTGATCGGTGAGATCCATGTCGTCATGGTGGTGATAGACCGTGCGCGATCGATAAGGCCAGCGGATCCCATAGCGTTTCTTCAAACCATAGTTCCTGTTCCAGCCTGGCTTTGCGTCATGCTCAACAGCATCCGTCTCTGGATGCGAGAGAACTGTAACGAGCAGATTAGCACATGTGAACTACCAGATATGGTTCGGTCCCCAATGCTATATGTCAGCAACGGGGGATTACTTGGCAAAAAAAAGCACCGTCTGATCGAGAGACCAGACGGTGCTTGAAGTTTCGAAATGGTGGGCGATACAGGACTCGAACCTGTGACCTCTTCGATGTCAACGAAACGCTCTAGCCAGCTGAGCTAATCGCCCCGGTTCTTCAGTCACCTTGCTTGAAGGTGACCTTGAACGAAGCAGTGTAGCGTCCGCGACGAATCGTGCAAGTTGGCTGACTCTAGAGACCCATGATCCCGGCCGACAGATAGGTGAGGAAATCCCCACAACTGTGCTGGACCGACAGTCCGATGCGTGAAAATAGCTGGTAGATCTCCGTGGAAGGGGCCAGGCGAGCGATCAACAGCGCCGTCAGCGTCGGAACGGTAAACAAACCGGTCCAGGCGACCATCATGGCACGTGTCAGCTCTGTGGTTTCCCCGGAAATTTCAGCCGGTGGCGTCTCTGGTTCCGGATCGAGGTCAAATTCTGTTCCGAATTGATGGGGATCATCGCCGAGGAAGCCGAGGGCGTCCTCGATGGGGCCAGTGAATTCCTCATCTTGAATCGTCATCGTCCCAGAATTGTCGGTCTCTTCGATCAGTGCTGGAGCGATGGCCGGCGGGGCGATGGTGATGGTCTCTGTGGTGGCTAGCTCGACCGAATCGGCGGCCTGAAGTGCCGCAGCAGAAGGAGTTGAGATCTGTGGCGGGAAATTGGAAGTTTCGTCAATTTCTGCATCGTTTGTTGACTGATCGACGGTCGAATTGGAAGCCTCAAACGGGGTTGGAACTTGCTCCGAGAAGGTTTGATGGCTTGCGGAGTGGATTTTCGGCGTCGAACTCGGAAGGTGGACCTCACCTTCGGGCCCGATCACCATCCAGCTCTGACATCGTGGGCAACAAATTTTGCTACGGCAAGAGACTGGCGAAACACTCAAGCTACCAGAACATGCCAGGCACTCGAAGCGCCACTGCTCGGGTTGTTGAGGAATGATTGCTGGTCGATCTTGATCGGCACTGTTGTTTTCCACCGGCTCTTCGATGAGACGTAGACGTGTCTCGCCATCGGCTTTTTTCGGTTTCCGCTTCTGCGCAATGGTGTCACTGGAAAAGAGATCGAGATCAGACATTTCGGTGTTGGCGCTGTTGAATCCTGTTCCCTGGAGGGAGCTGGGTTCATCGAGCAACGAGAGGCCACTGGTGGCTGGGGCCTCTTCGGTGGCTCCAGCACAGCGGGGACAGCGAACACTGCCGTCCTCAGGGCCATAGTTCTTGTCGGAGATGGTTCCGCATTCATCGCAGTACAACATGGTTTTCTCCGCTTCAGGCCTGAGGGCCAAGAATGAAAAATAAAGTGATGACGCAGAGCCCGCCGTTGGCGATCAACGGAAGACTCGCCATTGGGCGGGTTTCGCGATCGATGACGAGGACCGATGCCGCACAGAGGCCGAGCGTTCCCTGGAGCATTGCGACCGACGTCACGATGCCGGGCAGGATCGGACCGGTTCCCGAAGCGAAATGAATCGCAAGGGCCAGGCAGGCACTGACCACGATGGCGCAACCCAGCGAAATGGCCTGTAAGAATTCACCGCGACTGAACTGCTGATCACTACGAGGCATCAATCCGATGCTGATCATCATCAAGCTCAGAACCGCCATGGTGGTCTGGAACGGCGTTCCGCTGAGCAAGATCATCGAGATGGTTTCTGGAAGTTGTGGGAACATCTCCATTACCTGTGATGGCCCATCGAGAGCGATGAAGGAGAAGCCAGCGATGCCACAGAGCACCAATGTCAGTTTCCAGGAGGACATGAGTCACCTTCCCTGTCGTATTTCATGGGAGACAAACACCTGTCCAAACGACAGGGAACTCCATAGAAGAGTACGATGGTGCTCGGGTCAGCGTCGAATTGGACGGAATCAATGCAGGACTCTCCAAGGGCCGCAGGGGATGTTACTCTCCTGTAGCAGTACTGAGGTTTCCGATCGGGATGTTTTCGGAACATGGCTGATTCGGTAGAAACGCTGCTGCTTGGTTTTAGTGGAGTACAGTTGGCAGAGATTTGCTCTGCTCGGATTCATCCTTTGGGGAAGGGAGTCGACGGTGGGAAGGTCAGGCCGCTGGGAACCCAGGGAGCAACTCTCCCGAAACTGGGCTCATCCAGATCCCGCACGTCTAGAACAACTTCAGATGTCTCTTTTGCGGAAACATCTGAGCGAGAAAATTCTACCTTTTCATCCCTACTATCGAGATTTGTTATCGGATCTCGATGTCAATTCGTTACAGGGGTATGACGACCTCGCCATGATTCCGTTCTCGCAGAAATCAGATGTCGCACCGACCGCTGAATCTCCTGATCGACCCAAGAACTTTGTACTGCAGCCGGATCAGGAATCGATTCGAAAGGTTCTTACACCATTACAAAAAGCCGGAATGATGTGGACGGCTCTTCGCCACGGCAAAGATGAAATACGCCGTCGACTCGGAACCGAGTATCGACCGGTTCAGGCTTTCTTTACGACCGGTCGTACAGCGCTTCCCACTTCTTTCTTTCTGACACGGTACGATCTCGACATCTTGCATGAATGCGGCCGAAGAATGGGCGAGGTGATCGGAGTCACGTCGACCGATGATCGTCTTGTCAGTGTTTTTCCTTATGCTCCGCACCTGGCTTTTTGGCAGGTTCATGGAGTGGGACTTGCCAACGAGATCTTTACTCTTCACACCGGTGGTGGTCGAGCGATGGGGACCGAGGGCATCCTGCGTGCTCTGGAAAAGATGCGCCCGTCGCATCTGACCGGGATCCCTGGTTATGTTTATCACCTGATCCGTCAAGGAGTGGAGGAGGGGCGTGATCTCTCTTCCATCGAGGTAGTGTTTTTGGGTGGCGATCGAGTGACCGCTGGCTACCGAGAAAAGCTGGCCAGTTTGTTGAAAGAGAATGGAGCCAAGGATCCTCGCGTCATCAGCGTTCTGGGCTTCACCGAATCTCGTAAATGCTGGATCGAATGCCCTGGCGGCGTTGAAACAGGATTCCATACCTATCCTGATTTTGATCTGTTTGAGATCGTTGATCCTGAAACAGGGGTACGCCTTCCCGATGGCGAAACAGGAGAACTGGTCTACACGCCACTCGATGGGCGGGGATCGATGGTGATGCGTTATCGCACCGGTGATCTGGTGAATGGGGGAATGACTCATGAGCCATGTCCCGCTTGTGGTCGAACGGTACCGCGCTTTTCCTCCGATTTGAGTCGCGCTTCCAATCAAACCGATATGTCTCTGACCAAGATCAAGGGAACTCTCGTCAATCTGAATGTTATTACCGATTTACTGACGGATTCTCCGCTAGTCGATGAATGGCAAGTGGTACTGAGCAAACGTAATGATGACCCTCTCGATGTTGATGAGATGAGAATCTCGGTGAGCCTGGCAGGGAATCAGCCGCCGGCGAACATCGATGAAATCCTTGCGAACGAGATCCAGAATGCCTCCGAAGTTCGTCCTTCTCACATGGAGTTCCTCGCTCGTGACGAAATGTTGCAACGGTTGGGAATGGAGACGCAGCTAAAGGAGAAGCGAATCGTCGATCTACGGGAAACGGTCGGATCGAACGCTGAAGAAAGCGATTCTCAATGAGCGTCACCGTTGCCCTGGGAGGTGGAGGGTCGAGAGGACTTGCTCATCTGGGG
>JBBWWC010000227.1:0-3078 GCA_050256555.1 Planctomycetota bacterium | reverse complement strand
AACACCAGACCCAGATATTCTTTTAACGTGTATACCGGACGAACCAGTTGTGGATCACCGTAGCCACCGAGAAACGAGAGCCCAATCGGGATCAAGACCATGTAAGCAAAGGTCACCCCTAGCGCCATCAACAGAAATGCCACGGGAAGGAATGGTCGTGCAACACTGCGTTCTGTCGGATAAAGCCCAGCCGCAATAAACTGCCATATTTCCATCGTGAACCATGGCAATGCGCAGAGTAAACCGATCAAAAGACTCAATTTGACGTACGAAAAAAAAGCTTCCGAGTAAGAAAGCAAGGCCAGCGGTAAAGCCTTGCTTCGCCAGCTGATCAGTTCGCGACAGAGGTCTTCAATCGTCACGGAAAGTCCGGCAACCTCCTGCAGGGTTGCCAGCACCTCGGGATCCTCAGGCGCAATTTCTGGCCCAGTATCCACCACAACAACGGCGGTAGCTTCTTCCGTAACAACAGTCTCTTGATTTTCCAGATCGGAGCCAGCAGTGGTACTCCCATCGCTCCATAGTCGCGCCATCTCCTCGAGATCTTTAACCGTCGCCTCAAGACGACCAGCGCTACCCCAGGGAGCATCGACCAGGACCACTTTTAACTGCTCGGAGCTGTTCAGAAAACGCGACGTCACTCCGGCAAGAACCCGTGAAGAGCTACTGTCCTGCTCAAGATGAGAGATTCGCTGCTCAAGTAACTCGACCAGTTCCGCAACCGGCCCCTCGGCCGCCTGCTGCTCTCGAAATTCGGTCCAGCGATTCCACCAGTCTTCTTCTTTCCCAGCCGACTGCAAAACCTGCGAAACCACTTCCGGGGACAATCCCTCGAGTAACTCTCGACCAGAAGAGGCATGCTCTTGAATTGTCTGGGACATCCGACTGCCCTCGATCTGGGACAGCGCCAGTCGATGCGGACCGGTCACCAGTTGCATCAGTTGATTCTGATAAACAAAGGCTACGGCACCGAAAATGATCACGACGAAGATGGAACGGAGAAGTCTCCCCCGAAGTTCTTCGAGGTGCCCCCCGAATGACATCGTCTTCAGATTCTCGGACGAATCGGGAATCTGATTCATTTTCAGCTTCTCCCCATTCAGGATCTCAGGTCATCCGGATCTACAGGTCATCCGGATCTCAAACCAACAGTGACTCGTCACCAGAATGACACGATCAAGCGGATACAGGAAGACGGCGACGAGGAGATCCCCGCCGCCGTCTTCCCGTATCTAGCAAAAAACGATCTAGAAATCGATGAACTCCAGGAGTTCTTCTTCTCGCAGGATCGTGACTCCGAGATCGCGGGCCAGGTCATACTCCGGAGTATTCTCGTAGCCCTTGACGGCAACGACGAAATCCGTGTTCAACTGGACCTCGTCAGAAACCACGCCACCAAACAATTCGATCTTGCGTCCCATATCTTCCAGAGAATAACGACCATTGGTCGCCGATTCGCCAGCAAAAACAAACATCGGAATGTCTGCTTGATCGTAGAACGGACTGGCAATCATGTCGCCCAGCGAAATCGGATTGAAACGGTCATGATTCTCAAGAATAGCGACTTCAGAAAACTGGTCGCTAATGGTAAGAACTTCGACCCGCCCCTTGCTGATGCGTTTGCCACCCTTCTGGTAAGCGAAAACATCAAAAACAAGTCCACGGCGCAAGCGATCCTTGGTTCCAAGATTGATCCAGGCCTTACCCAGTTCCTCGCTCACCCTCAGTACTTCACCATCCGGCTCGACCATCGCAAAGGTCTGCTCACGAACGATTTCCCGCTTCAACTCCTCGATCCGGTCATTGGATCGCTGCAGAAGGTTCTGGGAGATACTGAGATCACGCTGCAATTTGTAAACTGTGGCACTGTTGTCCTGGACGAGACGCTCCACTTCTTCACGAAGGGTAGCGCTTTCTTCTCGAGCCCGGGTCCGACTTTGCTCCAGTTGAACCTGCATATCATTGAGCTGCGAGCGAAGAGAATCGATCTCCTCATTCAACTGTGATCCGAGGTTACTCTTCGAGTTCACCACTTCCTGGTACTCGTTGTCTTTCGCCTCAGCCGCCGAACGCTGGCTCTGCAGTTCATTGTTGAGGAAACGAATCGTGTCGATCGAATCGTCATACATCTCGGTCAACGATTCATATTCTCTGGCACTACTGGAACCGCGAGCGGTTGCGATATCGCCGCCGGATTTTTCAATGATCGATTCGATCTCGACTACCGGAACAGCAGTTTCATCGGTGCCATGAATCAAGACGCGAAGTCCGTTGATTTCACCCTTTTGTTCACGGATTCGATCCTCTTTGGCAGCGACTTCGTTTTCTGCTGCTGCCAGATTGGAGTTAAGCCGTTCCATGTCACTGTTTTGTTGAAAAATAACGAAACAGAGTACAAAGATGCCAATAAGTGAGACGATGAGAAAGGAGAGCTGTGCTCCCCCCTGGTTGCGGGCCATCAGGTATCCTCCCTGCAAGTGCCACAGCAACGCTGCGGACCTGCCCACCATTTACTGTCCCGACCCCAGACAACAGGAACGGAACCCAGAAGTAACAGAATTAGCGGTTCATTTCTTTCCGAACCCAGGGCTTTCATACCAACGAAAACCCACAACGAGAATCAAATCAAACCGGAGGTCTCCGAACCAGCGTCGGCATCTCCCCCCCGAGGACTCCATCCTCCCGGGACCGGAAGAGCTGATCCTACGCTGGAGCTGAAAGCCCGTCAAGCTGCCCCATTGCCCCTCATTGCCGTCAGGCAGTCGCTGCGATAGTTTCTCTAGCAGAACGGGCTCCAATCCTGCGTCCCTCCCGTTCGAACCAGTGCCTGAGAGCACCCGGAAAGCGATACCCTATTGTCTCGTACTCTTTACCTCATTGACGGTAGATATCAAATCTACCGTGGATTTTACGGAATGCGGCCCCTGACCGACAGCCGTGGAATGCAGGTCCAGGCCATCTATGCCGTCGCCGATCTACTGCTTCGACTCTGTCGCGATCAACCCGTCGATCTGTGGGCCATAGCCATGGAATGTGAAGGACCGACCTTCCGCCATGATCGATACGACCTTTACAAAG
>JBBWWC010000226.1:0-6833 GCA_050256555.1 Planctomycetota bacterium | reverse complement strand
CATGACGGGTCGAGATCGGTTGGTGTTGCGACATGGGCGAGGCTGACATCGAGACCCTCGGCGCGCAGAGCATCGACAGCTTCCAGAGCCCGTCCAGTGGGGGTTCCCATCGCGATCACCACGCCAGCAGTACCAGTACGGATGAAATCGATTTTTCCTGGAACGAACTGGTAGTCATTGCCGAAGAATGGGGCTCCGTTTTCATCCGTAATGGTCGATAGTTTTGAGCGTCCCATGCCGATGAATGCCATGCCTGAAGTGGTCAAGGCGTGACGTACGATGCGATCGGTCTGATTTGGATCGGCCGGTATCAGGATTTGCATACCGAAGATGTTGCGCAGGACACCGACGTAATCGATGCACTGATGAGTTTTTCCGTCCTCGCCGACATCGAGACCGAGATGGGTACAAGCGATCTTCAGATGCGCGTGATTGATATCACTGAGGCGATGCTGGTTATAAGTTTCGCAGACGCCGAAGACACCGAAGTCTGCGAACACAGTGGTCACTCCACAGGTAGAGAGGGCACCGGCACAGGTGGCCGTATGGTGTTCTTGAATCCCGGCCTGGAAAAATCGATCGGGAAAGGATTTGTGGAAATCACCCAGTTTTACCGAGCCCTCGAGGTCGCAATCGAAAGCGGCGATGGGGGGAGCTTTACTGTCGGTCGCTAAAGCCACCTCGTGAATCGCCTTGCCGAAAGCGCTCCGGCAATCGGTCCGTTCATCGGAACCGTAGGTGACAGGGGTTCCTGGTTGGATCATGGCGATTTGGTCCGGCATGGTCGGGACGGTACTGGCGGGGCGTCGTTGACGACGTTCCTGATGCGGAGTCATGTCCCACAATGTGGGGTCTTCTCCGAGTTCCTCGACGGCGGCCGCCAGCTCTGCCGGTTTCAGTGCGCGGCCATGGAAGTCCGAGAGGTTCTCCATGAAAGAGATCCCTTTTCCCATGACGGTATGAGCGACGATGCACCACGGTCGCTGGTCGTCCTGATCGGCCTGTTTCAACGCAGCAAAAATCTGCTGCGGATCATGGCCATCAATCTCGACCACGCGCCAGCCATCCGCTTCCCAGCTTTCGACGATTTGTTGGGGCATGATTTCTTCGGTATCGCCACCGATCTGGAGGCGATTACGATCGATGATGGCGGTGATTTCGGTGAGACCGAACTTGACCGCAAACCGGCGTGCTTCGCCGATTTGTCCCTTTTGTTGTTCGCCATCTCCCATCGGAACAAAGGCTCTGGCGCGACGTCCATGGATTCTTTCTCCGAGCGCCATGCCGCAGGCCGCCGACAAGCCCTGCCCGAGGTTGCCAGTAGTCCATTCGACGCCTGGTATTTCTCGTTCGATGTGTCCTTCGAACAAATTCTGAGTGCTGCGGAACGAAGCAATCGCTTCTGCTCCATCGATGAATCCGAGTTCGGAGAGCACCGAATAGACACCCGGTGATGTATGACCGTGGCTGACGACAATTCGATCTCTACCCTGCATCCAGGGGTTCTCTGCTTCGACTCGTGCACAAGACCAGAGCACCAGGTACAGATCGAGTGAAGACATCGACCCACCTGGGTGTCCGGATGCTGCGAGACTGGTCATCTGGATGATGGCACGACGACAACGAACCACTGCCTCCTGATGCCAGCGAATGTGTTCTTCACTAAGAGCGGGAGCATCGAAAGAACTGCGGACCATGACGGTTCCTTCCGCGTAGTTGGAATTCCTGTTTGTATGTTGTTTCCTGAGCCGGCACTAAACTCTAGTAATGCATTGCCGGATGCACTGCACTGCAACGACACTGTTTTTGCAGGGAGAAGAAGTTTTTGAACCGGCCCAAGCCTTGTTCGTGGAGTGTTTTCTGGCGAGTGTTTTTCGGTGTGTACCGAGATCTCACTACAGTCTCTCCCTGTACCCTTCCCTGACGTTGCGTACCATAGGCACGGCAGAGGGACCCATCAAGGAGGCCGTGCGAAAGGGACTCAGTTCTGTTCGGGAAGGATCGAAATTTGATTGAGGAATCTCGTCACCAGCGAATTGCTGATCTGGCCACAGAAGCAGCGCAGATGTTGCAGGATCAGCTGATCAGGACTCCTCTTGTGGAAATCCCTGCAGAACTGCTGCCTGCCGGTCCTGACCGTTTGTTCCTGAAGCTGGAATGCCACCAGGTTTCGGGCTCTTTCAAGGCGCGAGGAGCGACCCATTTCATCGAGCGTTTGTTGCGCGACGCTGCGGTAGCTGGAGAACCGCTACCCGCTGGCGTTTTGACCTATTCCAGTGGCAATCACGGTCGAGCGGTTTCCGAAGTGGCAGCGGCGCATGGTCTTCCGGCTCTGGTGGTTGCGCCAGAGACGATTGATGCGGTCAAGGCGAAGGCGGTCACAGCCGCCGGGGCAGAACTGGTTCGGGTTGGGCCGACCACCGATGAGCGGAAAGAACGGGCCGAGCAGATCGCAGCGGAACGGGGCTGGACGATGATTCCCCCTTTTGATCACGACTGGATCATGGCGGGGCAGGGGACCTTGCTGCTCGAGGTACTGGAGGATCTGGAGTTACTAGAGGTGCTGGGAGGGCTGGATCATCTGTGGGTGCCGGTCGGGGGAGGAGGTCTTTCGGGTGGCTGTGCCGCCGTCGCTGCGGCGGAGGCTGCCGATTGCCAGGTGCATACCGTCGAGCCGATCGGATCGGCCTCTTTGGCTCAATCGCTGGCGGCCGGTCAGCACCTGCGACTCGAGCAGACCGCTTCAGAAGCCGATGGTTTGTTGCCGTTAACGGTAGGAGATCGAAACTGGCAGGTTCTGAGTGCTCTGAAAGTGGTGCCCGAGGTGATTTCGGAGCGGCAGCTGATCCAGAGTTTGAAAATCCTCCATCACAAGGTCGAAATTGCTGCTGAACCGAGCGGAGCGTGTGCTGCCGCACCGATTCTGGCTGCCAATCCTGAAGAGCCGTTACCCGGAGGTATTCACGTAGCGGTGGTGAGCGGCGGTAATGTATCGGCCGAACGACTGGCCAGACTTCTGTGCTCCTGATGTGCGGGAATCGCTGCGGTTGCTGAAGAGCTGTGAGTGCTCCCTTGTATCGAGCCTCTAGATTGCCTAGGGTCCGGCTTCAGACGGGTGATTTCCCGTCGGTTTAGTTGCCACGGGGAAGGACCACCAACTTGGATTCCATCATGGATTTCGTCGAACTGATCGGTACCTGGATCTGGAGCCCTCCGACCTTTTTCGGTCTTCTTGCTGCCGGGGTGTTGTTTACCTTGTGGACACGCTTCACCCAGTACCGGGTGATGACTCACGGCATCGATGTGGTTCGTGGTATCTACGACGACCCTGATGATCCGGGAGCCATCAATCACTTCCAGGCGCTGTCGGCGGCGTTGTCAGCGACCGTTGGTCTGGGCAATATCGCGGGCGTTGCGGTCGCCATATCGGTCGGTGGGCCGGGAGCACTGTTCTGGATGTGGATCGTTGGCATCTTTGGTATCGCGATCAAGACCATCGAAATCACTCTGGCGATGATCTACCGCGATACATCCGATCCTGACAATCCCAGTGGCGGTGCGATGCATGTCGTGCAACAGGTTCTCGGTAAGAAGGGCGGCGTTTGGTCGACTCTCGGCTACATCATCGGAGCCTTCTTTTGCATCACTCTCATCATCTCGACCATCACCGGTGGCAACATGTTTCAGGCCTGGAGCGTAGCCGGTTTATCGGAGGGGTATTTTGGTGTCCCGAAGGTTGCGACCGGGATCATCCTCGCCCTGATCGTCGGAATGGTCATCATCGGCGGCATCAAACGGATCGGAACGGTAGCAGGGAAACTGGTGCCACTGATGTGTCTGCTGTATCTGATCAGCGGATTCGCCGTGTTATTTGTCAATATCGACCAGATTCCGGCGATGCTGCTGCTCGTTGTTCAGAGCGCATTCGGAACGGTAGAGGCGGAAGGGGCGTTCCTGGGGGGCACCCTCGGTTATGCCTTCATGATCGGATTGAAGAGAGCTTTGTTTTCCAACGAAGCGGGGCAGGGGTCGGCGCCGATTGCTCATGCTGCGGCCAAGACCGGTGAGCCGGCTCGCGAAGGAATCGTTGGCGGACTGGGTCCCTTCATCGACACCATCTGTATCTGCACTCTGACTGCGCTTGTGATCTTGTCGACGGGCACATGGAATCGTGATGCCATCGGCCCTCTCGGTGCTGAGATGAAACTGGTCGTTGTAGGCGAGGACGATCAATACCGCGTATCGAGTAGTGCGCAAGTATCGGATCTACCCGAACAACGACTCGATGAATGGTCTCGTGGTGACAAGATTTTCGTTCTGGCAGAAGCCGAAGGAATCACCAATCTGCAGACCGGGGGAAATCGGTTTCGGATCGATGCGGTTATCATTGAGCCGACCGATGAAGAGCATCCCGATGCTGCGATGCCATTGTTGATCTCCTGGGCTGATGTCGATTTGTCGAAGGGCTGGGAGGGGATTCCCGGTGAGATTCGAATCCTCATGAGCGAGGACTCGGGAGCCGGTATTTACCGGGAGTATGAGGGAGCCCAGCTGACTGCATTTGCCTTCGATCGCGTTTTCCCGGGACTGGGGAAATGGCTGGTGACTCTGGCGGCGTGGTTATTTGCCCTCTCGACGATGATCTCGTGGTCTTATTACGGCGAAAAGGGAGTGACCTTCCTGGTGGGTGAGAGGGGAGTTTTACCCTACAAGATTGTGTTCCTGATCTCGGTCGTCTGTGGTGCCGTGTTGATCGAGGACACCAGCCAGATGATGATCCTTGCGGATCTCGGGACCGGATCGATGTTGGTGGTCAACTTACCGATCATTCTGGCTCTGGGCGGGATCGCCGTTGCTTCTTTGCGCGAATATGACAGGAAGCTCAAGGCTGGAGAATTCACGCGCCACGACGGAAAGTGATCGAAGTTCGCTCGACAAACATGAGAATCAGCAAAATCGGCCAGATCTTCACGGATCTGGCCGATTTTGTTGGGTTCGGTAGGGGAGCGACGGGTGCCAGCCGAGCGACGAGTCCCAGCCGAGCGACGAAACCCTGTCGGTTTCTGCCTAAATACAATGGCAGCAAAGACTTATGTTTGGATTGGTGGGTCTTGGTTGGGTCCGGATCTGGATCTGGGCACAAAAAAAGGCACCGCCCAAAAGCGATGCCATACATCTAGTACCTTCTGTACAAGGTTTCTGGCCCATGATTTTGAAATTTTTCTGAGAAGAACAGTCAGTGGTTCTTTCTGAGCCGCTACCGGGGAGTGGATTTTGGAGCGTGGATTTATGGCTGAAATGGCCCTGGTGAGTGGCTAGAGGCAGATCGAGAGGGTCGAGCAGGGGGCTGATCGATCCCGTTGGCGATTCCTGGATCCGAATCGGCCCGAAAATAGGCACAAAAAAAGCACCGCCCAAAAGCGATGCCATACATCTAGTACCTTCTGTACAAGGTTTCTGGCCCATGATTTTGAACTTTTTATTGAGATCAGGGCGCGCTGCGGTCGGTAAGAGGGTGCGCTGCGGTCGGTAAGTCCAGCACTCGGGCGGGCGGGTTTCCCGTAAGTCTTTAATTTGAGGCCGTTTACGAAAAAGGCACGCCCCTCGTGAGAGACGTGCCAACAATTAATGCCTTCTATACAAGGTTTCCCGCCCAGAAAAGTCAGAAGATTTATTAAATCTTACGGTTTCGGCGTCAGAACTGGTTTCACTGGTTTCGTTGGTTTCACTGGTTTCGTTGGCTTCACTGGTTTCGTTGGCTTCACTGGAACCGTTGGTTGCAGCGACGTGCCCGTTGTCGGAACGGACGGCTTTTGCCCTGGAATCTTCAGGGTCGGTGTCTTCTTGGGCGTCTTGGGTGGAACTGCTGGACGCGTAATGGGTCTCTTCACCGGCGTGGGGACACCAAATTGAGCGTAGAGACGTGCGGTGAGCTCCGGCATCTTTGGATGATCAGTCTGAATTAACAGAGAGCCCCGTAGTGATCGCTCTGGACGGGTCTCGGTGACCTCGATGGTGACGATGTAACGCTGCCCGTCTCGAATGGTTCTCTGACTAATTTTGAAGAGCCCCTCTGGCGCTCCTTCGACCTTCATTCCTGTGATGTTGAAAGTGGTTCCTGATTCGGTCGAGTAAATCTGCAGATCACGTTTGACCGGTGCTGATCCAGGAGATTTCAGTCGATCGGTGTCCTTGCGTTGAAAAACGACGTTGCCTCGTGGAATGATGCTGATGGGAGCCTGGTGATCGATGGTCACTGGTACCGTGGTGGATCGGATTTCCCCATCGCTACAGGCGACTTCGACATTGAGGACGTCACGCAGCATACCCGGAACTAATGCTTGCTGGGTACCGAGGTGGATTTCGTACTTTTCGCCGGCGACCACTTCGACGATTTCATCGACGATCAATTGACTCTTGGCGGCGGTGGCGCCGGTGACGGTGATACCGAGTTCGGTGCCTTTGGTGAGAGTGACAATCGATTTGAGATCGGTGCCGGTGGCCCCTCTCAGCATGACGCTGGCGGGCTCGACCTTGACGACATGGCGCAGCTTGCCACCGATGTTGAGCCGAATCGAAGGTTGACGCGGGTCATTGCAACTGACGGTGGCATACTTCCGGACCGCTTCGGCCCTGAGTTTGCCAGTGTCGACGATGAGTGTGACTTCGCCCTCCCCACCGGGGAGAACTTCGCGGGTGAATTCCCCGCGACTACAGCCTCAGCCAGGTTTGATCTGGGTGAGACGAAGGATTCCATCTCCGACATTACGGAATTTATAGGTTTTTTCGACCCGGGTTCCTTGGAGTACCTCACCCCAGTCGAGATCAGTGGT
>JBBWWC010000225.1:0-4113 GCA_050256555.1 Planctomycetota bacterium | reverse complement strand
ACCCCAGGAAACCGATGTCGAATTTGTCACCATAATCCTGGCTACCGGTCGGGTAGAGCCATCCTCCGGCAATCAACTGATTGTTACGCCCACCGTCACCGGAGCCTCCCACCAGTCCGCCAGGGTCGCCAAGACGACGCGCTGATTGCTGCCCATTGACATTCAGAACGTTCATCGTTTCGGCATCCCAATCGACCGGTTGCTGCGCATAAAGCTTCGGTGAATACAGCGTCCAGGTCATATTACGAAGCCGCATTCGCTGAATACCATCGGGGAAAGGAACCAGGAAAGCATTGGTATAAGTACCTTCTTGCTCGGTGTAATAGCCGCCATTGCGACTGTCGTCTTGAGTGTACTGTCCCAGATACACCCTGAACTCGTCGATCGTAGCATTGGCCAGAACTCTCTTGATCGAAGCAGCCCGGAGAGCTCCAGTCTTATCGTAATTGGTACCGAACTTGAAAAGCCCCTCCTCTGCGACCGCCTGATCGCGGAAGAAACCACCAATTTGGATCTGGTCCTTTGGATTTTCTTCGTTGAGCGCACAAAACATTCCTTCACCAATGTTGTGGTTCACAGCATCGACCTGAACATGATCGACCCACACTCGGATTCCATTGGTCGAGGAATTGTCGTCATAAGACACGGCGAGATGATGCCACTCATGGGCGCGCCATTTTGCCACGTCAACGACAACGTCATTGCGTGCCCAGAACTTTTGCGAATCGGTTTCCGCTTCATTACCATCTTCAATCTCGTCTTCATTCCCGATCAGCGGAATCGCCTGCGAGGTGTACCCCTTGGCAAACGCCTGATGATAATAAAGCAGAGACACGCGCAATTGGCCCTCAGTGTTCTTCCAGATCCAGAACTGAGCTCCTTCAGAATCAGTCGGCTTTTGCCCGACATTGGTTTGAACCTGGGTCGCCCCGATCAATCCAGAAAATGTCGGATCGTCACCATTAAATTCCATCTTGACCCAGAAAGAGACCGCACCGTTGTAGTAAGGAAGGTTACCGATGTCATTGTTGTAATTGCGGTTCACCGACCCCTCATCGGTCGGATTGGAACGAAAACGAAGCGCTGGTAACCGTAGAAAACGTGCCCCCAGTGCCGAGGTACGAAACATGCTGCTATTGAGACCGTCCGGCATCAGATCGGAGTTCTGTGCCGTCTCATCGACCAATACCTCTGCCACATTCTCATCTGCATTGGCACTGTCTTGTGCCCCCCAGACATAACGAGAATACCGCTGACGGTAGATCGAACCTTTCTGACTATAAGTTGCATCGAGAACTTTCCCGAGCTCTTTGATCTTGGCTTCTGGATTCGAAGGACTCCGGAGCATTCGTGCGAGGCTGTTGACCGAATCCTCATCACGGAATCGGAACGTATGCGCCAACCGAAGCGTGGGGTCCCCTGACCAGCGAGAAAGACGAGCAGCAGGAGACGAGACCTGCATCAGAGCATCGATCGCCCCCGACATTTCTATGCGACCATCCTGATTCGAACCCACATAGAAATCTGGCTGAAGAGCGTCCATCGGGTCTGGCCAGCTGGTCACATACTCGCGTGCTCCTGCTCGCGCATTACTGTTACGGCCCAGAGCGCGGAACGGTTGCTCGAACTGTTCCTGCGTTGTGTGATGATAAACATCGAAAACTTTCACGACACTGCGACGCTTCGATTCCGAAAAGACTTCCGTGCTTGAACTTCCGGAACCGGTGATCTCCGCCAGACTGGTGATCTCATAGATCCCTTTACTGTCAAAGCAGAACTCGGTGGTATGCCCAAGACGAACATCGGCACGATTCGAAACATCCAGCTTTACCAGGCCAGATTTATCGACTGCGCGCCAGGAACTAAAGTTGGGGTTCACTTTATTAATTCGAGTATTGGGATTGGCATTTGCGATAAGAATCGCACGGATCATCTCCTTGTACCAAACCCCTGAGTTTCCACGCGGCAAACCGAGTGAACGACGAATACCGTTCTCGCTATTGGGGTAACCACGACTCCACATCTGGTCCGACCCATCGGCATCCTTGATCCGCCCGTAATAGTTCGAAGTGTCTCTGGACTGGGGATTAATCACCCAGACCGTCGCTTCTTGAGGAAAATACGAATCATCCAGATTGTTGATGAAATCCTCAAAGCCTACTTCTCCACTACCGACCGGTGCAGTCCAGTGCTTGAAGGCGCGCTGTTTTCTCTGACTAATAATTGCCTGAGCAATCTTGCGAGCGATATCGATACTCAGCGGTTGCGAATAAACCCACACCGGAGTCTGAACCAGGCTCAATTCTTCACGTACCGGAGCAAGAGTTCCCCCTCCGAGATCAATTGACCCGGTACTGCCACTTTCCAGCGACTGCGAATTGATATTCATGTATGGAAAGGCTCGTCGCCCACCAAGCCCCATCAGAGTCGCCACTAACACCGGTTCTGGTGCAGTATTGATGTTGATGGGAGCCCGAGGTTCTTCCACCAGCTGGGAAGCACCGGTGACCAGCTGCGCTTGCGGATCTGTAGGAAGATTTCGCGAAACACCAGTGGTCCCTACCGTCCCCCCTCCACTTTGGGTTCCGGTTCCAACACGATTGTTCACTTCACGTCCGGCACCGGATCGTTGGGTATAAGGATTGACCCAGGCATGAGCCGTAACAAAATCAGCCAAAAGGGCGAGGTTCTGCCGTCCAATCAGTGCCGCCAGCTCCGATTTCGATGAAAATTGTCCACCGGGAAGGCGGTTCCGAAACTGAATGATGTCAGAACCTTTGAGCAATTTCCCGGACTGATCCGGACCGGTCCATAGTGGATTGACGCCATACCGATCGTCACTCGCCAGAGCCTGTCCGAGGTTCGTCAGCATCGTCGCAAGAGTATCCTGACCACCATTGAGATAGATTTGAGCCGAGGTATCGAGCAATTTCACGCGGTAACGATCTTGTCCCGGCTCGCCGGAACCAATCCCCGGATAGGTTCCTTGGGTCAACATGCCCCCGAGAGAAGCCTCATCCGCTTCCGCTTCTGCAAGATCAAGGATTCCGCCAACTCGTGTCTCGCCATCGCCACCAATAATCCCGTAAATCCAGGGCGAACGGGTTCGACTCGAAACCACATGAGCATCCCAGAAAGGGCGACTGCGTAGCATCGCAACCACCGCTGATTCCGCCGAGTTACCCAACAGACGACTTCGGCCCTGATCTCGGAAGTTCTCGGTCGCCTTCAGTTCAAGACGCATCAAGGCAACAAATGTGACGGCAATGATGGACAGTAGTGTCAACACAGCCAAGGCGATGAGGAGCATCGAGCCCCGTTCACCTCGTGACTGGTCCAAACGTGGCGGCTCCAAACAAGATGCTTCAAGATGTGACGAACTTTCAGAATACATCTTTTCTCTTTCCATCTCCTCGAAATGTTTCTCTACAAGCACAAAGCCATCAGTCTTTCGCTACAGCAGGCGCAGCCTGATCTTCGGACTGGGTTTCAAGATTCGGCTTCGCGAAGAATCGGTTCCTGAGTTCCATATCCAGGCGCTCGGAAAGCTCCGGATGATCACGGAGGAACTGGACCGCCCGCTCACGTCCCTGGCCGATGCGTTCCTCCCCGATCGAATACCAGGTCCCAGCACGCTTGACCAGTTCCTCTTCGACACCTAGATCGAGTAGATCTCCATGATAGGAGATCCCTATATTAAAGATGATGTCAAACTCGGCCTTACGGAAAGGCGCAGCCATCTTATTCTTGACGACCTTGGCGACCGTACGGTTCCCGGAGAACTCGCCATCATTCTTAATCGCACCAATTCGACGGATATCGATCCGGACGGAAGAGTAGAATTTGAGCGCCCGGCCACCACTGGTGGTCTCAGGGCTGCCAAACATCACGCCAATCTTCTCACGAATCTGGTTAATGAAGACCACAGTCGTCTTGGATCGGTGAATCACACCGGTCAACTTACGCAACGCCTGGCTCATCAAACGGGCTTGCAGTCCGACATGAGCATCCCCCATCGAACCTTCCAGCTCGGCGCGTGGCACCAACGCTGCAACAGAGTCGATCACGACAATATCAACGGCACTGGAAGCGACCAGCATCTCTGCGATCTCC
>JBBWWC010000224.1:0-6677 GCA_050256555.1 Planctomycetota bacterium | reverse complement strand
ATTTTTGGTTTTGGGGTCGAGTTCGATCAGTAACGGCTGTCCAGGCCCTGCGTGACAGTTGCCGATCATGTAATGGCCATTGGGCAGAACCTCAAGCGTAGTCACCCACGCCAATCGGATACCGGGGAGTTCATCCTGGGCCAGTTTCCAGATGATTTCCCCTGCGGGCGAGACTTCAATAACGCTGTGACCATTACCGGTGGCGATGAGGGTGTTTTTATTGGTCAGTCGCAGAGCGCTAAAACACTTGTCACCAAAAGAGCCGGGGCCGTGTCCGGAACCGACTTCCTTGTCGAACATCGGGACGTCGTATTCCCACACGATTCGACCGGTTCCCTGTTCGTATTCGCGAACAACACCGTCGCCTTCATGACAAACTAGATAGCGGTTGTCGGCAATCTTACGGACCAGGCGAGTGTCGGTATGTGGATGAGGACGATCAACTTTGAGCTTGGTTTCGGCGAGTAGTTGTCCATTTCTATCGATCTCTATGATTCTTGCGGGACCACTTTCCGCAATCATCAGTCGGCCATCGGCGAGCGGTTGAAAGGCGTGAACCTCGACCGGTCGCCCCTGGTTTCCGTTGCTCTTGGAAGAATCATAAGACCAGATAATTTTCTTGGTTTGATAGTCGATCTCGACCACTGTTGCCAAACCGTTTTGAACCATGATGTTGCCAGAGGGTAATCGGTGGATGTCGTGGATCCCGCCCCATGGCATTTCCCACTCGATCTGGCCCTGGCGATTCATCACCGCCAATTTCCCGTTGCCCTGCGTGAGAACCCGATGGCCTGGAGAGAAATCTCGTTGGGTTGAATTGGTACATGCGGACAGGCATAGGCACAGTAGTAACAGGAAGAAAGTTACCGGGGAGTTGCTGGGAATGTTGTTTTCGAGTTTTTTGAGTTTCATTGCAGCACATTAGCGAGAAATACGACTAGCTGCTAGATATAGATTGGTGTGCAGCATGCGCCAGCGAGCGTGCCAGGCCCGGCTGGTCGTCGTGACACCGGTTTGACGAACGGGTGGTTATCTGGCGACTCCCCAGCGCTCCATACGTCGATAAAGGGTTGTTTTGGGAATCCCGAGGATCCGCGCCGCACGCGCTTTGTTTCCTTCCGTCTCGTTCAGGACTTGTCGGACGATTCCACCCAGGATGACTTCTTCCAGTTTCCTGAGATCGGTACCTAATTCGGCCCGAAGACGTTTTGCGATGGGGTGTGGAAGGCCATTTCTTTTGAGGGCGACGGAGAGATCTTCCCCATTGATTCGTTCTTTTCCACTGGCCGAAAGTCTTTCCATCTCATTTCGAAGTTCACGAATATTTCCTTTCCACTGTGAGCCGATCAAGATGGTCAGGGCATCAGGAGAGAATGTCGGTATCTTCGTTCCGGAACGTCGGCAGAAGCTTCGTAGGAAATACTGGCACAGAAAAGGTATGTCTTCTCTTCGATGACGTAGGGGTGGAACTTCAATGTGGAGAACATGGATTCGATAACGAAGATCAGCTCGGAAACGTCCTTCTTCCGTCTCTTTCTCAAGATCTTTATGGGTCGCCGCAACCAGTCGGAAATCAACTTTTTTGGTTTGCGTGCTACCGATGCGACGAATCTCTCGTTCCTGCAAGACTCGTAATAATTTAGACTGGAGATCGGGGGGCATTTCGCCCACTTCGTCGAGAAACAAAATTCCTCCGTGTGAGCTTTCGATCAGTCCTGCACGTTCATTGGTGGCTCCGGTAAAGGCGCCGCGAGCATGTCCAAATAACTCGCCGTCCAGCAGAGAAGGAGAGATGGCGGCGCAGTTTTCACTGATAAATGGGCCGGAACGTCGGAGTCCGATCCTGTGGATGGCCTTTGCGATCAACTCTTTTCCGGTACCGCTTTCGCCCTGAATCAACAGGGGGGCATCGCTGGCCGCAACTTTTTCGAGTTGTTGGAGCATGGCGAGCATGGGGGCCGATTGCCCGAGGAATTCGGGGAATCGGCGCCGCAAGCGCTGTATCTCTGAGGGCAGCATAGGGGGGTGACTCGCTATTGTATCGGCCGAAAATAGGTCCTGGGACATCGCTCCTCCTTGGCAGCAAAATCGCATATATTTGCGTAAAGTCAATATTTGTAATGTCCGATCTCGGCCACATATGGATTGGTTCGCTGGGTCTTCGTTGACAGTATCGCCCCAGCGGGATAAGTTTCTCCGCCAGAAGTGCTTTCGTTTCCCCGGTAGCTCAATTGGCAGAGTAGGTGACTGTTAATCACTTGGTTGTTGGTTCGAGTCCAACCCGGGGAGCCATGATCGCCCTCGTCGGAAACGACGAGGGCGATCTCTTTTTATCGAAAATCGGTTACTCTGACGTTCTTCTCTGTTGATTTCTCTCTGGCCCGCTGATTTTTATGCCAAGAGGGCGATTAGCTGAGAAACTTGTGTCGCTGGTTTACTGGCAGCGAGTTGACGCAGTTGCGAAATAGTTTTCTCAATTGTCTGGAAGAATGAAATGAACAGAGTACGGACTCTTGGTTTCGTGATATTGAGAGCCGTTCGTTTGCCTTTGGCAAGCAACGTTCCAGGTCGGTTTTCGGTACTTTGTTCGATGCTGTTTTTATTGAGCTTGTCTTCTTGTGCCGAAAGAGATCACCGAATTGCCAATATCCAGGGCAATAGTATTCGCATCGAAAAACAGGAGGAAGTCGAACGGTTTCGACAAGAGCAGTTACTCGATCCAGAGATCTTGGATGAGACGTTGGTCGTGAAGACGGGTGACGCTTTACAGGTCCTGGATTTAGAATCCGCCATTCTTCTTGCGACAAAGCACAACCGTGATTACCAATCTCAGCGAGAGTCATTTTTTCAATCGGCACTGTCTCTCGGTGTGACTCGTAGGGATTTCTTGCGCCCGGTGTTTAGTGGAAGTGCTTCATTCACTGCCAGCGATGGGACTAGCCAGGATTATCAAGAGGTGGCGGCGTTGTCCCTGGGAGGAAGTCAGTTTCTCTACACCGGAGGAACACTGTCGCTATCGGCTTCTAGTAGCCGAAGTCGTGTCGAAAGTGATCCGGCGGCGGATCCTTCGGCGTCAGGTAGCTTTTCTGCAACCATCACTCAACCCTTGTTGAGGGGTGGGGGGCACGAGATTGCTTTTGAATCCCTGACTCAAGCGGAACGGAACCTACTCTACACGGCACGGCAATTTGAACTGTTTCGTCAAAACTTTGCGATTCAGATTGTCCAGAAATTTTTCGGTCTTCTGAGCCAGGAAAAGCAGCTCGTCAATACCCAGGAGAATATTACTGGGCAACAGTTTGCTTATGATCAAGCCAAGGCGCTTTTCCGTATCGGTACCGGTAGTAGTCTCGACGTATTCCGGGCCGAGCAAGCTTTGCTCGTTGCTCAAAATAGTGGCCTCAATTCGGAACAGCAGTTCCTGCTTGATGTCGACAATTTCAAGATTGATTTGGGGATTTCTACCGATACTGAAATCAGTCTCAAGGGCGATTTTCCAGAAGTGAGCGTGTTCCGCCTGGATCCCGATCTGGCGGTCAATGCTGCGCTCAACAATCGTCTCGATCTTCTGACCACTCGTGAGCAGCTTCAAGATGCGCAGCGACGACTGGAGCTGGCCAGGAACGGTCTACTTCCATCGTTGGGGCTGACATTGGCGTATTCATCATCCTCTGATCCTCAGATTGATTTCGGTGATCTTCAGCTCGGTGATGACGAGGACTATTCAGTGGGTGTGGCTCTGGAGTTGCCATTTGATCGTCTCAATCGTCGTAATAGTTTCCGAAATGCAGAGATCTCTCTGGACCAGGCGCAACGAAGACTGGATCAGGCTGAAGATGAAATTTCTATCGAGGTCAGAAGTTCGTTGCGCACCCTGGAGCAGCTAAGATTCCAGATTGAGATCGGTGAGAAAACTATTGAGTCCTTTTCCTTTACAGTGGAGAAGGCTGAGATCGACCAGTTGCGAGGGTTGGGAACCAACAGGGACGTTGTTGAAGCAAAGAACTCCTTGACCGATGCAAAGAACGATCAACTAGACCGGATTGTTAGCCACGAAATTCAATTGCTACGGCTTCAAAATCAGCTGGGGCTTCTATTCGTGGATGAGAAAGGAACTGTTTCCCAGTGAATAACCAGATCATGAAAACCGTCGGGATTGGCGCAATATTCCTCGTTGTTTTTAGTTGGATTGCCTGGGGAGGAGCAGGAGCGGGCTCACTTGGGGTGGGTGGTTTTTCAGCTGTTCAGCGTGGCGATTTGAAAATCTCACTGACAGAACGTGGAACCCTCAAGACACGCAATGCTACTCATATTCGCTCTGAAGTTCGTGGGAGAACCAAGGTTGAGTGGATGGTGGATGAGGGAAAAAAAGTCGCCAAAGGAGAGGTTCTGGTTGAACTCGAGAAGACGGATGTTCAGCGCCGTATCGACCAGCTAGAAAATGAATTGATTTCGATTGAGACTAATCTCAATTCAGCACGAACTGATCTTGCGATTCAGAAAGACAAGAACAAGACCAATATCGAGAAGTCAAAACTGGCACTGGAGGTTGCGCAGGTCGAGAAAGAAAAACTGATGCTGGGAGATATCCCGAAATCGGAACGATCTCTGGCCTTGGCGATTGAGCGAGCAGAGTCGGAGTTGGCACGTGCCGAGGGGCTTTGGCAAGACATGCCGACGATGCTGGAAAAAGGGTTTGTTACCCAGGATCAGTTTGAGCAGGAAAGAATCAATCTCAAGGAGAAGCGTGAAGGTCTTGTGACGGCCAAGCAAGAGAAGCAGCTTTATGCGGATTTTGAAAAGCCTCTCTCCATCAAGCAGAAAGAAGCGGCAGTCACGGAAGCGTTGCGTGGGGTCGAAATGGCAACACGCCAGGCTGGAACACTGATAGGGAACCTGCAAGTAAGAGTGAGCCAAAGTGAAAGAGCCTTGAAGGAGAGTCAGGAAGAGCTTGATCGCGAGAAATACGATCTTGATCGAATGACCATATTTGCTCCTGTCGATGGCGTGATCTTCTATGGAAATCCAGATCGCCCGTGGGACCGTGATGAAATTCGTGTCGGTCGTGAGGTTTATTTCAATCAGATCATCCAGACGATTCCTGATCCAAAAGAGATGGCGGTAATGATCAAAGTTCATGAAGCCGATATCGACAAGGTCAATACGGAGATGGGTGCCGTCATCCGATCGGAAGTACAAAAAGGTCGAGTTTTTGAGGGTGAGGTGATGAAGATTGATTCGGTCGCCAACGCAGGTGATCGACGCTGGGGTGATCGAGTACGTCGATTCAATGTCGAGGTTCGTCTGATGGGGAGTGATCTGGATCTCAAGCCGGGAACCTCTGCAGAGGTCGAGATCAATATTGGTGAGATCAAGGATGTGATTTATGTCCCACTTCAGGCGGTTCATGCTGATTCGGGCGCTTATTACTGTTTCGTGAAAACCGCCACTGGACATCAAAAGAAGATGGTCAAGATCGGGCGTTCTAACGAGAGCTTCCTGGAAATCTCCGAGGGTTTGGAGAATGGCCAGGAGGTGCTCCTGTACCGACCAGACTCTGCCGAATCTTCCACCTCGATACTTGAATCATCAAAAGAGCAGAGCTCGCTTGGAAACGAAGTGCGCGGCGATGTGTTCGAGAGAGACACAGAGAGACGATTCAGTTGAAGGATGCCATCATCACCCTGAGTGGGATTCACAAGTTTTACGGTGAGTTGGAACCAAGGCTCCATGTCCTCAGAGGGATAGATCTCTCGGTGGCTCAGGGGGAGTTCGTTTCCATCACAGGAACTTCCGGGTCGGGAAAGTCTACACTTTTGAACTTACTTGGTTGTCTCGACATCGCCTCAGAGGGGAGTTATCTCCTTGGTGGTCAGGATGTTTCTCAGTACACCGATGATGATCTTTCAAGAATCCGTAATGAAGACATCGGCTTCATTTTTCAGAGTTTTAACCTGATTCCTCAGCTGTCGGTTTTTGAGAATGTTCAGGTTCCACTACTCTATGGCACCCGTTCGATAGCTGAATGTAACGATATTTGCCTTGAGGTGATCGATTCGGTCGGGCTCTCTGATCGGTTAGAGCATAATCCGACGCAACTTTCTGGTGGTGAATGCCAGCGTGTCGCCATCGCCAGGGCTCTGATCAACGATCCTATTTTGCTACTTGCAGACGAGCCAACCGGAAATCTTGACACTAATACAGGTGTCGAGGTTCTCGCTCTGATCGATGACCTTCATGCACAGGGAAGATCAATCGTCATGATCACTCACGATTCCGATGTCGCTGCGCGAGCGGAGCGGAGAGTTCATCTACACGATGGCTTGATTGTCGAAGGTGAAGCCCAGTGATTTCGCAAAAGAAACTGGAACTGATTCGCATGGGGCTTCGAAGCCTTCTGGCTTATCCGATGCGTACCGTCTTGACGATGTTAGGGGTAGTGTTCGGAGTGGGGTCAGTGATTGCGATGCTGGCGTTGGGCGCAGGAGCCGAACGTGAGTTACTCCAGGAAATCGGTCGACTTGGCATCCAGAACATTATCATCAACTCGGTCAAAGCTGAGAATCCGGAAGAGTCGACCAGGACCGGTGGGTACATCACCTTCTTTGGAATTACATTTAAAGATCATCGGCAGATTCTGGACACGATTCCAGGGTTAGAGAAGGTATTGCCGGTAC
>JBBWWC010000223.1:0-3092 GCA_050256555.1 Planctomycetota bacterium | reverse complement strand
TGCTGAGTACTGTGACGACGACCCTTTGAGAAAACTACCTGATAGTCGGACTGCTTCCGTATCCTTGCGCGCTGCGGCAGTTGAAATCCTAAGGGAGGCTGGACCATCATCAGGGATTGGGTGCAGGGTCCATGACCGAGTGACCGTTGCGATTACGAGCATCTTCCAGACGTTGCTCTGCAACTCGATCTGCCGCTTCAGCAGGAGTCAAATTGGCACGACGAGCAGTATCAAAAACTTCTCGTAAACCATTATATATATTCTCGATCTTACGAATCGCAGTACGCTCTATGTAGCCCCCGGATTGCACTTCTACCGACACGTTGATGATCCCACCGGCATTGATGATGAAATCTGGCGCATAAAGAATTCCACGATCATGGAGATCCTGGCCATGCTCAGCACAAAGAAGCTGGTTATTGGCACAACCAGCGACCACTTGCGCCTTGAGTTGTGGAATCGTGTCATCGTTGAGGGTTCCCCCCAATGCACAGGGCATGAATACGTCGCAATCGATGCCATAAATCTCATCCAGATTCACCACTTCAACACCCGGCAAAGCAGCAAACTCATTGCAGCGGTCCGAACTGATATCCGAAACCGTCACGGTCGCTCCCAGCATCGAGAGACACCGCACCACCTCACCACCGACCTGTCCCAAACCCTGGACAGCATAATGGAGGCGATCCAGATGACTGGTTCCATACTTTTCCTCGGTGCAGGCGAAAAGCCCTCGAATCACACCACGAGCGGTGAAGGGAGAGGGATTACCACTGGATCCCGACTGACGCGACAACCCCGTCACATGCTTGGTCTCTTTCGCAAGCCATTCCAGCTCACAAATACCGATTCCAACATCTTCAGCGGTGATATAACGGCCACCAAGAGTTTCGATAAAACGCCCCATGGCGCGAAATCTCTCCTCGGTCCGGTCCGTCTCTTGATTGCCGATGATGACCGCTTTTCCACCACCGAGACCGGTGCTAGCGCAGGCGCTCTTGTAGGTCATCCCTTTTGAAAGTCGGAGAACATCAGTGAGAGCTTCTTGCTCTGTTTGATAGTTCCACATCCGAAGCCCACCCAGAGCCGGGCCCAGGGTCGTATCATGAATCGCAATGATGGCGTGCAGGCCAGAATCTTCATCCTCAGCCACAGCCACCTGTTCATAACCATCAACCGGAATCTGGCGGATCTTCACGATTTCACCTCAATCCAAACTGCAGGCCATCGATGCCAGAACCGCTCCGTAACACAAACACAGGGGGTTCTGAAAACAAAGACGCTCAGGGCTCTAAACTTCCCGCTGTCAAATAGCAGGGTGATCTTCTCAAAACTGGGGAGACCGTAACCGAGAGCCAGAAAACCGACTTTCCGAGGAACTACTTCGAAAGAGCATCTAAACAGGCTCGAATTCCCCCCGACAGATCAGATGGGATTCTACCCGGAACTGAACAGCCGCTGTAGCGATTCACGACCAATATTCAACCCCACTAGAATGAAGCAAGTCATTGCCAGAAAAGATCTTAGAAATAATCACAGGAAAGAAAACCTCGCTTGCATACTGGGCCCAGTGCGGGTAGATCGAAGGGGTCTCAATTCGTGGAGCTGAATTGCAATACCGCAACTTTCTGACAAGACGATACCTTCGCCGCCGCTGGGCCCCCTGGGCTGCGACCCTGGCCGTCGCTCTGGGAGTCTTTTCCTTGATCGCCGTAATGGCGGTGATGGAAGGTTTCAAGATCGAAATGCGGGAACGGATCCGTGGCAGCCTCTCTCATCTGGTTGTCAAAGGCGGAGCGCTGCAAGGAATGGTCGGCGAAGATCAGGTCCTCGAAGCCACAGTGAAACTACCAGGTGTCGCAGCGGCAAGTCCCTATGTTGAAACTCTCGCCATCTACAAGGTCACTCAGCTCGATCACTGCCTTTTACGCGGCATCGATCCAGTAATGGAATCTGCCGTCAGCGATTTCGATCTCTACCTGCTCAGCGATGACGAGATTGAACAGCTACTGGCGGACCCCTACATGTTGCTTCCTGATGACCGCCCAGCCACAGAGCCTGAAAAGGTCAAAGAAATCTTCTCTCTTCAGAGGAGACGGCAAATCCAACGCTGGCGTCAAAATGGAGAATCGGGGCAGGGCTTTGACGAAGAAACTCCCCCGCATGGAATCGTGGTCGGGATCGAGGCCCTCCGCAGTGGCCGTCTCGCAATGGGGGACCAGGTGCAGTTATCCTCCTACTCGCCGGTCACGCTCGAACCTTCAACTGGCAATTTCATCGTGGTCGGATCCTTTCAATCCGGAGTCTACGAACAGGATCAACGCTGGGCCTACACTGATATCCGCGTGCTTCAGGAAATGCTCGAGCTATGGGATGAAGATGCTCAGGACATGCGAATCAGCGGCATTTCTGCCCGACTTGATGACTATTCCGCGGCCGACTTGGCAAGAAACCAACTCGATCTGGAAATCTCCCGCCGGATGGATCTCCCTAGCACTGATCCTGCGGCCATCCCCTGGCGACCCAAGGAAGTACTGACCTGGGAAAACCAGCGTGAAAATCTACTCCAGGCGGTCGAGATCGAAAAACGCATCATCTCCGTGATGATGCTCCTGATCGTTGCGTTTGCGGCAGCGATGATTTTTCTCATCTTGATGTTGTTGGTCATCGAAAAAAACCGAGACCTGGGAGTTTTACGCGCTCTCGGTGCAACCCGCACCGGCGTCATTTTGCTGGTACTCCGTCAAGGAATGATCCTTTGTATCACCGGTGCCATCCTCGGATTAATGGGGAGCTGGTTACTCGTCGAGAACATCAATCAGGTCCATGACGCCATCTTCCGAATGACCGGTCTTCGTCTCTTCCCCCCTGATATCTATTACCTCGAACGGATCCCAGCTCACCTACGCTGGCAAGATGTAACATTGGTCTGTATTCCGACTCTCCTCTTTGGTTTCCTCGGCAGCCTGATTCCAGCCATCTGGGCCGGGCGCCGCGACCCGATACGGTCCTTACATCATGAATGATCAAAATCCGACACTCCCGGTGTTGATAGCCCGAAACCTCCAGCGAGATTTCACTCTCGAAGGTGA
>JBBWWC010000222.1:0-3412 GCA_050256555.1 Planctomycetota bacterium | reverse complement strand
AGAAGTATGGCATCTCGAATAAGATGAGTACTCCGAAGATCGGTAAGATCGTCGTTAATCGTGGCGTCGGAAAAGCTCTTGAGAACAAGAAGCGAATTCAGGCGGCAGCAGATGAGCTTGCGCTCATTACAGGGCAGCGTCCCGTTTTGACCCAGGCGAAGAAGTCGATCGCAAATTTCAATCTGCGTGATGGGAATGCGATTGGTTGCAAGGTCACCTTGCGTGGTGACCGTATGTACGAATTTTTAGACCGGCTGATCTCAGTGGTGTTGCCACGTGTTCGTGACTTCCGGGGAGTTTCTTCGACCGCATTTGATGGCCGTGGGAATTTCTCAATGGGTTTGACGGACCAGTTGGTGTTTCCTGAGCTTCGTACGGATGATGTTGAATTCCTGCAGGGAATGAACATCTGCATCACTGTTAATAATTCAGATGACGAGAAGTCGCACTTTCTGCTTTCAGAATTTGGCTTCCCGTTTAAAAAGAAATAAGAGGCCACGCTTTGGCTAGAAAAGCCTTGGTTAACAAGCAGAAGCTGGCGCCCAAGTTTTCAACGAGGGCGTACCATCGTTGCCATTTGTGTGGACGTCCGCGTGCTTACTACCGGAAGTTCGGGATCTGTCGGATCTGTTTCCGGAACATGGCATCCAAGGGAGAGATCCCAGGCGTCCGCAAAGCGAGCTGGTAAACGAATTAGATTTTAATTCCATGGCTCACCAGCGTGCATGTCACGCCAGGAGCGAAGGAGACCAATAGTATGAGTATGACTGACCCCATTGCGGATTTGTTGACCCGGATTCGCAACGTGAATGTTCTCGGCCGACCCTCGGTTCGAGCCCCTTACTCCCGCATCAAGGAACAGGTTCTGATGACCCTCAAGCGTGAGGGATTCATCGAGGATTATCAGGTGGAGGGGGAGATCCCGGTCAAGGCTCTCTCCATTCAACTGAAACATGGTCCAGAAGGTGAGCTGGTGATCCGTAAAATTGATCGGATCTCCAAACCTGGTTGCAGGGTTTACAGTTCGGTTGCCGATCTTCCAATAGTTCGGGACGGACAAGGGATCATGGTGATTTCTACCTCGCAAGGGATTCTCAGTGATAACGAGGCTCGCCAGCGTAATGTCGGTGGTGAAATCCTCTGTCGCGTGTACTAAGAAAGGAGGGAAGTTATGTCAAGACTCGGAATCCAACCTGTCTCTATCCCCTCCGGTGTTACCGTTGCCGTTAATGGTGATACGGTGAACATAAAAGGCCCGAAGGGTGAGATTTCGTGGGATTGCCATTCTTCGATCGGTTTGTCGGTCGAGGACGACTCTGTCCGTGTTGAACGTCGCACGCAGGAGCGGATTGCACGTTCGATGCATGGAACGGCGAGGCAACTGGTTCACAACATGATCGTCGGTGTTACCGAAGGTTATGTGCGTACCCTCGAGATCGTGGGTGTTGGATACAATGCGAAGATTCAGGGCAAGAAGTTGGTGCTGTCCATCGGATTTTGTCATCCCGTGGATATGGTTGTGCCGGAAGGCCTTGAGTGCGTATGTCCGGAGCCAACCAAAATTGTGATTAATGGTGTGGATAAGCAAAAGGTCGGGCAGTTTGCAGCAGAAATACGTGCCCATCGTCCTCCTGAACCATACAAGGGCAAAGGAATCAGATATCAGGACGAAGTGGTGCGACGTAAACAGGCCAAGAGCTTCGGCACATAAGCCGCAGGAGAAGCGAAGATGCGAGCCATAAATAAAAAGAACGCGCGTCGTCTACGGAGACGTCGTCACATTCGAAAGAAACTCTCCGGAACTGCAAGTCGTCCAAGACTTACCGTTTTCAGGAGCGCAAAGCACATCTATTGCCAGGTCATCGATGATCGGAATGGTGTGACACTTGTCAGTGCCTCTTCTATGTCGAAGGGAGCCGACGACGATGTTTCCAAGAACGCTGGGAATGTCGGGGGTGCCACCGCTGTTGGGGTGTTGCTTGCGAGTCGATTGAAGGAGAAGGGGATTTCTCTTCTGGCCTTTGATCGGAATGGGTACAGGTACCATGGGCGGGTCCAGGCAGTGGCCGAGGCTCTCCGCAACGAAGGCATCGAGGTCTAAAGGTTATGTCTGAAGAAGAAAACAAAACAGACGACAAAGCGAAGCCCGCAGAGGTCACTCCGGCTCCAAGCAGCGCTTCCGAGAGTTCGGCTGCTCCTGCTGCTGCTCCTGCTGCTGCTCCTGCGCAACAGGGTGGTCGTGGCGGCGGTGGTCGTGGCGGTGGTCCCGGTGGCGGTGGCGGTGGCGGTGGCGGTCGTGGTGGCCGTGGTGGTCGCGGTGGCCGTGGCGGTCGTGGTGGCCGTGGACGCGAAGAAGATGATGGCCCACGTTATGAAGAACGGGTCGTCAAGATCAATCGCGTTGCAGCAACCGTTAAGGGTGGACGTCGTATGTCCTTCAGTGCGCTGATTGTCCTCGGAGACAAGAAGGGCAAGGTTGGCGTCGGTTTTGGCAAGGCCAAAGAAGTCCAGGGCGCTCTCGAGAAAGCCTTCAAGGATGCTCGTGGGAAGATGCATGACGTTTCCCTCAAGGGACCAACGATTCCGCACGAAGTGCTCGGTGATTCGGGGACTTCTCGTGTGCGGATGCTGCCAGCATCTCCAGGAACCGGCGTGATTGCCGGTGCCGCAGTTCGTGCTGTGCTGGAGTGTGCCGGAGTTCATGACGTTTTGACGAAACAATATGGTAGTAATAACCCACTAAATGTTGTGAAAGCGACACTCGAAGGCCTGCTCCGTATGCGAACCAATGAGCAAGTGGCGAAATTGAGGGGAGTGACTCTGACATGAACCTCTTCGAATTGAACCAGAAGGCCGGTAAATACAAAAACCGCAAGCGAGTGGGCCGTGGTCATGCTGCCGGTGGTGGAAAAACCGCCGGCCGAGGCCATAATGGTGCTCGTTCACGCTCTGGTTGGAGCAAGAAGCGCGGATTTGAGGGTGGTCAGACTCCTTTATTCCAGCGGTTGCCCAAACGAGGCTTTAGTAATGTAAGATTTCGTGTTTCCTACGACATCGTCAACCTCGGAGCGCTAAATCAGGTTCCGGCGGATGTTGAGATGGTCAATCTGGATTACCTGGCTTCCCATGGATTGGTCAGTAAGCGTCATTCGCGACTGAAAGTCCTTGGAACCGGGAAGTTAGAGCGAAAGTTAGTGGTCGAAGCTGCACGTTTCAGCAAGACTGCACGGGAACAGATCGAGAGTTTTGGTGGGGAAGCTAAGACTGTCTAGGGGAGCTCCATGTTTCAGGCCATTGCTAACATTCTGGCGATCGCAGATCTTCGTCGTAGGTTGTTTTTCACCTTCATGGCGCTGGCGATCTATCGTATCGGATTTCACATCTACCTTCCGGGTGTCCGGCTTGAGATTCT
>JBBWWC010000221.1:0-8136 GCA_050256555.1 Planctomycetota bacterium | reverse complement strand
AAACAACTTACGCATTTCGTATCCTCTACTTCCTGTTTGGAGAGTGCTTGAAGAAAACACCATAGGAGCAGACCTCCGTGATGCGGATCTTCAGGAAACCCTGAAACAATCTGTTGTTTAGTTTCGACCCAAAAGATAAAGACTCAAACATTCCAGTTAAGGATGATTTGCGACCTTTATTTCCTCTAATTCATTCGTTAGTAAGATTTTCTAGAATCGACCTGTTTAGATGATTTCACCAGGAGCAAGTTACGCCACGGTAAGTGCTGCTGGAATTGACATTCACCCTCAAGACAGATCCTGTAATCGATCATAACGGGAGAATGTGCCTAAGCGAGGGTGTATTTAGGCTCTGTAAGAGATTGTGGTTGGCCGGCCGTTGGTCAGCAGGGATTTATTGCCGATCAAAAGGTGTGGTGGCAGCATGTTTTTTTGATTAACTGACAATCCTGTCAGGGGTTCTGCGAATTTCGTCAAGGTGGTTGTGGGAATGGCTGGAGTGGTGGGAAGGCGATGATTTCGGTGAAATGCCAGAAATTAGAGCAGAAATGTGGATGGGTGCTCGCCAGATTTCGGGCAGAGTTTTCCAGTGAGTTCCAGTGAGTTCCAGTGAGCTGGATCAGTTCTCTCGCTCGGAACCCTCGACCTACTGCCTTCATAACGCTAACTTACGGCACTCTCACGGTGCCGTGATCGAGTACGACTGAATAACGATGACCACATTTCCCGAAAGGGAGTTTTCGGTATGGATCTTTCATTTCTTGATTCTCTGGGTATCCAGCAGCAAAACCCTGGTGTCTACGCCGGTGGCTGGCGAGCTCCGTCCGGTGACTGGCTTGAAAGCCGTTCTCCGGTGGATGGTTCGTTGCTTGGCAAGGTTTCGCGGGCCAGTCTCGATGATTACGAGGCTACGGTGCAGGCGACTCATGAGGCTTTTCTTGAATGGCGCACCTGGCCAGCACCCAGACGTGGTGAGGTGGTGCGACGCATCGGCGAAGCGCTTCGTGAGCAAAGAGATCAGCTCGGTAGCCTGGTGGCTGCCGAGATGGGAAAAATCTTACCCGAGGGAATCGGTGAGGTTCAGGAGATGATCGACATCGCCGACTTCTCGGTCGGTCTTTCTCGGCAACTCTATGGTCTAACGATGCATTCTGAACGTCCAGGGCATCGGATGTACGAACAATGGCATCCGCTGGGGATCGTTGGTTGTATCTCGGCCTTCAATTTTCCGGTAGCGGTTTGGTCATGGAATGCCCTGGTGGCGGCAGTTTGCGGTGATGCGGTGATCTGGAAGCCGTCTTCATCGACACCGTTAAGTGCCGTGGCGGTGCACAACATCGTCCAGAAAGTCCTCGATGAGATGGAGGCTCCTCCCATCTTCGGCCTGGTGATCGGTGATCGTGATCCTGTCGGGGAAGCTCTGCTGGCGGATCGTAGAATCCCACTCGTCAGTGCGACCGGTTCCTGTCGGATGGGGCGTCGCGTTGCTGAGGTGGTTGGCCAGCGCCTGGGTCGCAGCTTGCTCGAGCTTGGCGGCAATAACGCCATCATCGTTTCGGATAAAGCGGATCTGGATCTTGCCATGCGCGCCGTGGTTTTCGGTGCTTGCGGTACTGCGGGACAGCGTTGTACCAGTACGCGGCGCCTATTCCTCCACGAGGACATTGCCGACGAGATGGAAGAGCGGCTCTGTCGGGCTTATCAGCAGGTTTCGGTCGGAGATCCGCTGGCCGAGGGAACTCTGATGGGGCCATTGATTAGTGGTGGAGCCGTCGACGATATGATGCAAGCACTCGATAGTGTTCGCGAAGAAGGCGGAGAAGTGATCTTCGGTGGCGAGCGGGTGACCGATGGAGTCGCTACAGAAGGGCATTATGTCCAGCCGACTCTGGTTCGCGCACGTCACGACATGAATATCGTTCATGAAGAAACCTTTGCTCCGATTCTTTACCTGATGCGTTATCGCGATCTGGATGAAGTGATTGGTTGGCACAACGCTGTTCCACAGGGGTTATCGAGCGCCATCTTTACTCTCGATATGCAGGAGTCGGAGAAGTTTCTTGCGGCTGGTGGATCCGATTGCGGAATCGCCAACGTAAATATTGGGACCAGCGGAGCCGAGATCGGCGGTGCCTTTGGTGGCGAAAAAGATACCGGAGGTGGGCGCGAATCAGGTTCGGATTCGTGGAAGGTTTATATGCGTCGCCAAACCTGCACCATCAATTATTCGAAAGAACTGCCGCTGGCTCAGGGGATTCAGTTTGGTGAGTAATCCTGTTTCGGTGCATTTTTCGGATCAGGCTGTGTCGCTTTTGAATTAGATGCTGTCGCTGCGGTGTGAATGTCAGGGGGATCGTTGTTCGACAGGACTGGGCTTCGGATTGGACAGGTAGCAGGGATTACGGTGCGATTGCACTGGATCTTTCTGCTGTGGGGATTGTTTGAGCTGCTTGGTTCCGAACGCCTTGGCGGATCTTCTTCGGCTTTGATGTATCTCGGTTTTCTGTTTGGCTCGGTGTTCTTGCATGAGCTGGGGCATTGTCGTGCGGCGCGTCAAATCGGAGGCAATGCCAGAGAAGTGATTCTCTGGCCGCTGGGTGGCCTGGCAGCCGTCGATATTCCTGATCGACCGCTTTCACACCTGGCGGTAGCCATCGGTGGACCGGCCGTGAACTTGATCCTTTGGCTGGCCCTGCTTCCTTTTGTCATTTCTATGGAAGGGATTGAGGGGATCGGATCATTTTTCCTCAGGCAACCGGTGTCCGAGCCGATCGCTGTGGCTGCCGCAGTCAATCTGGATCTCTTCGTTTTCAATCTGTTGCCCGCATTACCCCTCGATGGTGGCCGGATCCTGCACTCTTTCATCTGGTCTCGCCGTGGTGAAGAGAATGCCAACCGTGTACTGGTCAACTCTGGCAAGTTTGTGGCTCTGGCTCTGGCTCTGGTCTGGTTTGTTTACGACACGAGTGGCTTGTTGCTGGCACTGGCTGTTTTGATGTGGATCAACAGTCTCCACATTCAACGTATGCTGGCAGATTCGAGTGGTTATGAATCATGGCAGGGGAAAGGTTCCACCGGACCTGGCTGGTGGCAACGTCAGAAGGATCGTATTCAGCAGCATCAGACAGAGAAGTCCTTGCAGCGGGAGCGAGACATCCGCACGCGAGTCGATTCTTTGCTCGAGAAGGTCTCCAAGGAAGGTCTCGAGGCTCTGTCTTCAGAAGAACGTCGGTTCCTCGATGACGTCAGTCGGAAATACGAGAGGCCGGGGGATTCGCAGCGGAACCGATGAGTTCGGGAGACTGCTGTTTGGCCCATTTTCGCAAGGCTTCCGGGTCTTCGATCAAATCACCAAGCAAGCCCAGTATGCCACTCCAGCGTCCCGTCCCACGAAGTTGCTTCTGTCTTCTGGCGATGGCAAACCAGGTTCCGGCAGCCACCTCCGAGGCCAACTGACCGCTGGCGAAAGGACTCGTTCCATCGGCACGAATCCAGTGCCAGGCACCTGCCGGATCGACCGGTAGATGAGCCAGTTCGATCTGACGCCAGGCATGATTGTCATCGGGCATTTTTGTGCCTGGATCATGGGCGATCAGGAGCAATCCCCAGGGAGCAAGTGAATGATGAGAGAGGAGTGGTTGATGGAGCGCCATCGGAAGTGCGACCAGTGGTCTCTTTGCTGCGACGAGGGCCCGGGCTGCCCGTAAAGTTTGTGGTGGAGAGGTTTGTGGAGGAAGCCCCAGCAGTAGAGGATCGAGATTTCCTGACCGATCGAGAATGATGACATCGGGTCGTATGCCCTGTTGGGTCTGGATCACTGACAGGGCATTTCCGAGTGGCGATCCTCCGCAAAGTAGCAGCGCATCTTGAGGGACACTGAGCAGTACTGATCGGGACCACTGGGTGACCACTTCGGTTCGCGGTTTCAGCAACCCTGGAGATCTCATGGCGAGTGAAAAAATCAACAGGAGTCCCATCGCAGCTGCGACCCAGTGCTTTGCCTGGGAACTTCTTTTTCCGAGTCTGCGATAAACGATGGTCAGGGTCCAGGCCGCCAGCAGTGTCGTTGTGAGTTGCGAAAATATGATCGAGCCATGAAGAAAAGGCGTCGAGTCAGAAAACGGACTGCCGGCTGGGGGAGTGAAGATAGGAAGTAGTATCGGACCGCAAGTGGCCATTGTCAGAACCAGTGCCAGATCACCTGGGCGGCGCACCATGCCATGAAGGGCACCGATGACGGCGAGGATTCCGAGGACGATGCCGGTTCCACTGGTGACCAGAGTCAGCGCATGGACCAGAAGCGACAGATCGGTGTGGAAGTGAGGAGTCCAGTCGTTTGTGAATCCCTCGAGAACACCGGCGATTCCGGTGGGATCAGAAACTGAAGCGATGGCGACCAGGATGGAAAAGCCGAGTAGCAGGCCACTGGTTCCAGAAATCAGGGCACGGAAACTGAATCCTCGAACATTACGGTCGCAGGCGAGGCTCAAGAGGCAATAAAGAAGAGCCGGTGCGCCCAGTGGTCCTGTTGCAATCAGCAGTCCTGCCAGAAGCCCACAGCTAAAGCTGCCTCTTCCTGCTTCTGATCGGAGTTGGTCCGTGGTTGCGATGAGCCCGATACCGATCAGGAAGCACAGGGGGATCGGGCCACCAAATCGAACGATTTCGGTGATCGACGGCGAGAGACCGAGAAGTAGTAATGTCGGAATCACGATGGATCGAGTGGCATCCTGTTGTCTTAGCCAACAGGCGGTGACACCGCAGCCGAGACACAAAAGTGCGATGGAGAGGATGGCCGCGGCCAGAAATGGCTGGAGCCACAGTGAGATAACATCCAGCAGTGTTCGACAGACAGAGAGCGCTGGAGAAATTGGATTATCGAATGTGGTGGTACTCATCAGGACTGTCGTCGTCCCGATCATTTCAGGTCCCTGAGGTACAACTGGAAAAATTACGAGGAACAAAATAACGCTGACCATGAGTCCGCGCAGAAGAGCACTTTTTCCAGCAGGTAGAGCGGGCTGGCGCCAGCGTGGTTGCGTCAGCAGTTGTTGTCGCTCTGAATTCTCCAGTGTCATGACGACGAGCTCCCGAAAGCCAGTTCAAGGATCATTGCGATCATCAATATGACACTGATGTTTGCATTCATGGTGAAAAAGGCTCGATTGACTCGTCCCAGATCATCTGGTTTTACCAGGCGATGTTGCCAGATCAGAAGCACCCAGACGATTCCGGTGGCAACGAGGAAAGAATTGCCCAGTTGCGCAGCTTGCCACAGCCACAGGAGCATCAATCCCATGCCGAGATGGAGTATCGAAGCGAGTTTCAAGGCTGTAGGGATTCCCAGTTGTTGCGGAATGCTATGCAGTTTTTGTTGACGATCGAAATCTGCGTCGAGACAGGAATAGAGGATGTCGAAGCCAGTGGTCCACAGCAGCACTGCTGTTCCAAGAATCCATGGTACCGGATCGACTTCGTTGGCACTGTTGAGGAGTGTTCCGCGAATGGCGACCCAGGCTCCGATGGGGGCCAGGCCGAGACTGATTCCGAGTACCATGTGACAGAGACTGGTGAAACGTTTGGTCCACGAGTAGCCGAGAATTACCACAAGTACGACGGGCGATAGTTTCAAGGCGAGTGGATTGATGGTGGCGGTTGTTGCGACGAAAGCCACTGCGCAGGTGACCGTGGCCAGCAGTACGGTGCTGGCTTTCAGTCGACCAGCAGGGATTGAGCGATCGATCGTACGTGGGTTCGCTGCATCGATGTTTCGATCGGCCCAGCGATTGAAAGACATCGCAGCGGTACGTGCGAAGGCTACCGCAATCAGTATCTGTCCAAGCAACAGCGTCAATTGGGAGATTGGAATCTGTTGATCACGCATGGCGAGAAATGCTGCGCCGATGGCAAAGGGCATCGCAAACAGGGTGTGTGAGATTTTGATCATCTCAAGGAACTCACGGCAGCTGGAAAAGAAATTCAATTTGCTGGAGGGGCTGTTCGTCGGGATGGGAGCGATCAAGCTTGGCTTCCCCAGCGGTGGAAGATGTCGTTGTCGATCCCGAGGTGATCGAGAATACGGCTGACGACGTAATCGACCTGTTCCAGGACTGAATCGCCTGGATGCTGATAGAAGGTCAGTAGCGGCGGAATGATTACTGCTCCTGCTTCCGCCAACGTCAGTAGATTACGTAGATGAATCTGACTGAGCGGAGCTTCACGTGGAACGATCACCAGTGGCCGATTTTCCTTGAGCATCACTTCGCCAGCTCTTTTGAGTAGATTGTCGGAGATTCCGTGTGCGAGGCCTGCGACCGTTGCCATCGCGCAGGGAACAATCGCCATTCCATCGATGGGGGCAGTACCGCTGGCGAAGGGGGCATAGAAGTTTTTCTCGCCCCATTCGGTCAAGTTTTCGTGTTCCATGTCGGGGAAGACACCTCGGGTACCCTGTGGCACTTCCAGTTCATCGTGGGCGACCAATTTTCCGGTCTTGGAGGCGACCAGGTGTACCTTGTGACCAGAATCGAGCAAGAAGCGAACCAGTCGCGCTGCGATGATGGAGCCACTGGCACCGCTGACACCGATCACCAGCTCTTTGGCAGAATGATCTCGGGGTTGGGCAACTGGATCCTGATGCATTGCGACCTCTCCTATAATTTCGAATCTAGATCTTACAGCTTTTCACTGGGGGGGCCCAGTTCTGCAGTCGGGGATAGGGTCCCCCCTGCCTGTAACCAACCATGAAGGGCCTCGATCCGGGCTTGTTGCTCCTCGGGAGAATTGCGTCGAATTCCGGCTAGGTCGCCATTTTGCCACAGGGAACGGGTTTCCGGCGTGGTCTGATGATGGCCGATGGATCCGATCAGCATTCCGGTGAATCTGAGCAGATTGGCCAGAGATTGTACTGCGCCTTGCGCTGCCAGTTCGGGAAAGACGGTAGATCGATCGAGTGACCATGCGATGGCATCGGGCCCGAGCAAGAGCAAGCGTGGTTGTGGATTGAGGATCGGGCTTTCCGAGATTTTTTCGAGCAGGTCACCTGCCGGAGATCCGACCATCATCAATTCGGCGAGGCTGCGCAGGACCTGGGCCCGCCGGATCGTCGGATCGAGCTTGGCTTCATCCTCGATATCCTCGGCAGCCAGGGAAAGATCAAGAGCACGGATGGTCGACAGTGCAATCCAGCGCTGTTCCTTGGGAGTGACCACCTCGATTCGATCTTGTTCCAGTTGGATGCGAATGGTCCGGATGATTTCGACCTTGGTTGTCGTGCCTTCAGTCACACTGTAGCGATGATCGAGCTGATTTTTTTGTGCGATCTCAACGATGGATCGAGCTTGCTTCTCGGTGCCATCACGAAGCAGCCAGCCGGCGCAGAAATTTAATCGGCGGATTTCATCGAACAGAATCTGACCACGGATGGGTGCCGTATCGCGGGCGATCTGCGATGGAACGAACTTCGTTCCTGGTGCGAGGATGACATGATGATTTTGATCCAACCGAACCTCCTCAGGCGCGGATTGCTTCGTGGACAGCGACATTCCCTGGCAACAGGGTACGCCAACGCACTGCATGAAAAGGTGTCTGGCGAATCTTGTCGGCCAGACGTTCAGCGGAAGGCCAGTCTCTTACTGACTCATCGAGATAGCTGTAGGCGCGAACCCTGGAGCCGGACAGAAGATTTCCTACCGATGGAAGAATTTTACCCTGGTAGAAATCAAAAAATGGTCGCAACCAGCGGTTCCGGATCGGCGTGAACTCGAGAATCATCAATCGACCGCCAGGTTTCAAAACCCGATGGAGTTCGCGTAATCCTGCTTCGAGGTCGACAACATTTCTCATGCCGAAGCCAACCATTGCGCCGTCAAAGGTGTGATCAGGAAAAGGCAGGTGGAGAGTGTCGGCGTGAATCAGTGCTGGGCCTTTACGGTTTTTTCTCTTGTTCTGTCCTGACAATAACATCGGTAACGAGAAGTCACTGCCGATCACTTTTGCGTCAGGGACCTGATTGAGCAGTGCGATCGATAGGTCTCCGGTGCCACAACAGGCATCGAGGATATGCGAGTTCGATCGGGCCCTGAGCGCCTTGACCGCTTTCCTTCGCCACCACAAGTCGATGGAGAAGGAGAAGAG
>JBBWWC010000220.1:0-1854 GCA_050256555.1 Planctomycetota bacterium | reverse complement strand
GATAAAAAAAGGTTGTCGGGTCAAAGACCCGACAACCTTTTTTAGTTTCAACTGACTTCGTGATCTAGTTATCGGCGCAGCATGGCTTGCTGCAGTCGTCACCACAAGACTTCTTGGCCTCAGCAGTAGCGCTGCAAGCAGTCGCACATGCAGTGCTACAGTCGGCCTCTTCGGCTTTATTGCTTCCACCCTGAGGGGCGAAGATACATCCGGCAGTAGCAAGTCCAGCAACAACGACGAGTGCGAGGAATGTCTTACGCATCGAATTTCCTTTCAGAGGGAAACCCCTCCGGGTTTTATTTCTACGATTCCGGGGGAATCAAGCTTCAGGCTCATCTAAGCCTGTGAAGAGCTCCTTGATTGTACACCCTCTCTACGATGCTGTCGTCGATCGAGTTCCACCGACGGGGGTTTTGACGGCAGATTTTTTTGAGTTTCCAATCGGGAATCACCGGGATCGGCCTAAGTCGTTCAAATGAAGGACTTTGTGGACTTATTCTGTGGTCAGGATCTGTTGCCGTCTGAGAAGTCGGATCGGCTCGCTGGCTGAGCCTGCGGCACCGGCGGGCCAGAAGGAAGAGTAAGCAAAGTGACTGATCCCCTGGCATCCGAGTCTCAGAGCCAGTTCCGCCTGGCGGCGAGTGGTTTGCGGATCTTCATGGAGGTAGGTCCCCAATCCCATCAGGACCGGATAGCCCCGTGCTTCTCTGAGGCATTCGATGACCCGTTCTTCGAAGCGTGGAACCTCGCGATCGTACTGCATCGGGAAAACAGCATCGATGAGCCCCAGTCGTAACCAGCGTGGCCAGTCCTGTCGGACGCGCTGGTAGGCGATCTCCGGTGTCCGGTAGACAGCAGCAGTGAGCAAGGCGGAGCGATCAGACTTTCGGACTTCCCGGCGGATTTCTCGAACCAGTTCGGTGACCTGGTCCCGTCGCCACTGATCCCACTTTTGAGGGTTCTGGTCCGGATCGGTGAGCCCGGTTTCTGCTGCGAACAGCTGCAAGCTGGTCGAATCTCGGGGGTAGTCGGTTTCGATTCCGGATTCAAGGAATCGGATGTAGTCGAGATGGATTCCATCGATCGGATAGTTGGTGACCAGTTCGGCGCAGATATTCGCCACATGCTGGCGAACTTCGGGAAGACATGGATTCAGGGCGACATAGTAGTTGGGTTGGAGAGGTTGCCTTTGGCCGTCGGCATCGTGAAGGAACCAGTCGGGATGAGCATGCCAGAGCTGGGCCGGATCGGTTTCTGGCGGCGGTTGATCGCCTCGCCAACCGGGTACCGCATTGATCCAGGCATGGATCGAAATGTTGAATCGTTGGGCTTCCTGGCAGGCGACGGCGAGAGGGTCGAATCCTGGATCCTGGTGGTCAAATTCTTCGGCCCATGGTTCCAGTTCAGTTCGATAAAAGACGGTTCCATTTCCCCTGACTTGAAACAGCACCGTATCGAATCCTGCCTCGGCTGCATTCTTGATACAGGTTCGAACCTCTGACTCGGTCAAGTAATCCCATCGAGTGATCCATAGCGCCTTGTGGATCGGAACCTTGACGGTTTGCTGGCACCCACTGATGACAATGAAGAACAGGCTCAGTAGCAGTAGTTTGTGAACAAGAACTTGATTCAAGGACGCTCCAGATCAGTGGTTGTGTCACCGGGAAGAACTAGTTTTACCCCACCTTTGGCAGATTCGAGTTCGATCATTTGTGGAATCCCGGAAATATCTCCATCGACCAGGAAAGGGTGTCGAGTTTGTTTCAGCACCACTCGTCGGCATTGTCGATACAAGATGTCACTTCGATTTTCGAGATGTGAGCCGCTCGAGACTTGCTCGATCAGTTTTAGCGA
>JBBWWC010000219.1:0-8724 GCA_050256555.1 Planctomycetota bacterium | reverse complement strand
TCCGCTGGAACAGTCGTCGCAGCCGTCAACGTCAGCGTCACGACACTGGTTCGGATCTAACGAATCGCTGTCGTTGACGTCAGCGACACCGTCATTGTCGTCATCGTCATCTCCGGCATCGCACGCACCATCACCATCGGTATCAGTACCGTCGGCAGCAAGATTATACGTGCCGCTGGAACAGTCGTCGCAGCTGTCGCCGTCATCGTCGCTACACTCGGTCGGATCAAACGGACTCCAGTCGTTGACGTCAGCTACACCGTCGTTGTCGTCATCGTCATCTCCGGTATCGCACAGTCCATCGGAATCGGTATCAGTACCGTCATTGGAAGGATCGTCTGTTCCGCTGGAACAGTCGTCGCAGCCGTCAACGTCAGCGTCACGACACTGGGTTGGATCTAACGGATGGCTGTCGTTGGCGTCAGCGACACCGTCGTTGTCATCATCGTCATCTCCGGCATCGCACAGTCCATCGGAATCGCTATCAGTACCGTCGGCAGCAAGATTATACGAGCCGCTGGAACAGTCGTCGCAGCCGTCGCCGTCATCGTCGCTACACTGGGTCGGATCCAACGGATGGCTGTCGTTGATGTCAGCGACACCGTCGTTGTCATCATCGTCATCTCCGGCATCGCACAGGTCATCGGAATCGGTATCAGTGCCGTCGTCAGCAGGATTATATGCGCCGCTGGAACAGTCGTCGCAGCTGTCAGTGTCATCGTCGCTACACTGAAACGGATCTAACGAATGGCTGTCGTTGACGTCAGCGACACCGTCGTTGTCGTCATCGTCATCACAGGAATCGATGATCCCATCGGTGTCAGTATCGAGCTGGCAGGAATCGGGTACGCCATCCAGATTGCAGTCAGAGGAAGTGCTATCAGCAATGTCGCAGCTGTCCTTGGCACCATTCTGGTTGCAGTCGGTCCCCTCTACGGTGCCATCTCCATGGACATCCGCATCGCAATCATTGGGAATTCCATCGCCGTCGATATCCGTATCACCAGCATCGCACAGTCCGTCACTATCGGTGTCGGTACCGTCGTTTGATGTATCCAGGACTCCACTGCTGCAATCATCGCAGTTGTCTCCGTCGGAATCACCACAGATGCTCGAATCCGTGTCATCCGGATCCGCTTCATCGTCGACACCGTCGTTATCGTCGTCGGCGTCGATGACGTCGCAGGCCAGATCGCCATCGGTATCAGTGGGAACAGAATTATTGTCAAGAGAATCAGTTCCACAAGCGCTCTCGTTCAGATCGCTCCAGCCGTCATTGTCATCATCCGGGTCTGCGTTGTTTCCGATGCTGTCGCCATCGGTATCGGTGTCTTCGGCGTCATCGAGTGGGAAAGCATCCGCACCGTCAGCGGTTCCGTCATTATCGTCATCTGGATCGAGATGGTTACAGGTTCCATCCGCATCGGTGTCGATGGGAGTAGAACTATTGTCGAGAGGATCTGTATTGCAGCTGGCCTCTTCCGTATCTAGAGATCCATCTCCATCATCGTCATCGTCGCAATCGTTGATGGTTCCATCGCTATCCGTGTCCGTCTCACAGCTATCCAAGGTTCCATCAGTATCACAATCCAGACTTGCGTCCGTAGAAATCTCGCAGGAATCAAGCGTGTCGTTGTTGTTACAATCCAGCGCTGCAACTCCACCTAGCTCATCTGAATACTGGCAAAGGTCGGGGATACCATTGGCATCGCAGTCGTTAGATGTTCCTGCAGTAATATCGCATTCATCGGGAGTACCGTTCCCATTGCAATCGTCTTCACACTCATCGGGGACTCCGTTACCATTGCAATCCGGCGCTCCCAGTGCAACTTCACAAGCATCGAGGAGGAAGTTTCCATTACAGTCGGAACCACCTGCAAGTAACTGGCAAGTGTCCGGCACACCATTGTTGTCACAATCTTTTGCCGCTTGATTTGCAATGTCACATTCATCCGGGACATTGTTGTTATTGCAATCTTCACTGGCACCGGAAGTGATATCGATCGCATCTTCCACACCATTGGTGTTGCAATCCACTAACGGAAAATTGGGAAGCATCGGAATCAGTGGTGCGGCATTTGCCGTCGAACAAAGACAGATTGCGATGGTCAAGATCACGGTCGCCATAATGTTGGCGTTGTCGAGAAGACGGGACGGTCCGACTCTCATAGTTACCTCCTCCGCGGACGTCCCCCTGGATCGTCCGGAATTCTTTCAACCGGTATTCTTCTTCACCGGTCCACCCCCTGTGGCATATGGCAAATCAGATTGTTAACAAAATAATTTCTATAGAAAAGTCTCGATGAAACGCTTTCGGCTTCCAATCAGCCTATAGAGCTATTCCAACTCATACTCTTCAACATTACGTAGACCGATTCTCCAACTCCTGGATTGGTTAGTCAATACGATTGTTAATATAACAAAATGGCTACTGGTGCGCTTACTACTGGTTGGGGAGGAGAGTCAGCCTGGCGGCTTCTCAGTAGAACTCGGATCGCTTGCACCAGCGAACTGCGAAACAGAACAAAACCGTGACTAGGTGCGCTTATACGATTATCTGGTGGCTTCGCCACCTTCAGTAAGAAGATGGCGAAGTTCATAAAGAAGCTCCTGCGCTTGCCGTGGCGTCAACTCATCCGGATTGACCATCTGGAGCCGTTCTCTTAATAAATTCTCCTGGCGATCAAAGAGCCCCGGCTGAATCGGAGCTGAAGGCTTCAATGAAACAGAGCTTCCGGAGCTGATCTGCGATCGAACGGTCAAAGAAGTACCAGATTCTAATTCGGCGAGCATTGCCCTCGAACGATCGAGAACAGAAGCAGGAATCCCGGCAAGTCGCGCCACATGGATGCCATAAGACTTATCAGCACTCCCAGGAACAATCCTGTGCAAGAAGACGATCTCGTCATGCCATTCTTTGACCTCAACGTTTAAATTGAGAACCTGATTCGGCATTTCTTCTGCCAACGCAACCAACTCGTGATAATGAGTCGCAAACAGAGTGCGTGCTTTCACACGACGAGCCAGATCTTCTGCAATCGCCCAGGCAATCGAGATTCCATCGTGCGTGCTGGTACCACGCCCAACTTCATCCAGGATAATCAAGGAACGTTCCGTGGCGTTATGGAGGATTCGTGCCGTCTCTACCATCTCGACCATGAATGTCGACTGCCCATGTATCAGATCATCGGCAGCTCCCACGCGCGTGAAAATACGATCGGCAATCCCCAATCGAGCCTTTTCTGCTGGAACAAAAGATCCCATCTGAGCAAGAATCGTCAGTAGCGCAGCCTGGCGAATATAGGTCGACTTACCTGCCATGTTCGGACCGGTGATCACTGCCAGAGTACCGATTTCTCCACCCAAATGTAGATCGTTAGGAGTGAAATCGGCCCTGGCGTTACCTCCGCCGACGACCGGGTGGAACCCTCCCTCAACATCAAGAATAGACTCATCTAATAACTCCGGTGCATTCCACTGCTCTTCACGAGCAACAAAAGCCAACGAAGTGAGTACATCAATCTCGGCAATGGAGGCTGCTGCAGACTGCAACAGAGAAAGACGGGCAGTAAGTTCTTCCCGTAACAACTGGAAGATTTCACCTTCAAGAGCATCGGCCCGCTCACGTGAACCCAGCACCTTCTGTTCCATTTCCTTGAGATCAGGGGTGATATACCGCTCTGCGTTCTTCAAGGTCTGCTTACGAATATAATCCTCTGGAACTCGATCTCGCTGGGCATGGGTGATCTCGATGTAATATCCGAAGACACGATTATAACCGACCTTCAGGGTCGAAATTCCCGTGCGCTTTTGTTCCTGTTCCTGAAAACTGGCAATCCAGGAAACCCCATCACGAGAAACCGAGCGCAATTCATCCAACGCTGGATCATAACCATCTCTGATCAAGCCACCTTCTGTGACTGTGAGCGGCGGTTCTTCGACAATCGTCTCCTCGATTCGATCAACGATAGATCCCAAACTTTCGCCATCCAGATCCTGATCAAGTTCTCGAAAACGAATCGCTTCGATATCCGACAGGGCCTCCTTCAAAAGCGGAACCGCCTGCAAGGAAACAACGAGCGCTCTCAGGTCTCGCCCATGAACACGACCCATTGGCAATCGAGAAGATAGCCGCTCTATATCTCTGACCTGCCGCAAGCACTCGACAATTCGATCGCGAAGGAAATCATCTCGAACCAGGGTCGCTACTGCCGATTGACGGACCAATATCGGCTCTTTCTCGACCAGTGGTGCCTGCACCCACTCCCGCAACAATCGTGCACCCATGGCCGTACGAGTGCGATCCAGCAATCCCAGAAGCGACCCACGCCTCTCACCGGTACGCGAAACTTCCAGTAAATCGAGCGCTCGGTGACTGGTGGCATCCAGCCCAAGACGCCGACCAGAACTCCCGGCACGTAAGGAAGAAATATGTGGTAGCGATTGACGCTGAGTTTGACGTAGATACTCCAGAAGTGCTCCTGAAGCTGCCAACCCGACCGGAAGATGTTCAATTCCGAATCCATCCAGGGTCGCTGTCGAAAAATGTGCGAGCAGCTTCTCGCGAGCAGGTTCGGGTTCAAAATGCCATTCCGGCCAGCGAGTAATTACACAGGACGGGAAATGTGCCTGTAACCATCCAAGGTGCTCATCACCTTCCGTCGAGTAACCCTCCGGAATAAGAAGCTCGCGTGGAGCTATCGCCAATAACGTCTCGGTACCCTCACCCGGCTTCAATTCATCACAGTGGAATCTTCCCGTCGATAAATCAACCCAGGAAATCCCAACAGCCCCCTGACTAGAAGGTCTCAACGCAGCAAGATGCAAGGGAGTATGATCATCCAGAGAACCTTCTTCGATGAAGGTTCCCGGCGTCACGACTCGAACCACCTCACGATCCACAATTCCTTTTGCAGAACGAGGGTCTTCTACCTGTTCACAGATCGCAACTCGATGTCCCGCTTCTACCAATCGGCGAATGTAATTATCAGCGCTCTTGACCGGAACACCGGCCATCGGAATCTTGTCGCCGCTTCGATCTTTCGAACGAGATGTCAGGGTGATCCCCAGTAATTCAGAGACGAGACGCGCATCGCCGAAGAACATCTCGTAAAAATCGCCCATTCGGAAGAACAAGACGTCATCGGGGTGATCTATTTTGGCAGCATGATACTGGCGCATCATCGGGGTCTCACGACCCGTTCCGGGGGCCTGAACCTCAGCATCACCTGGAGTCTCCCTTTCAGGAATACTGGTTTCTCCAACGGCCAACTGGGCCCTCCCTCTATGATCCAGACCTATCCGATCGGTCAGTTTAGCCAATCCAGAGCCTACTGCGAGCCGACTCCTGCGACATGGCAGAAACTCAAGAATTGAGCTCGTATCGATTCCCCCGAGCTCTTTTGTAACGGTATCATTGGGACAGAGGAGGTTGGGATCTCCCCCGAATACCCGTTTCCCGGGTTTATCTCGGTCCCAACGCACATTTGGAAGGTGGCTCTGTGTCCCACAAATCGAGTTTCCAAAGCTATGTTCTCTTGTGCCTCTTGTTCTTTCTTACCGGAACAGAAACGGGACACGCCGACATCATCCTTTGCACAACGATGCCCGCTCCCGTTCCCATCTCAGAGGATTTGGCCAATCCCACCGAAGAGATCATTTCCGTCACCACCGACGAACCGGTCCTTGACGTCGATGTCTTCGTCGATATCACCCATGATTTCATAGATGATGTCCAGGTCGACATCGTCTCTCCCAACGGAACCTCGGTGCGGATTCACGATCAAGGGGGCGGTACCAACGACTTCATCAATATCGTCTTCGATGATCAAGGCCCGGCCAACGGTTCGATTCCATGGGATTCTGGCTGCAATATGCAACCTTCCGGTCCCGGAACTCTCAGTGACCTCACCACCACTTCAGCCATCGGTGACTGGGCTCTCCGATGCCAGGATACTTTTGCCGGTGGAGCCACTGGCACACTCAACGGTTGGTGCCTGAGAACTTATGATCTTGGAATTTCCACTTCAGTGCTGGGAGTCGATAACCTGCTATGCAGAGACATCGGTGGTACCGGAAATGCACAGATCACCTGGACCAATCCGATGACCTACGATGACATTCAAGTACTGATTGGTGGAGCCTTGGTAGATACTCTCCCGGGGGACTCGACCAGCTACACGGCCATCGGAGCTGGTATCGGTAACACAATAGAAATTTGTTTACTGCCTACCGTCGCCGGAAATGTGCCGTGTACTCCGGAATGTTGCAACATCACCACTCAATCGGTGGCGCCAACTGTGGAATCTTGCCGAACACCGAATTCTGTCGTCGGAAGCACAGTACCGCAAACGATAGATGTGATCACTCTCACGGATGACATTGCCATTGCAGACCTTCAGGTCCAAATCGATGTTACTCATCCCTTTATCGGAGATCTCGTGGTGGACGTTGCCCACGCAGGAACGACGGTCCGCCTCCACGATGAAAATGGTGGAGCGGCTACCGTCATAGAGGTGACCTACTGGGATCTGGGATCGATACAGGGGACTTTGCCCCTGACCTGTGGCTGCCCGGTGCAACCCACGGGTCCCGGCACCCTGACCGATTTCCAGGGTACCTCAAGTCTCGGAGACTGGACTCTCACCATCGATGATGTCTTCACCGGTGGTGGCCCACGCATCGGATCGCTCGATTCATGGTGCGTACGTGTCTTTGAACAAGGAAGCGTAACCAACTTCACCTGTGATGCACCATCAGGCTCTACCTCTGCTGAATTGACATGGACCAACCCTCAAGCCTATGAAGGTTTTGAAATCTACGCAGATGGAAATCTGGAAACCACGATCCTCAACGGAACGACGACCAACTACACCACTCTTCCTCAAACAGTACCTTCATCTGTAACTTACTGCGTCGTCCCCTTGATTACTGGTGAAGTTCTCCCGCCGAATTGCTGCACCACAGATTTCCGTGTCGTCTCCGTCACAGATGTTCTGGCCAGTTCCATCCCTGGAACAGGAGAGCTGGAAGCTTCCTGGAGCAGTGCAGCGGCCTACGACGAAATCAGGGTCTATGTCGATGGCGGTCTCGAAGCCACTCTGCCAGGCACCAGCACCTCCTGGACCGGCGGCCCCAGGCCCGTTCCCGGCACCGCGGTGGTTTGCATCGAAGCTCTTCAGAATGGCAATGTCTCCGAGCTGATCTGTAAAAATGTCGCACTACTCGAATCGTCCGATCTTGAAATCTGCCGCCAACCAGGAACGCCCATAAACCAGGCGACTAGTCCGATATCAGATTTCATCCTCGTAACCGCAAACGTTCTGATCGGTGACATCGACGTACTGGTCGATCTACGCCATCCTTTCATCGGAGATCTAACCGTTGATTTAAGCTCGCCGGCAGGTGTCGGTGTTCGACTTCACGATCTCCTCGGTGGCGCAGAACCAGATCTCAATGTGATTTACAGCAATGGAGCCATAGCCAATACGCCTCCCTATGATTGCGCCTGTCCGATGGAAGCGAGCGGACCTGGTTCGTTGCAAGATTTTGTCAACACCTCGACTCAGGGCCCATGGACAATGACGGTCGAAGATGTGTTTCCTGGCAACATTGCAACCTTTGATCGCTGGTGCTTATTTATCGATGCCGGCTGCCAAACATTGCCACCGCAGGCTGTCACCGCTACCAGCGACGGCACTGATATCACTCTCCAGTGGAACAACCCTATCGATTACGATGAGATACAGATTGTCAGAGACGGCGTCATCATTGCGACCGGGATTCCTGGAACCTCGACTTCGTACACTGATACACCACTAGCTGGCGCACATATTTACGAGGTCGTTGGATTTGATTTTGCGCAAGGTTGCAGTAACACCAGCCTCCCGGCCACTGCCGGGGTCGGAATCACCGATGTGGTCTGGATTGGCGAAACAGGCGGAGAGATTCTCAGTGGCATCATCCTTGCCGACACCCTGACACAACTCGGCCGTAGCGTCATGACCGTAGAAACCCTGACACCGAACCTGCTCAACCAGACCGGTACCCCTGAGATTCTCTGGTGCTGCCTTGGGACATACCCTGAACGTTACGAATTGACCGCCAATGATGGAATTTCTCTCGCAGAAATCCACACGGGAGATACAGGACTCGATGGATCGCAAGAGCGCCCAGCAGTTTCCATCTACATGGAGAGTAACGATGTCTGGGCCTACGACGACCCGACCATCTTTGCCCAGTTCGATGGCGTAGAAGACCAAATCTTTGGCAACGTTGACAATGGAGATGATTCTCTCGTCGAACTGGTCGGACTCGATTCTACCTTTGGACTCGACATGGTCGGATTCGATGCTCCCTACAATCAAGATTCCAACGGTAATGATTACACTGACCGACTTGTCCCATGCGATCAGAATCCTGATCTTGGGGGAAACCGGGCAGGTATGATCTGGCAAGGATCAGATGCCTTTACCGATTATGGAGTTGGTGTTTACTACGATAGTGATGTTGCCCCCGTGATCTGCCAGTCATGGGAGATCGGTGGCTACGGTTCAGATCTCTTCTTGCTATTACCGAACTACCTCAGTGCTCTTGAAGGTGGTGGCGGTGGACCGATCGGCCCGGAGTTCTTACGTGGCGACATCAATGGAGATGGCGGTCGCAATGTGGCAGATGCGGTTTTCCTTCTCGCCAGCCTCTTTGTCCCTGGCGCCGATCCTGTCG
>JBBWWC010000218.1:0-3399 GCA_050256555.1 Planctomycetota bacterium | reverse complement strand
GGATCACGAGATTTTTATTGGTAGGCCAGTCGCCTTGAGGGTCATTGGCTGTGCCACGCCGGACCATTTCTGAATCCTGGAATATGGAAACCAGATTGCGACACACAGGACCAACAGCGAGCTCGCTAGTAGTCTCAGCTTCTTTTTGAAATGCCTGACCGGCTGGATGAGATGCACTGAATCGAGCCACATCAATTGCTGCGATGGGAGCAGGCATATTTCCACGAGTTTGGGCCAGGACGGTTTTTTTGGCGATACGAGCAGATAGCGCTCTGCCCGGTGCGGTCTCATCGAGCAAGAAATTGAAAAATCCTTTTCTTCGTTTTTGTCTCCGAGTTTTTACTGAAACGAACTTATCGGAAATCATTTCCTCGATAATCTGAAGAGAAAGGGTTCGAAATCCTTCCGCAGGTAAGATCGCATCTGCCAGTCCTTTTCGCAGAGCAACGCGGGCCGGAAGTCGTTGTGCTTTCAGTATCCATTGCAATGCGCCGCGCAAGCCAAGAAGGAGAGTTGTTCGAACAGTCCCACCGAAGCCAGGGATAATTCCTAGGTTTACCTCGGGAAAACCGATCTTGGTGGATCGATCATCGACGACAATTCTGGCCGTGCAGCCCAGTGCGAGTTCGAGACCGCCTCCGAGGCAGGTTCCACGGATCACGCATATACTTGGTACCGAGAGAGTTCCTAGTTTTCCGAACAGAGATTGAACCCTGGTGCAGGCCGCAACAACATCTGACGCATCCGTGGCAGAGCCGATGGAGTTGACATCCGCCCCGGCAATGAAATGAGATTTTTTGGCACTGGAGATGATCAGTGCTCGAATCCCATCGAAGGCGTCTACTTCGGAAACCCGTTCTGAAAGTTCACGGAGAACTGAATCCGTGAGAACGTTGGCACTCGTATCGGAGTCTATGATTAAATGGAGCCATGGACCGTTGGGGTCTGCTTCGGGAATTGCTGCTGTCCAGCTGGATGAGCGGACAAATTTCCACTGACTCATGATGCCAACCCTTCGAGGAGAATCGCTCCACCTTGGCCCCCACCGATACACATAGTTGCTATGCCGTGCCCACCACCGGATCGGTTCAATTGACGAGCCAGAGTCAAAACCAATCGTGCACCGGAAGCTCCGACCGGATGGCCAAGAGCGATCGCCCCGCCCTGAACATTAAGGCGAGAAGAGTCAATCGAGCCGGGCGTATGGCTGAAACCTGCCGCGCTGGAATAGCTATCGCTGGCCAGTGCCGCCTGGCATGCCAGGACCTGAGCAGAGAACGCCTCATTCAGTTCGACCCTTTCGATATCTTGAAGTGAAAGGTTTGTGTCTTGTAGAACCGAGGCGATGGCATGGACGGGTCCGAGTCCCATCCGGAGTGGGTCGCAACCAACAAATGAAGTGGCAACGATTCGCGCCAGAGGTTTGTACCCTAGTGCTGCGGCACGTTGAGAATCCATCAGGATCAGCATTGCGGCACCATCAGTGATACCACATGAATTGGCGACGGTGACGGTACCCAGTTTACGATCGAAGTAAGGTCGCATACGTGCGATCTTTTCGAGTTTGGCTTCCGCACGAGGGCCGACATCGTTTCGGATGACTCGATCGAGTCGAGGGTACAGAGCGAGGTCGCTGATTTCAGTTTCAAGAGATTCTTGAGCAGCTACCGCTTTCTGGTGGCTTTCGATGGCAAACAAGTCCTGGTCGTTTCGTGAAATGCTCCACTCTCGTGCCAGGCGGTCAGCCGTATCTCCCATCATTTCTCCACTGAAGGGATCCCTCAATCCTTCCAGGAGGCCGATTCTTGGCTTGAGATCACTCCAGCGGAAGGAAAAGAGCGACGCTAACTTTTCTGGGAACGATCGAGATCTGGCCATTGCGGCCACCTTGAAGCCAAACGAGAGCGGGAATAGCAGCGGGATCTGGCTCATAGATTCCGCACCACCGGAGATCACCGAATCGGCGGATCCGCTGCGGATGCGATCAAAGCCATCGGAGACCGCCTGCATGCCGCTGGCACAATTCCTGGCGACAGTATGAGCAGGCGTGGCGATGGGCAAACCTGAACGAAGTGCAACCACCCGGGCAGGGTTGGCTCGATCTGGAGGTTGTGCGCAACAACCGAGGATCAATTCGTCGACGTCGTCAGGGGAAACACCGGTTCTGTCGAGAAGGTCACGAGTACAACTGCGGGCCAATTCGTCGACCGCGATTTCTTTAAGATCTTCGCCGGAACGGACGAATGGAGTTCTGAGACCTTCGACGATCACTACTTCTCTGGACAAAAGAGATCCACCTTTCCGGGTTTACCGGATTCGTACATAGCGACCATGATTATCAGTAGCTAGTTGATTGAGGAACTGCTCTTCAGCTCCGATGAAACCGAGCGTGAAGATGCGAACGCCGCGAAGATGATTACGTGCTTTCGTCTCCTGGAGAATCGACTTCATCAATTCGCGTGAATCGGGAGGCATCTGATCACCCTGGCTGCCAATGTGGGTCGGCGCTCCATCCGTGATGAGGTAGATCGTGTCCACGGTGGGATCGGAAAGAGCAACGGAGAGGGCTTCGTCGGTTACGGTGATGCCTTGGGCCTTCAAGGATTCCACAAATTGAACCGCAGATTTGCGATGATCACCAGTCGCAGGAACCAGAACGTCTTTCCATGCCTCGACCGTCGATGAGTAGGAAATTAAAGTAAAGTTCTTGCTGTCTCCCAGACTTTCAACGGCACGGCGAAGTTCACTTCTGGCTCGCTTGATCCGGCGACGATTCTCCATCAGCTGTTGTATTTTTTCGTTGACTGAACCATCGACTCCTGTGGTTCGGCTAATTCGATCAAGTTCCTCGGCCGAAGGTGGGTCCGTAGCCATCATGGAGCCCGAAATGTCTACCACGAATACAATGTTTCTACCGGTGATGTCGAGTCCGAAAAGGCCTGTCCCTGTGACTTTCTTGGCCGGTTTGGACAGGTCCACTTTGGACGGATCGATTTCATCCCGATGAGCAGCGATCCAGTTCTTGTAAGCCATCGCTTGATGGAGGGATATCCCGGTCAGTCTTTCGAGGGCATCTCTACATGACAGCCAGGCTCTATCCCCCGATTTTATTTTCAGTTCTTCACGACCACCGCGTACAGCTTTTTCGGTAGTGGTTGATTCTTCCCAGCGGAGCATGGCAGAGATCAGCGGTTCGAGAGCCAGCACATTCTGGCTGTGCCCAAGGATTCTCGATGCCACAGAAACGACCTGCGGCGATTTGTCCTTGATGCCGATCAGGGCGAGCTGGAAAGAATCGACATCGGCTGACTGAAGGGATACTTCCAGGGCCAAAACCCTGGCGGGCCACTGTTTGTGTTTTTGTATGATCTTTTTGATTTCGGAGGTCATGGAATTGTT
>JBBWWC010000217.1:0-7802 GCA_050256555.1 Planctomycetota bacterium | reverse complement strand
ACGGTTCTCATGAACACGATCCCCGACGATCACTGTTTCGCCCAGCACCTTGGCTGATACCGAATCTTTGGGCCAACCGACCAGGCTGGCCATGACCTCCCTGGCGCCATTCGAGCTGGCAATGGCACTCCTGCTGGTGCCCAGATCGATGCCGACGTGGAGGATCCCTGTCTTGTCCTTGATTCTCGGGATCGACACATCTTTTTGTTGCGTCGACTGCCCTTTCGAATTACTGGTCTTTTTACTCGCAGCCATGATTACCTTCCTTCTCCATCTTGAGTGGGTGAGACACCCTTGCTCGGACGCTCAGAAAGCGCACGAAGAGCAACATTTGCCTGGAACAACTGATCCAGCAGTTCCGTTTTTGTACTATCAAAGGGATTTTGTTGACCTGCTTCGGCACGGTCATTACTTACTTTTTCATCCAGCACTTGATCTGTGGTATGCAGTGCCTGGGTCAATTCAAGGATTCTCATCTCGAGCCTTTCTACTTGATCCCGATGGGAGTCCCTTACCGTTGCCAATTCCGATCTCCAGTCCTGGGCGATCAAGCGCGACAACTGCAATAGCAATGCCTTTTCACGCTGGCCAAGGGGAGAGCCTGGAGGATTTGGTACCGGTGCTGGAACCTGATTCGGAATATCCGAAACCTGGTCCTGAATCGAAGGCACCACCAATGGGGGGGTGTCCGTTCGATTTGTCCTCTGATTTGCGGGATCGGAACCGACCGCTTCGACAGGCGCCGAACTGATCGTTGCTCCTGAGGACTGACCGTGAATGATTTTTGTTGCTCGGACTTTCAATTCCTGACGAACTTCTTCGGAAACATCGAGGGACTCAAGAACCTCTAGCAAGGCACGAGCGACCGCTTCTCTTGCTGCTTTTTTGAGCTGGCTCTCGGGGATGACTCTTAATTGTCGTATCCCTTTTTTTTGCAGGTCTTCCACCGGATGAATCGAACTCCCCGGGAAAGCCTTATTACTGGCATCTGATTCTTGATTCATCTCAGTCCTTCCTGACCGTCACCCAGAAGGCGAGCAGTGGCCGGAAAGAAAACAGGCAAAACACGGGCCTGGCCTGAAAAGATCGAAATTGAAGGGACGAAGGTGATATTGGCCGCCTGGCCGTTCCAGTCCGGGAAACATTGCCTCAAATATGGACAGTAAGATTCTCTTCTGCCGGTTTCATTCTGGGGGTGCCCGAAACCGAGAGCAGGTGCTACAATCGGTCGGAGTGACCGTATTTCCGTGTTGGGAGAATCGGTCAAAACGAGGAAGAATCCTGCCAATTTAAATCAACAGGGCCCTCGCATGGCCGATAAAACTACACGATGTAATTCTATCGAGCCGCTTCCGCCATGGATGAGGCATTTCCGGATGCCTCCGATCAGGAGAACTTAGATGAATCACCACAACTGGATGCTTGTACCGATGCTGATCCTTGGGTTGCTGGTTTCAGGGCAGTCACTGGACGCCCAGGATCCCGGCTACATCTTCCACTTCGACACCGGCGATACGGGCCCCAGCGGCTCCAACATTCTCGTGCCTGCTCTTCTCGACAATCCTGGAGGCAACCTGGCTGGCTGGTCCATCTCTGTCTGCCAGGACGACAACATTGATGTCGTCAGTATCGAAAACGGAACCGCACCCCTGACCGGAAACGCCGGGGGACCGGCCGACTTCATCGAAAGTACCGTTTTCCCAGGATTCGGGCTTCGTCAGGGAGTTGTCATCCACTTCGTCGGTCTCAACGAACTGCCGGTCAATGTCGATCACCAAATGCTAATCATTGAGTACCAACTGCTGGGTCCAGACGACACTTTTGCCGAAATCTCGTGCTGCGATGTCCTTTTCCCTGGAGATACTTCAGTTTCTGAAACTCTAGCTGTCGCTCCCGGTGGAGTCGCCATCGTCCCCACTATCGAGCCTGGGCTCGTAGAGATCGGCGGTCTACCGCCCTTCTCCCTTTCAGCGGCCACCAATCTATCCGAGGTCGAACAAGGCAACCCCGTCGATGCCATCATTAGCGTTGATGCGCCGGTTCCTTCCTATGGCTTCTCGCTCGGCTTCGCCCACAGCGGATCCTCGCTGACACTCCAGTCTGCCGAAGCCGGTTCTGCCCTGAACGATCTCAATGGTGGAGATGGCCCCGATTATTTGACCATCGATATCGATCCCGAAGGCGCTGACGGATTGATCGTGGCCTGTCTTGTCTCGCTCGACAGCGACCTCGGCACACTACCGGCCGCCAACCAACAAGAACTGGTTGTGGCTCATTACGAAGCCAACGACACCGCCCCGCTTGGAACCACTTCTCTCAATTTCTCTGAAGAGCTGGTTCCTCAGTCACCGTCACCAGCGACCGCAATCATCTTTTCGCTCGGATCTACATCTGCAGTGGTACTCACTTCTGGAGCCACCGTTGAGATCATCGAAGGTGTTGTTGGCGTACAGTTCACACGTGGTGATTTCGATGCCAATGGGGGTGTCAACCTGGGAGATCCAATCAACCTTCTTGAGTACATGTTCAACAGCGGAGCAGAACCGAGCTGCCTCAAGATTGGCGACATTGATGACAACGGCAGTATCGCCCTCGGCGACCCGATTATCCTTTTGTCGTACCTGTTTTCCGGAGGTCCTCCTCCGGCAGAACCCTTCGATAGCTGTGGTATCGACCCGAACGAAGACGATCTGACCTGCGAAAGTTTCGATGCCTGTCCGTAAGCCTCTCTCTTTGCTGTAACGAATCCTTCGCTCAGGATTCCCTGGAGTGATTCAGGAGAAGGAGTGATTCAGGAGAAGGGGAGATACAGGAGAATCAGGGGGAAAAGATGATCGAACCGGGAGCGGTTGCGATCCGCTGGCCATCCAAAAGCCAGGGGGATGCGACTTCGGACCCCAGCAACAGTGCAACCCCAGTCGATCCAATCCACACAAGCTCTCCACGCCCCCCGCATGCGACTCTTCTGGAATGGTATGTCGGTCCTGGTGAGCGGATCCAGAAGGATCAGGAGCTACTCCTGGGTGGACACGGCGATACGTTTCACTCCCTGACCAGCCCCGTATCTGGAACCTTGCTGGTCCAGTGGTCTGAAACAGGCGAAACGATGGGGCATGGGGAAACACTCGGCTGGATTCGCCCCGATACCGGGAGCTGTGATTCGTAAACGGTGGTTATTTATTAACCGCTCGACGATCTTTCTCTTCACTCTGCGGTCATTTTCCATCCACGAACCTAACTCCTTTATTTTCAACTGTTTAAGAACATAAAATTCGACCGTGAGGAATTCCGGTTAAATTTCAACCACTACTTCACGAAACAGATGTTCGGCGACGTCGAGCACCATTCCGCAACCCCTTTAGCAACCGCCACTTAAGGCGCCACCAGTTGTTTCACCAGATTTGGCACGGAGCATGCTTTGAATCAGTGGGCTCTTTGGGACAGGGGAGCTGGTGAGTGCTTCTTCGGAAGATCTCTCGCGCAAGGCCACCGACCGGCAAACGGTCCGGTGAGTCTCCCCGGGACAGCAGCGCTGTCCTCCTTGCTTCATTTCTTTCCGAGGAGGCGCCATTTCCCCGATGGCGCCTCTTTTTAATTCTCAGATCCGTCATCCCATCGCAACCAACGATCGCTAGCTGTCGGCGCGAACGATTCGTGATCGAAGGGGTCGGTTCCTGACTTCCGATGATCCCTTTTTCAACCCATCTGGATGGATCATCTCGACCGGTCTTCGCCCGATCGAGATCACGATTCCTACCGCCATCAGTGAAACCACCAATGAAGTGCCACCGTAAGAGATAAAGGGTAATGGTAACCCTGTGACCGGAAGCAGCCCGAGTGTCACTGATTGGTTGACCAGCGCCTGGAAACCGATCTGAGTTGCGATCCCAATCGCTACCAGTCGACCGAACGGATCCCGGCAATTCCAACCGACTCCGAGAATCGAAAAAACCAGAATCAAAAAGGCGAGCAACACCGAACCGGTTCCGATCAAACCCCATTCCTCGCCAATCACAGCAAAAATAAAATCGTTATGGTCTTCGGGTAAATAACCAAGATCATGATGGCTGCCGAGATACAACCCTTTCCCCGTCGGACCACCGCTACCGATAGCTATGATCGACTGGGCGGTCTGATAACCACCTGCCGTGTCTCCCGCCACTTCGCCAATCCCCAGATAAGAGAAGATGCGATTCTTTTGGTAATCGGCCAGCAGCGGCCAGGCCGAACCGGCCAGGATCACGGCGCAAAGTGACAGAATGGCGAACTTTTTCCGTGAAGCCCCACCGACCCAGATCATCGCAGCGACGGTAGGAACCAGCACCAGAGCAGTGCCGAGATCGGGCTGAAGTACAATCAGGGTAAAGGGCAGCAAGGCGACCATGATCAGCCGAGCAATTGAACGCCAGTGCGGCTCTTCAATATCAGGCCTCAGTAACCGTGCAATCAACAATACTGTGGAGATCTTGGCCAGCTCTGAAGGCTGAAGACCGAAACCGCCGATTCTCATCCAGCGAACCACTCCACCCTGATAGAATTTCCACACCACTAACGCTACCAGCAATGCGACTGTCGCCCAGAAAAAGAGCGGGGCCACTTGCTCTATTTTTCGTGGAGAGACCAATGCAATCGCAATCATCGCCACCAATCCAACGATGATCTTCTTCATGTGACTGATCGCATAGGGGCCAGGAAATCCTGCACCCGGACCATCCGCAGCGCTTTGGACAAATATGGTTCCGACAAACAGCAGCCAGAGACTGGTCAGTAAAATTAAAACCGCTGGCCCGTCCCAACCGGCCCTGGAGCTCGCGAAAGTATTTGCAAGAAACGCTTTCACCGCAGCAACTCCATATCTCGATTCTTGACCAACCAATCAAACATTTTTGCAATCAGTGGAGCACAGGTATCTCCACCATGACCAAGTACACCCTGAGCAGAAATGGCAAAAGCAACCTGAGGATCTAGCACCGGAGCAAAACCGATAATCCATGCAGTATTCAAGTTTCCTGAATTGTTGATTTTTGCGGTGCCTGTTTTCACCGCCACGTCGTAATTTCGTAACTCGTATTCAGGCTTGGATGCCGTCCCGCCACGATCTCGAACTGCCGACACCATTCCATCAATGATGGTCTCGTAATGATTCAAAGAGATTTGCGGATTCAAGCCAAGCCCACGATATCCCTGGGTCAACTCGATGCCCGGTGTTTCACCGCGACAAGCAATCGACAGAGCCACTTGCGCCATCTGAAGTGGGGTAGTGGTGAATCCTCGTCCAATAGCTGTTCCTGCCGGGTTAGTCTTCGGCTTGATACCCACCGATTCATTGACAGCGCCGCAACCAGTTTTCTGCCAGAAACCAAGCTCTTGAGAACCCTTGATGATTCGATCGAGGCCGAGACGCTGGCCGACATGATAGAAATAAACATTACAAGATCGAGAGAGCGCTTCGGCCAGGTTCAATTCGAGACCACGAGGGTGATTCAAGCAGCGATTTTGATTCGGCTGAGAAATGTCCAGAACTCCATTGCAAAGAATCTTCTCATTGGCAGTGATGACCCCTTCTTGCAGTGCGATGAGCGCAACCACCGTTTTGTAGGTCGATCCTGGATCAACGGCCCAGGAGCTAACACGATCGAAAAACCACCCCTGGTCCGACTGGATACGTTCCGTGTAGAGACTTCTATCGCGATAAACTTCCATTCCCTGAGCAGGAAGAGAACTCCACCCGAATGCCTTACCTGTTTTGACATCAATCATCACCGCAGCACCATGCTCAACTCCTGCCTGGCTAAGCAGATCTGAGCACTTCTTGCTGAACTCGAAGTCGATGGCCAACGAAATACTTTGACCTCGTGCTGCCGGAGCCACCTGCAGGGGACTACCTACAGTTCTTCGACGGTGGTCCAGGATCCGTACTTCAGCACCGGGCATTCCTCGTAATTTATCTTCCAGCATCTTCTCGAGCCCACTCCGGCCGACACGATCCGCACTGTGATGGGAGTAGGGGCGTAAGGCATCAAATGTTCTCAAGTCCCGAAGGGCGAATCTATCGATGACTGGCTCGTTACGATTTTTCCAGCGTTTGATTTCTCGATCGGTCGGAAGCCCAGCATGACCGAGCAATTGACCGAGATAAGGATCCTGAGGATGGATCCTTCGATGAGCTTCCTCTAGATGGATTCCCGGCCACCGCTCTGGTTGAGTCGAAATTTTTACAACAAGAGATGGTGGAACCTTTTCGATCAAGAGGTGCCGCTGTCTTCGAAATACCCACTCTCGATCTTGAAGATTCCCCTGTGGATCCTGAACTTGCTGATAAGCATTTTCGACCAAAGACCACAGCTCACCGGACTCCCGTTGAAGTTCTTTTTCTAGACGACGGATGCCAATCTCTCCGGCAAAAAGTTCAGAAGGTCTGATGAAGATGGTGCTCGAGGATTCGTTGATTTCGATACGAATCCCGGGGAAATCTTCCGGACGTCGAGAAATCACTGATTTCAGTTTCTTGCCACTGCTGAGCGAAAGATTTCTTAGCCAAGCGTGTTCCGCTAGCGGTAAATCGCCGGAGAAACTCCCTCTCAACTTCGCCCTGGCTTGCTGAAGCGACGACCACAATGCTTCTTCGTCCCACGGAAAATTGCTGCGGGGTGATTTCAAATTCAAAGCGATTCTTCTCGCAACCCAACGCACCGGCTCCAGCTCTGAAAGCAGGAAAGTGGCCCGGATCACTGGAGCATCGCCGGCCAGCAAAAGACCACGAGAATCGAGGATCTCACCTCGGGGACCGGGAATGTAACGAACAGACCGATGAATACTCGATGCCTGGAGAGCATGCCTACGCCACTCCACTGCCTGAAGCTGTACCAGTCGCCAACCAACTGCGACGGAAATCATCAGAAACAACAAAGCTATCGGCAGGATTCGACTTCTTTGCATCGAACAAACTCCTGACACACCAATTCAAGAAATCAGAGCGGATACCTGGCACTTCTCAATAATGGCGAGACGAGATCAAGAATTGGCAACAACAATGCGGCGACAAGGGCAGTAAAAATAACACTGAAGAACATCAAGTAACCCGCACCAGCAACGCTTCCGACGACCAAGACTCGCTGAAGAATCAACCCACACAGAAAAGCCGGCAACAGTATCTGAAACCGTTTCATTGGGTGAAACGGATCCAGGACAAGGCGCAGGCAACGAACTGTGATCACGATGCCTAGTAACGGAATTACTGTATCCGGAAGCTCGGCGATACCCAACCAGATACGAACGGCTGAAACCACAGCCAGAGCCACAAAAATTCGAGACAAGCGATCTGACAAAGAAAACCATGCGATCATAACCATGACCGGATCAGCGAGACCAAAACCTGTATCCAGTAGCGGGCGATAGGCCGCAGAAGTCATCAATGTCAAAACACAAACCACCATTAACCAGCGGAACCTCATGGCGTACCGCCATGATCGAGTGGAACAAGGACCAGAATTTCCTGGCGCTGATCAATCCCTGCCGGCAATCGGACAATGCTATCGCTGACAGGAATCTTGGTTTCCTCGACGATACCAAGATAGACCGCCGGTGGGAAAACTCCTCCCGATCCATCGGTATACAAAATGTCGCCCACTTCAAAAATGATTGGATCGATTCTGAGCTTTGGGTAACCCGTTCCCCAGAACGGTCCTCCGGCGAGGATTCCACGTTGCCCCAGCTCGTCCTGGTACGGGACCACAAAAGCCGGGTCATCGATTAACTGAATCCGACTCCAGCCCGCTCCAACCTGGGATATTTTACCAACA
>JBBWWC010000216.1:0-7302 GCA_050256555.1 Planctomycetota bacterium | reverse complement strand
GTCCTTCCGATGAAGTCTATCGCCATTGCGGTCTCGACTCCGATTCCATCAAGGAACGTGTCCAGGCCTTCGCCCTCGAGCGGCAGTAGATCTTGCGCAAGGGAATCGACCACCGATTGCAAAACGACGTTTGGGTCGTCGATTCTCTGACCCGTTGGGATTCGAAATCAGTTCTACTGGGACTGATGATCGCCTTTGCCATGTCAGGTTGTCAGGGGCCGGGAGTTCGAGGGTTATCCTCGGCTCCACCACCATCGATCGTAATTCTTCTGTCTGACGATGCCGGTTATGCCGACTTTGGTTTCACTGGCCTGACAGAAGTGACGACCCCGAACATCGATCGACTCGCTGCAGAAGGAGTGGTCTGCTCCCAGGGATATGTTTGCGCCTCGGTCTGTAGCCCATCTCGCGCCGGACTCTTGACCGGCCGCTATCCGCAAAGATTCGGACATGAGATGAATCTTCCGGCAGGATCACGAGTCGGACTGCCTCTTTCGCAGATCACCATCGCAGACCGTTTACGGCAACAGGGCTATGCCACTGGCCTCATCGGCAAGTGGCATCTGGGAGAAGATCCTCCCTACCGTCCGCTGAATCGCGGATTCGATGAGTTTCGTGGCTTTCTTGGTGGCTCCCGGGCCTATCTCGACCGAAAAAATCTCTCCAGAAGAACCCTCTGGCTCGATGGTGAAAAACCAGCAGCACTGCCGGCCCCCTATGTCACCGATGCCATCGGCTCGGAAGCTTGCCGCTTCATCCGCGAACACGATTCGCAGCCGTTTTTTCTCTTTGTTTCTTTCAGTGCCGTTCATACACCGATGCAAGCTCTTGCCGCAGATCTCGAAAACGTTTCCCCGGAACTGCCGGACAAACGTCGCAAATTACTGGCGATGACCATTGCGCTCGATCGAGCCGTCGGCCAGATCCTTGGCACCATCGATGAATCTGGCATCTCTGAAAATACGATCGTGATGTTCGTCAATGACAATGGTGGTGCAACGACCAACGCCAGTGACAACGGACCGCTCCGTGGGATGAAAGGTTCGAAGTTCGAGGGAGGAATCCGGGTTCCCTGGGTGACCCGTTGGCCCGCTCGTATTCGTGCAGGAAGCCACTTCAAAGAACCAGTCAGTACCCTCGACATTGCCGCCACGGTACTGGCCGCCGCAAAGGTCCCTGCCGCTTTACGTCAAAATCTCGACGGCGTCGATCTCTCCGATCATCTGAGCGGGCTCAGCCAGGATGCGCCCCATCCAGCCCTGTTCTGGCGCAGAGCAGTGGCCGCCGCCGTTCGCTATGGCCCATGGAAACTGATCCGGGTCGAGGGGCTCGCACCACAGCTGTTTCATCTGGACCAAGATCCATCTGAGACCATCGATCGATCCTCCGATGAACCGGAACTGGTCGCCGATCTGCTGGAACGACTTTCGCACTGGGAAGAAGGGTTGATCGACCCGGCCTGGGAGACCGGCGAAGTCTGGCGCAAGAATCAGGTCGAAAAACACCGCATCGACTTCCGCGGCCGCGAAAAGGAACGATCTCGACCTTGACGGCGCCGCTGGCCAGCCTGGGAAATACTACATAACCATATAGAATTAAAGCAGTTAAGACTCCTCGACTGAGGAGCCCAGAGACCTGCACTCCGTCTAAATCCCCATTTTCCCCATCGTTGCCGTCTCCCATGCCAGCAATACAATAGAAGGTATTGTTAACTAAAAGGATCCGGGCATATGTGGATAAGGGGAACTGCTGCTTCAATCCCTGGGGGGATATGGGCATTTCTTCATAATTTCGACGACCCCACAATTGCCGCAAGATTTATTAACAAAATATAACGCAAGGTGTTCGAGAGCCTTTCTCGGGAGTCTCGTGCGCGAATGAAGGGGATGCGGAGTGATGACCGGCGACAAATTTGAGATTCCACCCGGGGCGCAGAGCCAGCGGGCCTTGTCACAGCTGACCTTCTCGTTGCTGATCTTCGCATTACTGGGATCCAGTTCCCTCGTGGCTCAACCTGCCAACGACGATTGCAGCGGTGCGACCATCATCCAGGAGGGCGTTTACCCCTTCGACAATTCCACCGCGACCAGCAGTTCGATTCCGACCGATCCCACGCAATGTCTTGGTAGCTTTCTCAGCAGTGCAGAGATGGACCTCTGGTTCTCCTTTACCCCCAAAGAAAATGGCTTCGCCGAGTTCTCGACCTGCCCGGCAGGCTTCGATACAGATCTGGTCATCTACACCGGCACCTGTTCCGATTTGCTTCAGGTCGGCTGTAATGGAGATGCCTGTTTTGGTTTCGGCTCTACCGTATCCAACCTCGATGTCGATGCAGATACCGAGTACTTGATTCGGGTCGGTGGATTCAACGGAACCACAGGGAATGCCGATCTCACGGTCTCTTTCACTCCGGCCATCGATCCCGAAGATTGCACCATTGCCGGCGACGAAGATCTGGACGGTCTTGCTGATTGCGCAGATCCCGATTGTAGTTCCACACCGATCTGCGCCAGTGATGAATGTTCAGGCGCAACAAACGTCGTCGGCGGTATCATTTCTTTTGACAACAGCCTCGCCAGTAGCAGCCCCGAATCTGCACTTTTGAGTAACTGCGATGCGAGTGGTGGCTTTGCAGACCTTTGGTTCTCTTTCACCGCACCGGCCAATGGCTACGCTTTCTTCAGCACCTGTCCGGGTGAGAACTCGACGCTTGATACAGACCTTTTCATCTACACTGGATCGTGTAATGCCCTCACTCAGATCGGTTGTGATGGAGATGGCTGCGGTAGTGGCACAGATCAACGAGGATCTCAGATCGACAACCTTCAGGTCTTTGGTGGACAGCAGTACCTGATCCGCATCGGAGGGTTCAATGGTGCGAGAGGTGCAGGATTACTTGAAATTCAGTTCTCCCTGGCGGGTGACGATTGCTCCGTCGCACTCCCAGCAGCCCTTGGAAACAATCCTGTCGACAACACCTTGATGACCGATAGTCCGCCCACCATCCCCCTCCCCAATTCGGACCAATGCACCGGATCTGAACTCGGCTCAGTCACGAAAGATGTCTGGTACTCCTATACCGCTATTGAATCGGGACTCGCGACCTTCTCCACCTGTAACTCAATCAATTTCGACAGCGATCTCATCGTCTACACCGGCGATTGCAATTCCTTGGTCCAGATCGCATGCAACGGAGATACCGCAAGCTGTGGTAACGGATCTTCCAGTATCGAAAACATGTTCATCTCAGCGGGATCTACTTACATGATCAGGCTCGGTAGCTGGCAAGGGGGATCAGGAACCGGGCAACTGACGATTAGCTACTCCGGGTTCATACCTGAAGATTGCACTCTCGACGGAGATGAAGATCTCGATGGGCTCGCTGACTGCGCAGATCCAGACTGCATCTCTGCAGCCACGTGTCTTGAAATGGGAAACTGCTTCGACGGAATCGACAACGACAATGATGGTCTGACCGACTGTGCTGACAATGAGTGTGATTTCGAACCGGCTTGTCTCAGCTGCCCCACGCTGTTGAGCCAAAATCTCGATCCGGGAACTGCCGCCACCATCATCGAAGTGTGTGCTTACCAACCGGAGCACACAGAAAATGAACTGCTGAGAAGTTTCGATACCAGTTTCTACAACTGCCCGGAGGGAATCCGAGTTCTTGCAATCAATGTTGGGATTGCCACAGCAATCTCTGCAAGCGGTTCTGGGCAGCCAGCATCGATACGAATCTATCACGATCTAGATGGCGCAGATCCGGATGAACAAATGCTCCTGTTACATGAAGAACTCTTCGACGTCACCGATGACATGGCAGGAACGATTCAAACCATCGCCATGACAAACCCTGTCTCTCTGCCCTACGGCGCCCAGCTGGTCGTAGGATTCTGGATCGCTGATAGTGGTGGTACAGGAACCGGAAACATACTCCGTCCCGGCGGCAACATCGCCGGCGAAACCAAACCGACCTGGCTCGTCGCCACGGAATGCGACATCTCCTACACCACCCTGGATGTCATCGGCCTCGAGGAGCAGTTCCTCCTCACTGTCGAAATTGATGATCAAGGTTCGGCTCTGGCTGGCGATCACTGCCTCTCTGCTATTCCCGTATCGACTGGACAAACCGCTTTCGAAATCACGCCGCTGACCAACAGTCCCGAGCCCTGGAATGGCAACTGTAGTGGACTTTCCATCACCAAGGACGCCTGGTTCCGCTTCACCGCGGCGACTGCGGGTTCACTGGTCGTCACCAGTTGTAACACCGTCAACTTCGATAGCGTGATCGAGATTTACTCGGGGGATTGCAATAATCTCAAGGTCATCGCCAGTTCTTGCGATGGAACTGGTTGCTCGAACGGAAGCGGACCGACCGAAGAGTTTCCGATCGAAAAGGATCAAACCTATCGAATCCGGATCGGAGCCACAAATAGCACCAGCGGATCGGGAACAATCCAGATCGATTTTATTCCGCCCCCACCCATCATGAACGAAATCAGAATCGACCAACCAGGAGACGACAGCGATGAATACATCGAGTTAAAAGGCCTTCCTCAATCCCTCGATGGTTTATGGATTCTCGCCATCGGAGATGACGATCAAGACAGTAGCGGAGTTGTAGAAACAGCCCTCGACCTGACCGGCGCAACGATCGGACTCCAACCCTACTTCGTGATCGCTGAGGATTCCTTGACCATCGGGGACATCGACTGGAGCGCTGGTAATGATGGCCTCAACTTAGAAAATGAAGACAACGTCACCATCCTGTTGGTGGAAAACTTCAGTGGGTCTTCTGGAGATGATCTCGACCTGGATGACGATGGAGTCCTCGACAGTACCCCATGGAGCCAGCTGATCGACTCCATCGCAGTGATCACCGACCCCATCGATGCGGGAACTGGACAGCCGCAACAAGGAAACTGGATCTATTCGACTGATTTCGTCGGACCGGAAGGAGTCTCTTCTCCTGGCCACATCGAACGTTGCCCGGACAGCCTGGGACAGTTCACCATCGGATCCTTTGATCTCTTTGGCGGTTCAGATACACCAGGACTGGCGAACAACTGTACTGGAGCTCCGTCCAATGATGATTGCCTCAATTCGCTCCCGATCGGAGAGGGTGTTCACGTGCTTGACACCCTTCAATCCACACCCAGCCTTCCCGAGTGGGATCCCAATTGCAGTGATGGCATCGGTGGCTTCATGACTTCGGATGTCTGGTTCTCCTATAGCCCAACGGCTCACGGAAAACTCGACATCAGCACCTGTGATCTGGCCGGCTGGGATACAGACCTGGCCTTCTATCGCGGTACCTGTTCTTCCCTGGAGCAAGTCTCCTGTAGCGGAGATGCTTCCGGTTCGGCCAGCGGTTCCGGTGGCACATGCCAGCAGTGGTACTCCCGCCTCCAGAACTTGACTGTTTTTGCTGGAGAAACCTACCTGATCCGGGTCGGTGGTTGGGAAGCGGGTGAAGAGGGGATTGCGACATTGACCGTTTCTCTAGCGATATCCGGAGATTCTCCCTGTGATCCGGTAACGGTCTCAACCGGAAGCACCCCCATCAATAATACTCTCCACGGTGATAGCGGAATCGAATCAGACCCCCTCGGCTGCGCTGGAACCGATCTGGCGGTAACCGGGCCAGATGTCTGGTGTTCTTACACACCTTCGGCCAATTGCACCCTCACCGTTAACACCTGCGACCCGACCGGTTTCGGTACCCAGCTTGTGGTTTACAGCGGAAGCTGCATCTCGCTCAACGCCACCCATCAGATCGCCTGCAATGGAAATGCAACCGGTCTTCCCGATTGTCAGGATCTTTACTCTTCCGTCACTCTCGAAGCGATCGGAGGCACTCCCTATCTGATCCGAATCAGTGGCCAGAACGCCAGCACCGGAACCAGTCTGTTGAACATCGCCTGTAGCTCCTCGGAGCCGCTCACTGAACCACTTGCGAATTTCTCCGTAACGGGTGCCGCCCCGATGAGCGTGATGTTCCGAAATGTCATCTTGCAAGATTCTTCCGATGCCGGTGGCGATCCGGAAGCGACCATCGAAATCGACTGGGGAGACGGTGAGATCGAGAGCCTGCTACCCGTCGGATCCAGCGTTGCACATCTTTATCAGATTGCCCCTGGCGCCACATCGGGCTTCACCGCCACCCCAACATTGCTGATCCAGAATGGCCTGGGCTCTGACCAGGCAACTGGAGATTCCATGGCATTCGTTCTCATCGGAGATGCCAACCTCGATGGGCAAGTCAACATCGCAGATGTCATCACCTTGCTGAACTATCTATTTCAGGGACAAGGACCGCTTCCCTGTTTTGCCGCAGGAGATATCAACGGAGACAACGCGATCGATATCGCCGACGCTATTTATGGCCTCAATTACATCTTCGCTGGCGGACTACCCCCGGTATCACCGAGTCAGCCCGATTGTGAATAACACCCTCCTTTTGTCTTAAAAAATCGCTGGCACACGGCCGCCAACGGTCAGTTCCCCAGAAATTTGATCTGTCATACCTGACTATTGAGTACCTTGATCAGTAGTTAGAAAATTTGCTGCCCCAGCTGGCGAAATCTGGCACCGCCTCGCCAGCGGCCTCCTGAACTTCGACGACACCGACAAACGGCACTTTCCATAACTCCAGTAACCAAAGAACTTAAATCGGCAATATTTACCGCCGGACAGCGGAAATGACGCAACTGTCATAAGGACATCCTGTTTCAGACTTCCCGTAAGGGACCCGGTTGCGCTCCTCAGCATAGTCCAATAAAGTTGTAGTTACGGTTCTGTGGATCTTTCCCAGAATCGCTTGGGCTGAACGAGGTGTTCTTCTAGTGAATCTTTGCTGCAACCTGAACATGGGTTGTATTGGGTTTTCTGGGTTCTCTCGTCCACTTTTAGTTTGATCATTTGAATCTGTGGTAATCCGATGTCGAGGAGGATGTCGTTTGCCCCTGTTTTTCCGACGTGAAAAGGAAGGCATTCCCATGAGTGTTTATCGATTCTGTTTGACGTTCACCGCAATCTTGGCGCTTGTTATTACAAGCCCTGCAGCATTTGCCAATGACGAGTGCGCCGATGCCACTGCTGCAGTCGAAGGTGTAAACGCCTTTGACCTGACCGGTGCAACCACCAGTGCCGATGCTGTTGACGCTAGCCAATGCGCAAGCACATTCTACACCGGCCCAAATGAAGATGTGTGGTTCACCTTGACCGCTCCTGCGGATGGAGCGATGGACCTCACCACCTGCATCGGTGGTGCTGGTTCAAGTCAAGATACTGACATGG
>JBBWWC010000215.1:0-1724 GCA_050256555.1 Planctomycetota bacterium | reverse complement strand
CCTGTCACAGCGCCCTGGTCCGCCTCGCTTTTACTACAGCAGGTAGTTTTGCCTAAATCCGCCTCGCTGTTTTGCTTTCAGGTGTGGAAAAACGAAGCTGAAATGAGGCCCGGGGGTTGGTCACTGGCCGTTCGACCGCCTTCGGGTTCTCTTTTTTATTCAAGAAATGCGTTCGCTATACATAAGCGTTTCATTCACTAAATACGTAAATAGAAAAATATAGAACTACCGGATCGCCTGGTCTAGATCAGCAATCAGATCATCTACATCTTCAATCCCAACTGAAATTCTGATCAGCGCATCGGAGAGACCGGCGGCTTTTCGAACATCTGGTGGAATCGCTCCATGAGTCATCGAGATGGGGTGCTCGATGAGACTCTCCACACCACCGAGGCTTTCGGCCAGAGCGAAGATTTTTGTCCGGGACACCATTTCACGGGCATGCTGTTCTGATTCTCCTTTGAGAACAAAAGAAACCATTCCGCCACCAGCAGCCATCTGTCGGCTCGCAATCTCATGTCCAGAATGTTGCTCAAGCCCCGGATAATAAACCTTCTCAATACGAGAATCCGCGAGTAGCCATTGAGAGATCTTTTCTGCATTGGCGCAGTGACGATCCATTCTTACCGCCAAGGTTTTTGTTCCGCGTAAAGTCAGAAAACAATCCAGCGGACCAGGAATCGCACCTACAGCATTCTGAATGAAAGCGAGGCGCTCATGTAGTTCATCATCCCCTGTGACTATGGCTCCACCAACCACATCAGAATGCCCACCTAGATATTTTGTTGTCGAGTGAACTATCAGATCAGCCCCCAATTCAAGCGGCTGCTGAAGGTAGGGTGTCGCAAACGTGTTATCAACAACGAGAAGGATCGAACGGTCTCTACAGATTTTCGATACGGCAGCGATGTCCGTGATCTTCAACAACGGATTGGTCGGAGTTTCCAACCAAACCAATCGAGTCTTCTCGGTGATCGAAGCCAGTAGATTTTCGAGGTTTGTCGCATCCACGAAATCGAACTCAATTCCGAATTTTCCGTAAATCTGCGTGAAAATCCGATGGGTCCCTCCATACAAATCATCACACGCAACAACATGATCGCCCGATTCAAGCAACTTCAAGACCGCATCTGTAGCGGCAAGACCACTGGAAAAGCACAGGCCATGTTGCCCGCCTTCCAGTGAAGCGAGATTCTGCTCCAGTGCCGAGCGGGTTGGATTTCCCGTTCGCGAATACTCGAATCCTTTATGAGCCCCAGGAGATTCTTGTACGTAAGTAGAGGTCAAATAAACAGGAGTCATGATGGCTCCTGTCGACGGATCAGGCTCTTGGCCGGCGTGGATAGCGCGCGTCGAGAATTTCAACTCAAGACCTTCTTCCACTGACAGAATGAATCATGTCGTACTTGGTAACGATGCGTAGCCCATCGACTGTCTTTACAAGAACTGCTGCGGAAGGACGGCTCGCTAACATCGAAAAAATAGTGTCTGCCGTGGTTCCTTCTTCAACCACCGGGAAAGGCTCCTCCATGATGTCGGAGATCTTTCGCCCCAGTTCATTCTCACCCAGCAACATCTGCTCGATGATCAAAGACTCCCGGACACTACCTACAGGAATCCCATCGTTGAGAATCGGTATCTTGCTGACTTCTTCGTTTCGCATCAGCTCTACCGCTTCGCCGATCAAGCTTTCCGGAGTCAGCGAAATGAGCGAGCTCATGCGC
>JBBWWC010000214.1:0-7061 GCA_050256555.1 Planctomycetota bacterium | reverse complement strand
ACCGAACGAGAAGGATCGGTCTGAGCAATATTATCGAGGTTGTGCGCCCACAGTGGAGAAAGTTGACCTCCACGTCCCACTCCCCCTTGGCTACCATAGAGAACCAGATTCCTATAGCTCTCCGAAGAATCTTCTGCGCCTCGTTGGTAAACCAAAGATTCAAGATCCAATTGCGTCCCTCTTGAAAAGCTACTCAACAAAGCCGAACCTCGGTACTCTTGCTCCAGCATCAAATCGGCAGTCTGCTGAATCATCTCCTGTAGATGGTCACCCGGAACCTGTGAAAAAATCGATTCCAGTACTGAAACACGTTCTGCTTGCGAAACCGACTCCAGTAGCGTTCGTGCGCCGATCGGATCATTCGCAAGCGACCGGCCGATGGTTCCCAGTGCAACATCCCGCAAAATCGAATTGGATGCTTCGATCCATTCACGAGCCACGACCAATGAATCTGGATCATCTCGACTCAGTGAAATCTCCAGTAATTGCTGAACGCGCGCCTGAGCGGGTCGATCCAGCGTCAGCTGTTGTTTTTCCAAAAGACTGGCCAGCTCCAGCGAATGCCAGGGAAGTAAAACATCCGGCAGCTGAAGAAGCCGATCGAAATATTCTGAGTGTGGATCACGCTCAACCCACAACTCCGCCATCCATAAAATGGTCCCCGAACGATCATGCCATAGTGATTCTAACCCGTTTGGCCAACGGACACCTTCAACTCCGGCAACCAAGCGAGTCTCCGGATCGAAACTAAGAGCGGTAGCCAAGGCAACGAGCAAAGCATCTCGTTGGTTCTGACTGGCTTCCATTTCCAATAATAAGAAAAGGAGTCGATCTCCCATCCCGGGTTCCGCAGTCAACAATTCGATGATCGCTGCCGAAGGATCAGTTTCGGCGAGACCGGCCGCCACCAGTTTTTCCAGAGCTTCTGACCAGGTGGAACTCGTGGCCCCAGGGAATTCTCCAGCCACAACACCTTCAGTGGGCTCCAGTGAGCTCACCAGAGAAACCAATTTCTGTTCCGTTGGTTTTTGATTCCCAACCTGCGTATCAGGTAAAACATTCCCGGCAGCGAAGCGATTCTTTTCTTCTGTCTCCCCCAACACCAAACCGACAAATTGGAGTGATGGATTCCATAGCAAGATCAAGCTTGAAAAAATCAATCCGATCAAACAAAGCGCCCGCAGGAGTTTCGATGGCTGGCTCTGACCGATGCTCTTCTGGTTCTTTTTTTTCCCCATCGTGCTTATTTCGCAAGTCGCTGGCAAGGTGAGGACGGAAACTGCCCTGGACAGGGTGAAGCGATGTAACTAATGACTTCTGAAATCGTCCATGGCGTTCCCGAAGGCGCACATTCCTGGTCCCAGCAAATCAGGAACCAGCGGATACAGTCACAATTTAGATTTTGTTGAACGACCGGTTTGGCTTCGATGGAGGCGAGACAACAGCCCGGTTGTACCGCCGGAATTCCCCGTTCTGGCTCAATGATGATCCATAACGGACACTCATCTTTTTCGACATCGATATCGATCCCCAGATGCCCGAACACCAGCCGCAAAGGTGTCCCCACGCAATCATTCGAAATCGGGGAGAGAACCTGTCGGACGCCATGGATTTCGATTCCGACCGACGGACAATCCGCAGCACAAGAAAGGCTATGTGGTATTGCTACATCGCGAGCCCCATCGTTCGATTGGCCTTCAAGCCTTCCACTCAAGAAAATAAAAACGAGCAACAAAACAAAACCGATAAACCGATGGTCTTTCATCTCGGTGTCACTTTCCGAGATCAACTCGCCAGAACCTCATCATGGAGTGGCCAGAAAAAAATGCGAAAACAGAATCGCTCCGATGATCCACATCTGGACGCATCGACAGCGTATCATCGAAGATCAACGCCCTAGACCGGCGGAGGCGCTTCCACATCCAGCGTCATCTTGACCGGCAAGGAGAAGGTTCGGATCCGCTCGTCGCCACGGTAGAGGCCACCAACCAGCCGAAATCGAATCACGTATTCACCGTCAAGATCCGGGCCGACTCTGAAAGTCGTGGTCGCTGAAAAATCACCGACCAGTTGTGTCACATCGGAACCCAGATATTGCCCCGCACTGTTCCCAGAAAACTGCCAGGGTCCTTCACGAGTCAATACAGTGACGTCTTCCCCACCTTCGCGAATCTGTAAACCATCCAGCTGTATCCTGGTTTCGAAGGCCGGACGATCGAGCAAGCCATCTTCGAGAAACTCGACGAACTCGCTGCTGCTATTGGTAAAGGTGCCGCGTGCGACTTCCAGATGATCCTGGCTGTCGAGCACGATGTAGGTCGGGTTGGCATAATAACCCGACAATTTGATCTGATGATCTCGATAGCTCGCTTCGATTTCGCTATTGGCGTCATCGGTAAAGATCTCGAACAACTCGTACTGGCCGAGCAACTGCTCGACCTCGCGTTGACGGAAAATGCCATTTTCCATCAGGCGACAATTTTGTCAGGTGTGCCCGGTAAAGTTCAAGAACACGGGACGGGCAGATCGTTCTCCAGCCGCGATTTCTTTTTGAAGAGATGCCAGTTGCTCTGAAAAATCGAGCGGTCGATCGCGATCGAGGACACGCCACGGCAGGTGCTGTTCGGCGTGGATGCTCGGGACCAGTAGTTGCGCCTCGATGTTTTCATTGAGCCGCCAACCCGTCGTTGCATAAAAACAACTGAAGGCTCCCATGACCGTTAAACTCAGAATCAATCCGCGGGCGAAGGTGATCGATGTGACCGGCGAATCATGAGGGAATCGCAATTTCCCGAGCAGATTCAATGCCAGTGCCACCAGCGTCAATCCCCAGATGGTCATGATCACTTCACGATTGATGATCTGACCAAATTGCCAGTATGTCGCCACCGCACTAAAAAACTTCCACGCTGCTAGTAGCTCGATGAAACCAAGGATCACCTTGACCGTCGAGAGCCAACCGCCCGAACGAGGCAAGCTGGTCAACGCCTTCGGGAAAAGCCCCAGAACCACGAATGGAAGCGCGATGGTGCTGCTGAAAGCCAGCATTCCGACCGCAGCAAAGCCCGGGCCTTCTCCGGCAGCCAGGGCCAGCAAAGCGGCAACGATGGGCCCCACGCAGGTGAAAGTAGTGACACTGAAGACCAATCCCATGATCAACACACTGGCAGCTCCGCCGCCTCCGGCACTACCCCCGACCCGGTTGCGGATCCACGCCGGCAACTGGATGTCGTAATAACCAAAAAGACTGAATCCGAACACCACGAAGAGTGCGCCAATGGCGAAGTTGACGTATCCGTTGGTGGCCATGAAGTTGGCCCCTTCCTCGCCAAGTAATGTCGACAGCAAAAACCCGAGTGCGGTGAAGGAAACCACAATCCCGGCACCAAACAAAAGCGCCAAGCCCAGCACTCTCGATCGACTCTCATGGGCTTGCTTGGTGAAAACACTGACAGTGATGGGAATCATCGGATAGACACAGGGAGTCACCAGTGCCAGTAAAGCACCGCTAATGGCCAGCAGTACAATCCCCAGTAGCCCCTGTTCTTCGGCCGCACCCCGCACGTCTTTACGAATCGCCGGGATCCGCTGCCCCTCGTTCACGGTCCCTTCGAGATCAAAACGTATCAGGTCGCCGGAACGAACCTTGTCGGAACTGAAGGAAGCAGAGATCTCAATCTCGCCATCGGAAAACTGGCCGCTGGCAGTGGACTGATTCAAATCCGTGGCCTTGCTGATTTCCGTTTCTGAAGTTGTCGTCGTATCGCCATGGAACACCGGGATTTCCAGCGTCACTTGATCGGGCGGCAGGCAGATTTGCGCATCACATACCACGTACCCGATGGTCAGCGGAAGGCTGTGCTTAGCGCCGGTCAGATCGGTCGGCGCCTTGACCGGGATGCGAAAAATCGCTTTTCGCTCATGCTCGATACTGATCGCACCGAGCATTGGACTGTGGCGCGAGTGAGCCGGCGTCTTTTCGATGGGCTCACCGAGCTCGAAGGGGAACGATTCCGGAACCGTGAAGGTGGGTGGTGGACCCAGGCTTGGGTCCATCTTCAACCCGTAGATGTGCCAGCCTCGCTCGATGGCCGCTTCGATCTCGATGAAGAAGTCTGCCCCGGCTGTCACGCCTACCACACCGGTCCCTTTCCAGGAGACCGGTGATTCGCTGGCTGTCGCAGAAACTGTCAGTGTTTCGATTTTATCGTCAGCGGGGTCCGGTGCGGCCCCGACATGAACTGTGGCTTCGACCATCACACTGACCGGATCGAGACACTTCTCTGCATCGCAAGTCTGGTAAGTGATATCAATCATCAACTTGCGCGGCCCATCGGCCGCACCTTCAGGAATCTTGAGCGGTATCTTGAACTCGACACTTCCTTCATGTTCGAGAAGCAAACCACCCGTCGATGGATCTGCGCGTTCATGCGGAGCCGGCTCCTGAACCTCTCCAGAAATCTGTATATCGCCCGAAGCTGCGACATACATCGTGGTCGGTATCCCCAGTTCTGGATCCATGTCGAATCCAAAAATGTGCCAACCTCTTTCGATCTCGGCCACAACCGTCAGGACCACATCAGAACCGGCAGCAACTGCCGGGATATCTTTTGCAGAAAAACTGACAGGACTCTCTTCACCGCCAAAAGGATTGAAACCACCCAGCTCGAAAGGATCCTGCGCCGACAATCCATTGCCCCCACACACCGAGTGGCTGGCAATGAACCAGAAAAGAATCCACGAAACAAAAACAGGACAGCGATCCAAACAGCCGAAAGAGCTCTGGTTCATCGGTGTGTTCCATTCCCGCGATCGACTGCGTTGAGGATCTCCGTCGCAGGAAAATCTCCGCCACCAGGGGTATAGGCACGAATCCACTCGCCATCGACGACCAGGAATGGAATCCCCTTTTTACCGGTCTTCGCTTCCAGAAGCTCCGCAGCAGCAGAATCCTCTGAAATATCAATCTTCTCGTAGGCCACATCGTGTTCATCGAGAAATCGAATCGCCCGGGTACAATCTGGGCACCAGGAGGCGCTATAGAGCTGGATCTGTTGGGTTTGAGACATGATTTCCTTCCGCGCCCGGATTTTATCATGAGCGATTCACAGGTGCGATACGCCTTGCTTGGATGACCGGGCCATTGGCGGATATCCTGACGAGGCGGGAACTGACGGAGTTCCCCGAATTTTCAATTTCCTGCGCCACTGAAAGGCCCGTCAGCATGTCGACCTTTCGAGAGAACTTCTCCATCGGAGAAAAATCCGTGACCGCTCCAGTCTGGATTCTCGGCCCTGATGTCATCGAAAACGAACAATTCGCACTGGATGTCGCTCATGTCATCGCAGAACTGGCCCAACGCAAGAACCTGCCCGTCATCTACAAGGCCAGCTACGAGAAAGCGAACCGTTCCAGTGCATCTTCCTTTCGCGGCCCCGGCATCGAGCGAGGACTCGAAGTGCTGGCCAGGGTGCGAGAAGAAACAGGCCTTCCCGTCACGACAGATATTCACTCGGAACAACAGGCCAAAATGGCCGGGGAAATTGTGGACGTTCTACAGATCCCCGCTTTTTTGTGTCGACAAAACTCATTACTCGAAACTACCGCAGCGACCGGAAGAATCGTGAATCTGAAAAAAGGTCAATTTCTTTCGCCATGGGATGTCGCCTCACGAGTCGAGGTACTTCAACAAGCAGGAGCCGCCGATGTATGGATCACCGAGCGCGGTTCTTCCTTCGGGTACCATCGCCTCGTCAATGATTTCCGTGCCATCCCGCTAACCCAGAAAACCGGCGCTTCACTCATCTTCGATGCCACACATAGCGTCCAGACCCCGGGCGGCCCCGAAGGTGTTTCCGGCGGCGAACGTCACTTCATCCCGGTACTGGCGCGAGCCGCTGCGGCGGCGGGAGCCGATGGTTTCTTCCTCGAAGTTCACCCGGATCCGGATCACGCCCTCTGTGATGGCCCCAATGCACTCCCACTCGACAGACTGGAAGATTTCCTCCAGCACATAATCCCGATGACAAAAGCCGTTCGAGATCTTCCGGATCTATCACTTTGAATCAAATCCTGACGGGGGATTGGTGTGTCCGCGTTGTGATCCCGGCACTCGATGAAGAAAAATCGATCGGCGCTGTTCTCGATGCTCTAGGGCAGGATTCGGTCGCCAGCATCCACGTCGGAGACAACGGATCCCAGGATGCCACGGCCGCCATCGCCAGAGAAAAAGGAGCTCGTGTTGTCCATGAAACGCGGCGGGGTTACGGATCTGCTTGTCTTGCAGCACTGGCAGACCTGCGACAACTAGAGCCCGATCCCAGCGGACAAATCGTCGTGTTTCTCGATGCTGATTTCTCCGACGACCCTGCAGCACTGCTGGACTTGATCTCCCCCATCGTTGAACAGAAAGCAGACTTCGTCATCGGCAGCCGTGTTCTTGGAAATGCTGAACCTGGTTCTCTTCAACCTCAACAACGATGGGGAAATGCACTGGCGACCTCGCTCATCGCTTGGTTGTATGGATTCCAGTACAGCGACCTCGGACCTTTTCGAGCGATTCGACGCGATCGACTCGAACAACTCGAGATGCAAGACCCAGACTTTGGCTGGACCGTCGAGATGCAAATCAAGGCGGCACGACATCGATTTCGAATCTGTGAAATTCCGGTGGTATATCGACGAAGAATTGGTACATCCAAGATCTCTGGCACCATCATCGGTTCGATTCGCGCCGGAGTAAAAATCTTGCAGGTGATTGTTAGTGAAGCCATTTTTGGAGCTCGCCAAACCCGCTCCAGTACATCTGCCTGCGAAATGGAAAAGAGATAAAGAGATGGATGGAATTTCTTGTGACCGATGCGAGAAGGGGCTCCTCCTCGATGAGGACGTACGATACCAGGTACATATCGTCGTCCAGGCCGCTTATGACCCGATGGAGATCTCCCGCGAAGATCTCAAAAAGACCACGTCCTTTAGCTGGAAAGAGCTGATGAAAAGTCTCGAGAAGTTGACCGCAGAAGAAGCTCAAGATCAGATTCATCGTGAACTACACTTCGACC
>JBBWWC010000213.1:0-6026 GCA_050256555.1 Planctomycetota bacterium | reverse complement strand
ACATCAGTAAGAAACAAGTCTGGTGGGGAAGTCGGAAAATCGAGTCTACGCTCTTTGCCGTAACTCCCGAACATCTGGAAATATTTGATTTAAAAACTGCAGTAGGTCGTTCACTAACGAAAGTCGACGATGAAAGCCTGGCGCGAGTTTGTGTGGTGCGCTCTGGGTTGTTAGAAGAACTAGGGATCTATGAAGATCCCATCAATCTTCCCATCAATATCAATAATGAAACTTTTCATATCGTCGGTGTTCTCGAGGATGATTCTTTTCAGGGATATGCTCGTAAAGCACTGGTGGTTGATTCTCGTAGCTCAGAAATCTATGTCCCTTACAACACGATTTTGAAGCGTCATGGCACACGTTCCATCTCGGGGAGTGGTAGCACCGGAGACTGGGTAGCTACCGATGTAGAACTGAATCAAATCGTAGTTTCGGTGAAAAACTTGGACCAAGTACTGATGACATCTCGCATGATCGATCACCTGATGGAAAAAAATCATCCAGAGAAAGATTATGAGATGGTCGTTCCGCTGGAAGTTCTTGCTCAACGTCGTAAGACGCAGCAGGTCTTCAATATTGCACTGGTCGCCATCGCATCGATTTCGTTACTTGTGGGAGGAATTGGAATCGCCAACATCATGTTGGCGACCGTCACTGAACGAACCAAAGAGATTGGGGTTCGACGTGTCCTGGGAGCCAGACGCCGCCACATCATTGCGCAGTTCCTGGCTGAAACGACGACCATATCTACCATTGGTGGAGCGGCAGGAGTTCTGGTTGGAATCGGCTTGGTTCAGGTGTTGATGTTTTTTACCGGTTGGAGCGCTGCGATTACTCCTTCGAGTGTCTTGCTGGCCCTTTCGATATCGATGGTGGTTGGAGTCGTATCAGGAATCTATCCGGCGCGTCGTGCGGCAGCGCTGGATCCGATTACAGCTTTGCGCCACGAATAAGCCGTAGCGAGATGCGCATGGAGGTATCTGCTGATTGTGGTTGCGCTTGGCATCGTGATTACATGTTGTCTTGTCTCTGTAGTAACCTGTTTCAAAACTGCTACTCAACATAGGTTTATGGTTGACCACTGAAGACTGGATTCACGAGGTTTCAAATGTCACTTCTTCATAAAGATATCGTATCTATATGTTTTCTTCAGCTTTCACTCGTCTGGTTCGGAACCACGATTTGCCAGGCGCAAAGTGGCCTAGATCCGCGATCGATGGGAATGGGTGGAGTCGGGGTCGCCATCGCGAATCCTTCAACAGCTCCATTTTTTAATCCGGCAGTCCTTGCCATCGAGAAAAGAGAACGGTTTTCCATCGAAGTTCCGACGATTGGCGTTCGCGCCTATGACCCGAATGATTTCTTGACGAAGTTGTCGGATTTTCAGGATCTGGATCTTGTAAGTGCTCTCGAAAATTCAATTTCAGATTTCAATCTGGCTCCGAGCGAAGCGAGTAGCGGTGCCGTTGTTGGTGACATCAATGAGCTAAACCAAAACCTGGCCAATCTCGACGGAAGTCCGCTGGTGACCGAGATTGGGATTGGGTTGTCGCTGGGAGATAGTGGCCAGGAATTCGGTTGGACTCTTTACGCTTCCGGACGTGGCCAGATAGGGACGCTATTTAACTACCAAGACGAAGCATTCTTTGATGGATTTGCTGCTGCTATAGACGTTGTTGATTTTGACAACCCGGCAAACAATACGGCTGCCCAGCTCGATGCCTTGAGTGATTATGTCTCCTACGATCTTGATCCTGTTACCGGTGAAGTCTTGAATGTTCAGTCTCTTCCTTTTGCCGAGGACGATATCAATTCTTCAGTAGACGTGCTGGGGTTAGGGCAGCATGAAATCGGAATTTCCATGGCCCGCAACATCGGTGGTGTGGCCTATGGGATCACGCCTAAGTTTGTCCGCTCGATGGTCTATGACTATAGCGCCAATGCTCAGGTCGCTGATTACGCTGTTTACGATGAGGATGATTTTGTTACTGAATACGATAACTTTAACGTCGATATTGGTTTTGCTCGTGAACTGGATGGAGGATTTACCGTCGGATTTGTCGGTAAGAATTTGATCGAGCAAAGATACGAAGGATTTCGGCGCAATCCGGATACCTTGGAGCTTGAATCGACCGGGAATGTTGTTACCACTTCGGCCATCTATCAGGTCGGCATGGCCCGTCAGGAACAATGGGGCACTTTTGCGATCGATTATGATCTTCAGGAAGTGAAAGGCTTTAACGGTCTACCCGGGAGTCAGTTTCTTTCGGCTGGAATTGAATTAGATGCCTGGGGATGGGGGCAGCTCAGAACGGGGTATCGAATGAATCTATCGGATAGCGATCGGAGCGTATTGTCGGCCGGGGTAGGGTTGTCACCTTTCGGTATACACGTAGACCTAGCCGTTGCGGGCAATTCCAATGAAGTTGGAGCTGCTGCGCAGTTAGGATTTCGATTTTAGCAAAGAACCAGGACAGGAAGCGCCGTAGTTTATTGGTGACTATCTTCACCGAATAAAGATTCGACTCTTTCCATTAATCCGAATAGTCCCTTTTGAGAGACGGAGTAGTATATTTTTCTACCATCTCTTTGACTTTTCAGAAGACCTGCTCGTTGCATCAATCGAAGATGCTCGGATGCCATGTGATTTTGTACTTTGCAGGAACTGGCCAATTCTCCAACGCTGTAACGTCCCCTCATGAGGAGTTGCACCATACGGAGACGAACAGGATGTGCGATGGTACGCAAGCAATCGCTGGCCTTCTCCAGATGCTGAGAATCACGTAGTGGGATGATGTTAAACTCTTCCATAAACCGATCTTATTTATGAAATTGCTCTTCATCTTGTCTTTATCGAGTGTGTATTACTAATGACCTGTGTTTGACTTGGGGTCATGTCTTGATTGACAGGGTGGATATATTCGTAACAGGAAGTAGCTGTATGCAGGGTTTTCGAGATACCGTCTGATCTGACTATTATGACACCTGGGGAGTGGGGCATCGATCGATCCAGTGGCTGACGATCAATGCCAGCAGAAGGCTGGCCACCACATCGCTGGGATTGTGCCCACGGGCGAGAACACGTCCGCAAGCGCAACCAGCCGCCAGTAGTAACATCAGCGGTGCAGATCCCGGCCAGCGGCGAGAAATGGCGATAGCAGCGCCCCAGGCGACTGCTGCATGTTCACTGGGAAAGCAGAGGTCCGTTCCATCCCACCAGTTGCCATCCCATGGGGCGAAATTCCAGTCACCTTCATATCCGGTTTGAGGATCGAGTCGCCGAATCATGACCTTGAGAATCGCCGCAACAATGCCAGAACCTGCGGCGGTAAAAACAATCGAGATGGCTCCTGAGCGGCGGGAGATTCGTTGCTCGTTAGTTGCGGCTAATGTGTAAATAAGAGCGAAAGAGATCCATGTCGGGAGATATCCGAGACTTCTGAGCAGGTGATAGAGATCGCCAAACTGTGTTCCTTCTGGTGGCATTCGAGAAAGGATCCAGCCATCCAGAAATAAAGCCAGCAACAGAAAGAAAATGGCGACGGTGAAATGCCATCGGCGTAGCGCAAGGGGTGTTGTCGCAGATTTCATCAGTGCTCCTTATCGATGGGTAACGATCTGAGCTTTGCGCGGAAGATTGCGCGAGATCGACCACGCTGAATCGCCGAGCCGAGTGATTCTAGTTCGGTGAAATCGAGAGATTCTCGCCAGCGCTGTTCGTCGGAACCGACCAGTATCAGATCGATTCCGAGTAGGTTCGAGCGAGGGAAGAGCGTTTCCTCGAAATCGTCGTATGCGGAAGGGCGCGATCCGAGGGCCACCGAAGCGCAATATACAATGGGGTGATCAGGGAGCGAATATGCCAATAAAGCGGTCAAATCGTAATAGTTGCAGATGATCGGTGTTGTTTGTCCGGCCGACCCCAGTGAATCGATCGATCGTTTTCTGACTTGATCGGCAAATTGACGATGGCCAGCGACACGGTGAAGCGGAATCGAAACTGAAATCCCCAGTTTGTCGAAGGAAGCCTGCACTAGCGGCGCCGAACTGGGCAAGGTCAGGATCAAAAGAAAAGTGAGTGTTGCTCGAACCAGAATGAGCCGGGTGATCCAGAAACCCTTGCCGTGAGACAGGCGACGATCGATCCAGAGTGCTGAAAAGGGAGTCAGCATTGCGAGCGCTCCGACCGCCCAGTTGCCCTCGGTTTCTCCTTTGAAAGAAACCAGTAGGTAAAAGAACAGTACCGGAAGAGCACTCCACAGGGAGATCCGGAGTAAAGTATGAGATTCTTTTCTGGAAGAATAGATCCCCAGCAGCATGGTGGTGGCGAGCAATGGACCGGGAATCGAGAAGATTTGTAGCAAGTAGGTCAGAGGCCAGCGAATGTTGAACTCCGTCCATGTTCGAAGATCACCATCGCCTCGAGGGATTTCAAGATGGCCGAGTAGATGACTGATGGTTGGCCAGCCGCGCGCAGCATTCCAGAGAACCACCGGGGCCATCCCGATGAATAACAGCAGCAGTCCTAGTAGTAATCCCGATTTAATCCCTGGCGATTGTCGTAGTTGTTGTCGGTGTGGCCAGAGTCCAAATAGGATTCCTGAAAGTCCCAGAAGTGCCGTGTACTTGGCGAGAAAAGAGAAACCGAAAGCGAGTCCGCAAAGAGCCAGGGGAGTCCGGACGGAGCGTCCTTGCTGAGAGCGCTGAACTGCCGTGATGGCTGATACAGTGGCGATGCTCCAGCCGGCTACCATCGTCATATCCACCGTCATCAATGAGCCTGCGATTTGATAGGCGAGAAGGCACTGGAATCCGATGGCGCTGAGCCAAATCACACGTCTTGAGCCACTTCCGAGCTGAAATCCAAGATAGCCAACTGAAATCCCAGCCACTGTGTGCGCAAGATAGCTACCGAGGCGAATCGCTAATTCGCTATCGCCCAGGAGAGTCGTGCTGAACGCAATCATCCAGGCGATCAACGGGCCCTTGGTGTAGTAAGAAAGTTGTAGATGTCGGGACCAGTCCCAGTACTGAGCTTCATCGCCACTCAACTCGGTAGGAAAAAGAAAACCTTGAAAAAGGATTCTCATCAGCAGAACGATGAGAGGGGGGGTGAGGATCGGGAACCAGATGCTACGCATGAAGCGACTCATGCCTCATCTCCAGCAGGGGTGATTTGCGGAATACCACCCGGCCACAATTCTCGATCTTCAGTGAAGGAACGGAGGAAAATGAGGAGATCTGCAGGAAGTGGATCTTCGAATGTGAGGATTCGAGAGTGGTCGAGCAATGGTAGAGAAAGTCTCCAGGAGTGAAGGAAGAGACGCGGTAACCCGTGTGTGTTTCGTAACCAGTTGTTGATCCGACCCTTTCCATAGGTGGAGTCGCCAACGATCTGATGTCCGAGTAATGCCAGATGGCGACGAATCTGGTGTCTACGCCCGGTTTCGAGACGAGCCTTCAAGAGGGAGAAACCTCCACTGATCATGAGTCGCTTGAAAAATGTTTTGGCGGGACGCGATACTTTTTTCTCGCCGACTTTTAGCGGTAAATCGCACAAGAAATCCTGTTCGGTTTCTCCTCGAGAAAAGGCCAGGTAATCTTTTTTGCAGTGGGCCGACTGGAGTGCCGCTTGGAGATCTCGAGCGCTGTCTGGATCTCTGGCGAGAGCGACCAGACCTGAGCTGGCCCGGTCGATACGGTGGACCGGATACACGTAATGATCGAGACGATCTCTGAGCCAGCTGAGTAGAGTGCGTTCGCGCCTTCTATTTTCGTCAGATGGGTGAACGAACATTCCCGAGGGTTTGGAAACGATGGCGATCCGATCATCGAGATGGACAATTCTGGGCTCCATCACTGCCAGCCAATCAAGACGATCCGGGGGGCTTTGAAATCGGAACGTTGATTTTCGTTCAAGGCGTCAATCATCGTGATCAGTGAAGGAATATCGACTCCTCGATAAATATTATTTTGGTCATCTGTGACGACCCTCTGGAGTCGTTCTTTGCCACGTTGCCAGATGG
>JBBWWC010000212.1:0-8267 GCA_050256555.1 Planctomycetota bacterium | reverse complement strand
ATCTCCCCACCAGAGTCGAATTTCCGTCCTCCATTGGGCTCCTTTTACGAATCTACCGGGGCCAGAAATACCTATCCAGCATGCCAGAATCGGCCCCTCAGGCTTCCCTATGCCTGCTCTTGAGCAGGTCAAGGATTCCGTGAACCGCCCTGGAACGGTAGAATGGTAGCACAGGAATCGAAGAGCTCGTGCAAGGGCCTGATTCCAGATCCTCTGGCAGAAGAGACGAGCGCCAAAGTCGGCCCGTCTCCTATCAGGGGGCAGCAGTAAAAAACAGTGAGGCCTGATGGGACGCTATCAGGCTGGACGGTGCCCGGTTGTGGGTGTCACGTCCACGTGAGACCGGGATACTCCAATCCAAGGAAGGAGGTGGTCCATTGATGATTGTCCGTGGCTCTACTAGGAGGTGGGTGCGCTAGCCCGCTCCCCTGACGGGGGAGGCGGCTCGATCCGCCTGACCCACCTGGTAGAAAACAGGGCCTAGAGGGAATCCCCTCTGGGCCCTTCTTCAATTGGGCTTCAAATGCGTATTTCGATAATTCTCCATCATTCTTACAGCCCATGACCCTGAGTCCCCTTGGCCCGGAGCCGACAAGGCGGCACCATAGGGAACCGAGGTAGAGAAACCGAGGTATCTTCGGCTGGATCCGACACTCACCAAACTGGGCGTCAGAGTCGGATACCCTGCCCAGAGAGAATGGTGAAGAGCCGTGAACACTGAGATCAAATCTCGATTGCAATCCATCGAGGATCTCCTCGACCGGATCCGCGATGCGACTCAACACGAAGAGCAGAAAAAACGCCTCGCGGCGCTTGAGGCGGAGATGTCGTCGCAGAACTTCTGGGACGATCGTGAATCCGCTGAAAAAACCATCGCCGACATGAAGAAGGTCAAGGATTCGGTCCAGAGCATCGCAAAAATCGCAACTCAGCTGGAAGATAGCCTCACTCTCTTTGAACTTGCAGAAGCAGACAATGACAGCGACTCTCTTGCTGAGGTTGAAAATGATAGCCTCCGACTCCTGGCTCTCGCCGAGAGTCTAGAGCTCAAAACTTTGCTGGGCGGCAAATACGCAGCGGCCAACGCCTACATCGAGATTCAATCCGGAGCCGGTGGAACCGATGCGTGTGACTGGACCTTGATGGTTCAGCGAATGTATCTGCGCTGGGCAGAGCAACAGAAATTCAAAACCGCCATCATCGACGAACAATTTGCCGAAGAAGCCGGCCTGAAATCCTCAACGATTCACATCGTGGGAGATTTCGCTTACGGCTACCTCCAGGCAGAATCTGGCGTTCATCGGATTGTAAGAATCTCGCCCTTTGATGCACAGGCACGGAGACAGACCGCCTTCTGTTCGATTCGGGTGATCCCTGAAACCGATGTCGCCGATGGGGTCGAGGTCGTCGAGTCAGATTTACGGGTCGACACTTATCGAGCCAGTGGCGCTGGGGGACAGCACGTCAACACCACCGATTCTGCGGTCCGCATCACCCACCTCCCCTCAGGAATCGTCGTTCAATGTCAAAACGAGCGCAGCCAGCATGCCAACAGAGCCCAGGCGATGCGCGTCCTCAAAGCACGTATTCTTGAAGCAGAGGAACGCAAGCGCAGAGAAGAGATGGATCAATTACAGGGCACCAAGAGCGACATTGCTTTTGGCAGCCAGATTCGCTCGTATGTTCTGCATCCTTACAAGATGATCAAGGATCACAGAACTGACCACGAAACAGGAAATGCGGAAGCTGTTCTCGATGGGAATCTACAACCCTTCATCGAGAGCTGGTTGCGCCATCAAACCCGTACCGACCAATCTGCCGGGTAAGGAGAGACAAAGATGGAATCCCTCACAAAAACTGATCCAGGAATTGCCGAGATCATTGTCCGTGAAGAACAACGTCAACGAGGCGAGGTCAACCTCATCGCAAGCGAGAACATCGTCAGCGATGCAGTGCTCGCTGCCCAGGGCTCGGTTCTGACCAACAAGTACGCCGAAGGATATCCTGGCCGCCGTTACTACGGCGGTTGTGAAGTCGTCGATGAAGCAGAAAACTTCGCACGTTCTCGTGCGATGGAGCTATTCGATGCGGAACATGCCAATGTTCAACCGCACTCAGGTACTCAATCGAACATCGCCGCTTACGCCGCCCTGCTCACGCCTGGAGACAAGGTTCTTGCGATGGATCTGGCACATGGAGGCCACCTTTCCCATGGAGCTCGAGTCAGTCTCACCGGAAAGATCTACGATTTTCAGCATTACCCGGTCAATCCCGACAACGAGATGATCGATCTCGAAATCGTTGAAAAGATGGCCAAGGAGTTCCAGCCCAAATTGATTGTTGCTGGAGCCAGTGCTTATCCTCGCGTGATCGACTTCGCCGGATTCCGCCGCATCGCCGATGAAGTCGGAGCCAAGCTGATGGTCGACATGGCCCACATCGCTGGCCTGGTTGCAACAGGTGTCCATCCGAGCCCCGTCCCTCATGCCGATGTTGTCACGACCACCACCCACAAGACGCTGAGAGGTCCACGCAGTGGCCTGATTCTGTGCCGTAAAAAATGGGCGAAGAAAATCGACTCGGCTGTTTTTCCTGGCGATCAAGGTGGCCCGCTCATGCATCTGGTAGCGGCTCGCGCTGTTTGTTTCCAGGAAGCCAACAGCGAGTCGTTTCGTGACTATGCCCGTAAGGTCGTCGAAAACTCGAAACACCTCGGTGAGATTCTCTCCGCAGGCGGCCTACGGTTGGTCTCGGGGGGAACCGACAATCATATGATCCTCGCCGATCTTCGATCGATGGACCTGAGTGGAGATATCGCCGAAGCCTCACTCGGGAAAGCAGGTATCGTGGTCAACATGAACATGATTCCTTACGATCCCGCTCCGCCAAGACGCCCCAGTGGTATGAGAATCGGCACTCCGACCATCACCAGTCGGGGCATGGGACGTGATGAGATCTCTCGAATCGGAGCCTGGATTCTCGAAATCCTCGCCAACCCGCAGGACGAGAATCGCATCGAGAGTATCCGGGCAGAAGTGCGAGAGCTGTGTGAAGGATTTCCGACGCGGATTTGAAGGATCTGACCAGTTCCGGCTCTCATTTCCGACCGGTCGTCACCCCTACGGCAGATCGTACCGCATCCATCGTCTCGTCGATGACCGGCCGAACCCGGCGTGCACCATCTCGTAGGATCTCTTCGACCTCTTGCGGATTCGCTTCCAGCTTGGCACGGCGAATCCTCGCATCGGCAAAGTATTCGAGCAACGCTTCGTAGAGCTCCTGCTTCGCATGGCCATAACCGTAACCGATACCACTGGAGCGAAACTTGTCACCCATTTCTGCAACCTGTTCTTCAGTCGCGACAAGTTTATATAGATCGTAAATGGTGTTGCCCTCTGGATTCTTGGGATCATCGACTCCCTGAGAATCTGTCACTATCGACATCAATTTCTTTCGTAGCTTTTTCTCCGTGTCGAAGATACTCAAATCATTGCCATAGGATTTGCTCATCTTCTGACCATCGATTCCCGGTACCTTGGCCGCCTGGCCCTCGAAAATAACCGGCTCCGGAAGCGGGAACACTTCACGATAGGTCTGGTTAAATTTACCTGCAACGTCACGAGTCACCTCAACGTGCTGCTTCTGGTCCTGCCCCACCGGAACACGATGGGACCGAACAATCAGGATGTCCGCAGCCATCAAAACCGGATAAGCAAACAAACCGTGATCAGCCGAAAGTCCCTGAGCCACCTTGTCCTTGTAAGCATGACAACGTTCGAGCAGGCCCATCGGAGTGAGGGTCGATAGAATCCACGACAGCTCACAGACCTCGGGAACATCTTCTTGTCGGTAGATCACCGCCTTTTCAGGATCGAGGCCAAGAGCCAGATAATCCATCGCAACACCGACGATGTTGGCGGAAAGTTCTTTCGGATCCCTGACCTTGGTCAGGGCATGGTAAGAGGCGATGAAGTAATGAGCGCCCCCCTGCTCCTGAAGATTGATCCATTGCCGGACCGCCCCGAAATAATTTCCGAGGTGAATACCGGCACTGGTCGGCGTCAGTCCAGAGAGTGTGATCAGGCCCATGACATGCTCCTGCCCGGTTTTCTGGCAATGGTGACGACAGGGTAACGAAACCAGACATTAACTCCATAGTGACTGCAAAACTTGTGATTCACCCCCTGATTGTTCAGAATGTAGACAGCAGGGTCATTTGCAGTGATCCTGCTCGATAGGATGTACGTAAAAATAGAATCCTTCATGACCGATTTTCGCATTTTGACCACCAAGCTCCGGGGGAATTTTGGCTGAAAAGAAGAAGAAAAAACGTGGCGGCTTCAGCCGTGCATTCCTGACCGGTCTGGCAACCTTGTTGCCCACGGTACTGACCATCCTCATCCTGGTCATCGCCTATAACTTCTTTGACGAAAAAATTGCCACCCCCCTGACCAACTTGATGCGCACCGGACTCTCCTCCGAATTGATGAAGGAAAACTTCTGGCAAGGGACGCTAGATCTCCCCGAGTGGCAACTCGATGAGGTCCTCGATGGAGATACGGCTCCTCCAGGAACCGACACGATTCTCTTTTCGCAGCGAGTTGAAAATCTAACACCTCCATGGCTCGGATTTGTCGTTGCCATCTTTCTTGTACTTGTTGTGGGTATCATCTTCAGAGGAGTCCTGGGAAGACAGCTACTCAAGATAATAGAAACTCTGATCAAACGTGTTCCGCTGATCAAGGTGATCTATCCCTATGCCAAGCAGGTCACGGAGTTCTTCTTCGAAGAAAAGAATAAAATCGACTACGAGACCGCAGTCGCAGTGGAATATCCGCGCCAGGGTCTCTGGGCTCTCGGATTTGTCACCAGCTCAGGATTCCGTGACATCGTGGCAGTTGCAAAAGAAGACGTCGTCGCTGTTTTCATACCTTCGAGTCCAACCCCCATCACGGGCTACACTATCCTGGTTCCCCGCAAAGAAATCATCGCACTCAATCTGAGCGTCGATGAGGTTCTCCGATTCACCATATCTGGTGGCGTAATCCTGCCGCCGAGTCAGCTACCCGAGAAATCGGAATCTGCCTCCAAAAACTCATCGACCGACGACTCAGGAGTCGAGAAAGAAGAATGAGATGGACCGGAGGACTTGACGAAGCTAGCACTTCGATTAGCATCGAAGCGTCAGTAAGAGAGAGCAGTCGGGCCGTAGCGCAGTTTGGTAGCGCGCCACGCTGGGGGTGTGGAAGTCGGTGGTTCGAATCCACCCGGTCCGACCATTTCTCTTCTTCCTACATCTATTTTTCACGTCTCCTGTCGAGGCGAGTGGCTTCATGACTTCTGATCCCATCTCAAAGCAAAGCGCTTTCTCACAATCCGCTTCCGACACATCGCTGGTAATTCACAAGTCTGGCGCACGCACCACATGGTCGCTCCCTTCTTCTCAGAAAACCGTTCTTGCGAGCGGTTTCGTCGATGGCAATAGTGAATTTCCTTCCGCTGGACAACGATCAGGTCGAACCGAACATCCGGTTTATCGCACTCAAAATAATGAACTACTGATGTGGAAGAAATGTCTCCGTGGTGGACTGCTTTCTCACCTGATCCACGATCGACATCTACGGCCGGCCAGATTTATTCAAGAAATGGAAATGTGCCAACGCGTAAACCAGCACGGGATCCCGACCTCGCAGATCCTCGCGGTGGCTGCCACTTCCGCCGGAATCGGTTATCGAATCGAAATGCTGGTACGTCTCGAAATCGGAGTTCGTACACTTCTCGAGATACTGGCAGACACCACCGTCTCTCCGAACGAGCGTCGCCAAATCCTTGACGCAACGGCCAACACCATCCATCAGTTCCACGAACAAGGCTGGCTGCACGGGGATCTCAATCTGATGAACATCCTGGTACAAAAATCAGACACCGAAAAATACCGCATCGTCCTCGTTGATCTTGATCCCGGCGGGCTCAGCCCAACCACTGACCGGCTCGGAAATCTGACCCGGCTGGTGCGTTCCTATCGCAAGTCGCGCATCGACAAAATTGCGGCGCTGAACCACGGTGAGGGGTTCCGCTTCCTCTATCAGGCCAGCGGCGGAAATCGCCAATTGTTGGTGTCTTTAATTGAAAAAACTCGCCAGCTACTGAATCGCGAGGACTTCAACCGATGAAAAAAATCAGGGTAGGCGCCATCGACTTCCTCAATGCCTTTCCGCTTTGCGATCAATTGTCGCGAACCGATAGCCGCTGGGAGATCGTCGATGCCTTACCCAGTGAACTGGCTCGATTTCTACGCTCTGGTGAAATCGATGTGGGTTTGGTCCCGCAGGTCGAATCTTGCCAGGACCCTCTCTATCGCATCATTCCTGGACATTGCATCTCGTGCGATGGAGAGGTCGCTTCGATCCTCCTGTTCATGCGCAAAAAATGGAAGGATCTCGATGTCGTTGCTGTCGATCGGGCCAGCAACTCCTCTGTGGCTCTGCTGCAGGTTCTTCGGAAAATCGACGGTCTTCCACCTTTAAGAATCGTAGAAACTGAATCGAACCTCACCTCCCTCGAAGGGGTGGACCCTCATGATGCGGTTCTACTGATCGGAGATGCAGCTCTCGCTCACCGATCAACTCCTCTCGAAAGAATCGACCTGGGCCTGGCCTGGAAAGAACGAACCGGGCTACCGTTCGTCTTTGCGGTGTGGCTGACCCGAAAAAATCTACCCGGCTGGGTCATTGAGAACCTCCATCAAGCAGCCCGAAAAGGACTTGCGATACGAGACCAGATCGCCGCCAATTTCAGTCAAGAACAGCCCGCAATCTTTGATCTTCCTGGAGCAACGGACTATCTCCAGCGCTGCATTGGGTACGATCTTGGCGAAGCTCAAAAAGAAGCTCTAGAATTGTTCCATCGACTTCGTGCAGAAATCGACAGCAGTCTCGATCCGAACTGGCGCCCACAATATCTGGAAGAAGAGTGAAGATGATTGATTTCACCGCAACCGTCATCACCTTCAATGAGGAAAAGAACATTCGCGCCTGTCTCGAATCTCTTCAGTGGGTTCCCAATATCGTCGTCATCGATTCAGGTTCGACCGATCGCACCGTCGAGATTGCTCGAGAATTCACAGAACAGGTCCACGTCACCGATTGGCCCGGACATGTGCAACAAAAGAATCGAGCGATTGATCACGCCAAGACAGATTGGATTCTCTCACTCGATGCTGACGAGAGAGTCACTCCGCAACTGAGAGAAGAAATCACCGAACGCTTATCGAAGGAACCGATGCATCCCGGATATTCGATGCCGAGACTGACCTGGCATCTGGGGCGCTGGATCCGTCATGGTGGTTGGTATCCCGATCGAAAAATCAGACTCTTTGATCGCCGCAAGGCACGCTGGGGTGGCATCAACCCTCATGACCGTATTGAGCTTGAGGGAAATGCTGAACCACTTCAGGGAGACCTGCTCCACTATTCCTTCAGAGATCTCCATCACCACATCGAAGGGATCGACTTCTTCACCAGCATCGCCGCTTCCGAACAGGACTCCCGCAACCAGCGTAGTCATCTGATCGGGATGCTCGGCCGGGCTCCGTGGAAATTCTTTCGTATGTTCGTGCTCGACAGAGGTTGGCGAGATGGAATGGCAGGTTTCATCCTGGCGGTGGTCGGTGCTTTTTATGTATTTCTCAAGTATGCCTGCCTGTGGGAAAGAAGAGCCCTACGCAAACGAGGCCTCGACCCTGACAGCATGCCGCGCAATCATCGTGGTTCGGAATGGCGCCCTTCACGACGCCCCCCGGCAGAAAACGAAACCAACGCATGAAGATCTTCCACCTCTTCGCCAACCACAAATTCACCGGTCCTGCTGATCCCGCATTGATTCTGGCCGCTGGTCAAGCGGCCGCCGGCGTCGACGTACGATTTCTCTGCAGCACTGTTCCCGAACAAAAGAACACGCTAGAAAAAATCGCTTCGAATCGAGGATTGCAGACCATCCAGGGACTACGACTTTCCAAACACATTCGCCTTTCCTCTTTGCGTTCCGATGTCAAAAAACTACGCAAACTCATCGAGGAAGAAAAACCTGATTTCCTTCACTCCCATCTAGACGGTGACCATCTAGTGGCAACCCTGGCTCGTTCCGCAGAAGGACCAGCATTGATCAGGAGTCGATACGATCTCTCTGCGCCTCGAGGATTCCGAGCTAGCTGGCTAGCTCGCCATACCGATCTGTGGATCGTTCCGACCGAACAGGCTGCTGAAAAA
>JBBWWC010000211.1:0-3046 GCA_050256555.1 Planctomycetota bacterium | reverse complement strand
CGCCATATGTTCCAGGTGCCGCTACAAGCAGCCATCGGCGGAAAGATTGTCGCCAGAGAAACCATCAAAGCCCTGATGAAAAATGTCACCGCTAAGTGCTACGGCGGCGACATTTCAAGAAAAAGAAAACTGCTAGAGAAGCAAAAAGAGGGCAAAAAGAGAATGAAACAGATCGGCAGCGTCTCTATTCCACAAGACGCTTTCATGGCAGTCCTTCGTCTCGATGAGGAGGAAAAGAAATGATCTGGCGATCAATCCGTGAAAACATTGAAGCTCTGACGGTCGCAATCTTATTGGCTCTACTGATTCGGCACTTCGTTTTTGAGTCCTACGAAATTCCAACCGGATCGATGGCCCCTGGACTCAATGGGCTCCATGTCACCGTTCCTTGCCCGAATTGCCAAACCGACAACCATGTGGGAATCCACAGTGACAGTCTTACCAACAATGTAAAAATGGGAAACCGGATAGAAATCTATCAGGGTATTTGCCCAAATACCGATCAATCGATCAAGATATCGACGCTCGGGAAAACCCGCTTCCAGTGCCCCAGCTGTGAAGACATTCACCCGACCTCCAGCGGGCAGCTCAAAAGAGCTCACGCCATCTCGATGCGAGTCTGGTGCCAGGAATGCACCTACCGATTCCCGGTAGTCGCTGAAAACAAGGACATCCTTGGTGGCAACAAGATCATCGTCGATAAGTTCAGTTATGACTGGGCAGAACCCAAGCGTTGGGACGTGGTTGTATTCCGTTTCAATCGCGAACGAAACTACATCAAAAGGTTGGTCGGACTTCCCGGAGAAAATATCCGCGTCAAATATGGCGATGTTTGGATTAACGATTCCATCGAAGCAAAACCCATCGGCGTTCAAGAGCACTTCTGGACACCCATCCATGACTCCACTATCAAAGAGCAAGGCCTGGTCGAATCAGCATGGGATTCAACCCCAGGCTGGGTCCGTACCGACGATGGCTGGGATTTCAATCAAATCCAGGGAGAAGGCTCACTCCGATACGTTCGGACGATTGAAAACAAGTACAACTACAATTCTCTACGTGGATCTGGAGCTCGTGCCAGCGCATCGGTGAGAGATCTGGAGATCCAGACCACTTTCCGTGCGACTCCCGAACCTGGTAATAATGAAGCGCGTTTCTATATCGGGATTCAAAATCACCCCTCCGAGTACCGGTGGTCATTCCCGTTCAAAACAGGTGAAGCTCAACTTGAGCTTCTTCGTCCTGATATGCCGCCAACTATTCTTGCGACAGTAGGAAATCTCGCCCTCAGTCCCGATGTCACATACCAGATCACAGCACAGATTGTCGACCGAAAAGCACGGTTGTTCGTAAACGGAGATTTACGGTCAGATACAGATCTCCCCGCTTCTGAAGTCCAATCGGGCACCACAACACAAAACAGAGGGCAATTGGCCAGTAGTGTTTCTATCTCAGCAAAGAACTGCGGCGGCACCATCCAGCAAATCAAACTATCGAGAGACCAACACTGGACTCTCGATGGAAACTATGCGATATCCTCCCCTTACCCGATCGATGCGAACAGATACTTTGTCATGGGCGACAACAGCCCGTCGAGCCTCGATTCACGATACTGGGGATCTTTTGCACGAACGAACCTACTCGGACGTGGGTTCACCATCTTCTGGCCTGCCCTCCCCGGGCGAAACGAGATCGGATTCATCCGATGATCCTCACCGTCAGAAACCTTTGCAAAAGCTACAACAACCGTCGAGTCGTAGATCGAGTCTCTTTTGATGTACCACCCGGCGCAGTCATCGGCCTTCTCGGGAAAAATGGCGCCGGTAAAACAACTACATTCCGGATGACGATGGGAATGATCCGGTCTGACCAGGGTCAGGTTTTCTTCAACGGAGAAGAAGTCTCCTCTCTTCCAATGTACCAGCGCGCGCGTCGAGGAATGGGCTACTTACCGCAAGAGACCTCAGTCTTTCGAGGACTCACCACTAGCCAGAATCTCTCGGCGATTCTTGAAACCCGTCCTCTCAGTGAACCAGAACGTGCAGAACGTCTACAAAATCTGATCGAAGATTTTGGTCTTCAACGAGTCGCTGATAGTAAAAGTGAAGTTCTTTCCGGCGGTGAAAAACGACGGCTAGAAGTCGCTCGAGCGCTGATCTCAGAGCCTTCGCTGGTTCTGCTTGATGAGCCCTTCAGCGGCGTCGATCCCATCGCTGTTGCAGACCTGCAGAAAGTCATTCGCTACCTCTCAGGAAAAGGTATAGGAGTTCTGCTCACGGATCATAACGTTCGTGACACACTCAATGTCTGTGACCGTTCTTTCATCATCTACGATGGACGAATTATTGCGCAAGGAAACCAGGAGCAAATCCTCCAGGATGCAGATGCGCGACGTTATTATCTTGGCGAACAGTTTTCGATGTAAAAAGGATAGATTTTTTGAAACAAAAACCTCTTCTTTCCATCCTTCTTGCTGCCTGGCTACTACCAGGATCAGGCCACTTGCTATCCAACAATAAAAGCAAGGGCTTCACTATTCTCGTACTGGTTAACCTGCTCTGGATCACTGGAATCATCATTTCCGATTTCGAAGCCGCCTCAAGAGTCCTTCATCCGTGGCTCATTTACCCATCTTCTGGATGCGGTGCGACTATCATCGCTTCTCTTGTCGACGCTGCGGAAAAACATGTTCTTTTTGGCCTCCAAAGCGTCCGAGAATACAAGGACGTTCCACAGTGGAGTGATACCGGTGTCTTGCTGGTATGCGCGGCGGGACTGTTAAATATTCTTTGCTTACTCGATGTGATAGACATCCGACTCAATCTCAATCGTGAAGGTACTTCGGATCGCAATACCGAGGTCAAATCATGAGCAAGCTGCTAATTTTCCTGGTACTCACCGCATTTGTATCGATCGTTCACGTCTCAGTGACTCGAATCGGCGAAAGAAAGCGCTCTCTCAAAAAGGAAGCAATTCGCTATTTCCTCAGCGTTTCGGGTGGAATCATACTCCTGGCACTCATCATCCAGTTCTCCTCGATGGCCTT
>JBBWWC010000210.1:0-31961 GCA_050256555.1 Planctomycetota bacterium | reverse complement strand
GATGGCGAAAAAGTCGATGCGGCGAAGGTGGTTCTCAAGGGAACGGGTGTGAAGATTGAGCCTCCCAGTTTCTTTGGCCAGGAGCTAGTCAGCGAAAAGATCGTGTTTGTACTCGATACCAGCATATCGATGCAGGAGAAGGATCCGGCTCCGGAGGGAGACGGTCGCGGTAAGGGTGGTGGTCGTGGCACAGGTGTCAACTCTGGCAAGAAGAAGGGCTCCGGTGATGAGCTGCCGGATTCTCGGATGCGCTTGCGGCGGATGCAGAAGGAACTCAAGAGGATGATTCGCGAGCTGCCGAGCTCGTTCAAGTTCTGCCTGATTTCGTTCGATGCGGAAGTCGATCAGATGTCAGATCAGTTGATTCCTGCCAAGCCGATACAGAAACGGAGAGCGCTGAAGTTTGTCGATGGGTTTGACCCACAGGGCTTCACCTCGACGGATATGGCACTCGAAGCTGCTTTTCAGATTCCCGGCGTTCGTTCCATTGTGTTGCTTTCTGATGGCATGCCATTCAGGGCCAGGAATCCCATCGATCCGCTAGCACTTCTCGATCACATCGAAGAGATCAATCGTTTCGAGCATATACCAGTTCATACGGTTGGGTTTGCTACGACTTCTGGAGACGCAGGAGGCTTTCTCGAAGAGCTGTCGAGGCGAACCCGCGGGAAATATACCGAAGTACCATAAATCTGTCGGGGGCTTCAGTTTCGACCGAGCATGGCTTCTTCCCATCGAAGCTTGGGCTCAGTTTTTTTCGTCGGCGGGACCGAGTCGTTCTTCGAACTCCAGCTGGATTCTTTGATGCTCCTCGCTGGCTTTTTCGAGTTTCTGGAAAGCCTTCTCGATCGACTCACGTTGATTTTTTAGTTTTAACGAGAGTCTCGATATTTCCTCACCGTCGCCTTGTTCTGAAGCCTTGATGAGTAGCGTTTCGGTTAGCTTGGCCTGTTCTTCCACCTTCATCACCAACGACTCGTTATTATCGATGGTGGCGCGGAGCGGTTTCAGAAGACGTGAACGCTCTTCAATCAGTTGCGCTCTTTCGCGTCTCTGGCTCTTTCGGTTTTCGCCCTTTTTTCGTGTTGTGGTCGATCCCTCTTCCTGTTCGGTGCTCCAGCCGAAGCGGCGCAGGAAATCTTCATATCCACCCTCGAAAACGCGTACTTTTTGATTGTCAAAGATCACCAGGCGATTACAGGTTTCTCGCAGTACCGATTCGACGTGCGTTACCATCACTACCGATCCCGGGAATGCGTTGATCGCCTCGATCAGCGCCTCGGTGCTGGCCATGTCCAGATGATTGGTCGGTTCATCGAGCAGCAGTAGATTCGAAGGTCGGGCGAGCACTCTTCCGAGAAGCGTTCTGGCTTTTTCACCTCCCGACAAGACCTCGACTTTTTTCAGTGCTAGATCTCCACCAAACATCATCGCCCCACAGATATCTCGCACCTGTGTTCGAGTTAGCATCGTGTTCGCATTACTGACTTCTTCTTCGATGGCTCTGGAATCCTGAAGGACTTTCATGGCACTCTGGCCAAAAAGATTTTGATTGGTTGAAGGGTGAGAACGAATTTCTCCCTGGACCGGTTTGAGTTCACCGGCAAGAAGCCTCAACAGGGTCGACTTCCCCTTACCGTTGGGACCGATCACGCCGATACGATCATGCGCGCCGATGTGGAGTTCGAGTCCGGAAATGAGAGTTGGGCCATCGGGATAGTTGAAATCGATCGATCGAGTTTCGGTCGACCACTTTCCTGGGTTTGGTGTGTGATTGAAAGAAAACGAAAGTGTTGAAATCTCATCGAGCTTTTCGAGGCGCTCCCGCTTGGCGATTTGTTTCAATCGGGATTGTGCCTGACTGGCTCGTCTTGCTTTGGCCCGGAATCGTTCAACAAAACGCATCTCGTGAGCAATCTTTCGCTCTGAATTCATGCGTGTTTTTTCATGCATTTCTTCTTCGATGTAGATCTGATCCCAGGCCTTCTCTGTCGAGCCTTTGAACTTCCGCAGTTTTTGTCGATGGACTGCGAGCGTATGCGTTGTGACTGAATCCATGAACTCACGATCATGAGTAACCAGCAGTAAAGTTCGGTTCCACTTTCTCAGGAATCCGCGTAGCCACCGGAGGCTGACGATGTCGAGGTAGTTGTTCGGCTCATCCAGTAGCAGCAAGTCCGGATCTTCGAGAAGCGCTTTGGCCAGATTTAACCGGACTTGAAAGCCACCGGAGAGTTCGTTGGGTGGTTGCGCCAGCTGCTCTTTGGAGAATCCGAGGCCCATCAGCATCGCCTCGGCACGATAAGTTTCGAGAAATCCCTCTTCCTCGATGGGCAAGACGAGACAGGCCTCATCGAGAGTTGTTTTTTCCTCGAACACCAGATGTTGAGAGAGATGGCCGATCCGGATGCCTCGATTTACCGTGATGAGGCCGTCATCGGGCTCCATTTCGTGAAGAATCATCTTTAGCAGGGTCGATTTACCGTGGCCATTGGCCCCTACGATGCCGACCTTCTCACCTGCTTCGATGAGGCATCCCGCATCATCGAAGAGGATCTGTTTACCAAAGGACTTGCGAATGCTCTGTATCTGAAGCACGGTCTCTCCTGAAGATTATCCTACCGTTTTCTGGTTCTCTGGCGAGAAGAGCGGGAAAACGAAATGGATCTTTTTCACAATTAATGAGGGAGATTGTGATGATCAGAACGTTACTTCTTGTGCTTCTCGCCGTCGCGCTTTTGCTGTTGATTCGCGAATCGGATGGCCGTGGATTGATTCCCAGCGATTGTCCCAGGAAGCCCTATTTGCAACAGGTAGCCGGAGATCGAGCCATCATCGCGTGGCGAACATCGCTCTTACACCATCTTTCCGGGGTGCGACTCGAATGGAACTATCAGGAGAATTTGATCCTGCCCGCAATGGAGTGGAATCAAGCGACTGGGGAGACCCTGCTCTCGAAAGTGGACCCAGAATATTGTAATCACCAGGTTGTATTGACCGGGCTGCTTCCGCAGCGAGTCATTGAGTATCGAGCCTATAACGGCTCACGCTTCATCGGGCGTGGTCAATTCAAGACCGATCCGGGCCCTGATTTTGAGGGGCCGATCCGGGCCTGGGTTCTGGGAGATTCTGGGACCGGGAAGCCTGTTCAGTTCAAGATTCGCGATGCGATGCTGGATCACCTTTCAGGTGAATCCCCGGATTTGTTCCTTCATGTCGGAGATATGGCTTATAGCGATGGCCTCGATGGCGAGTTCACGGCGCGATTTTTCCGTGCCTATCGTTCGGTGCTTTCTTCGACATCTTGTTGGCCAGCGCCGGGGAATCACGAGCTGGTCAGTGCCGATAGTGCAACTCAGGCAGGCCCATATTTTGAAGCGTACATGTTACCGAAATCTGGAGAATGTGGCGGCCAGCCGAGTGGAACGGAAGCTTACTACTCTTTTAATTACGGACCGATTCATTTCATTTCTCTCGACTCCAGTGGCGATGCCATCGATCCGGATGGAGCCATGCTTCGCTGGCTTGAAGAAGATCTGGCAGCCAACACCCAGCGGTGGGTCATTGCGTTTTTCCATCATCCGCCCTATTCGATGGGATCCCATCCTTCCAACAACTTTGCCGATAGTCGTGGCCGCCTGGTAAAGATGCGCGAGATCGCTGTTCCTGTACTCGAGGCGGGTGGCGTCGATCTGGTGCTGGCTGGCCATTCCCATGTATATGAGCGGTCGGGGCTGATACAAGGTGTTCATGGTTACGGCGAGCCGCCATCCCATCCCGTGGCGGATCGGGATACGTTGCGAGCGGAAGGCAAGATCCTGCAATGGGATGAAGAAATTTACCAGCAAAGAGAAGCGATCGGCACGATGTATTCAGTAGTGGGTCATGGTGGTGGTTATTCGGTACTCAAAGGAGAACATCCGGTGATGGTGAACTCTCAGGAAGTTTTTGGTTCTGCGTTGATTACGATTGAAAAAGACCAATTACTGTTTGAGAGCGTTAGCAGTGATGGAGAAGTGATTGATAAAGTCATTATCGATCAGTCCTCAAAGAATTCGCATCCTGGAAGAAGTGTTGAGCAACGGGATCGTTAATCTTGGGGTGCCTCGGCGTTCTTTCGTGTGGTTCACTATTGCGGAAATACTGAAATCGTGGAAATGGCGAAGGAGATAGAGTCGATGAGTCAGCCGATGGGTAATGCAGTGATCGCGCAGTCGGGTGGCCCGACCGTTGTTATTAATTCTTCACTGGTCGGGATTGTCGAGGCGATCCAGGAGACCGGACTCGCCGGCTCTATTTATGGCGCACGTCATGCAGTCAAGGGGATGCTCAATGGCGACCTGTGTGATCTGACGGATCTTTCCGCCGGCCAGCTGGATCTGCTAGCCGCAACTCCTGGGGCGACACTCGGGTCGAGTCGCGATAAGCCCGATGAGGATTATTGTCGGAAGATCTTCGAGCAGCTGGCAAAGAAAGACATCCGCTGGTTTTTTTACATCGGTGGTAACGATAGCTCCGATACATGCCGCATTATTTCCGAAGTGGCGGAGCAGGGTGGCTACGATCTCCGAGCTTTCCATGTTCCCAAGACCATCGATAACGACCTGGTGTTGAATGACCACACCCCTGGGTTTGGTTCTGCTGCACGCTTTGTCGCTTGCGCTTTGATGGGAGACAGCCTCGATAACCGGGCTCTGCCGGGGATCAAAATCGATGTGATCATGGGACGCCATGCCGGTTTCCTGACGGCTGCCAGTGCATTGGCTCGTACCGAGCACGATACCGGTCCGCATCTCATCTATCTGCCGGAGTCGGTTTTTGATGTTGATCAGTTCATTGCCGATGTGGATCGTGTGTATGCAGCGGAAGGTCGCTGCGTGATCGCTGTCAGTGAGGGGATTCACGATGTCGAAGGAGTCCCTATCGCCCAGCGTTTGGCTGAGCAACTTTCTGGTGAGGTCGAACGAGATGCCCATGGCAACGTTCAGCTGTCCGGTTCTGGCGCCCTGGGAGATTTCCTGGCCAAGTTGATTCGCGAACGACTGGGAAGCCAGTTGCGAGTTCGGTCAGATACTTTCGGTTATCTGCAACGTTCATTTGCTGGTTGTGTCAGCGCAGTCGATGCGCAGGAAGCTCGCGGAAGTGGTCGTGCTGCCGTGCTTGCGGCAGCCGATGGAATTGAAGGTTCGAGCATCACAATTCGCCGCACCAGCGACAATCCTTATACTGTTGAATACGTACCGGTACCGCTGGTCGAAGTCGCCGGCAAGACGAGAACCGTTCCGACCTCGTGGATTGTCGACGGTTGCGATGTCTCGGATGAGTTCCTCGACTATGCCAGGCCACTCCTGGGCCCGTTACCTCAGATTGGTTCGGTATAGGTCTTTGGTTTCCAGTCAGGATTAGAGAGGTTTCTTCTCTGTTCCTGAATCTTCAAGCCCTTCTTCGTTCGCCGCCGGATCATCGGCGAAGGGGTCTTCTGTTTCATCTTCGAGAACAACATCCTGAGGCCCGGTTTGTTCCAGATTGGTGGTTATGAATTCGAAGATGAGGCCACCGAATCCTTCGATCCCCAGTGGTATCGGAGTATTCGAAGTACTTCGATAACCGTCTTCATCGATCCAGGATTTGTTCTGTAACTTCCAGTCCTTGAAAAGGTAGGCGGAGGGCATCGCTACGGTATCGATGGGAAGTTTGCTCTTACCAATTCCATATTGCAAAATCGGCACCAGTGTTGGCCAACTCCAGCGAAGCACTTCTTCGACATCGATGAATGAATAACTGGTCGCCGGGCGAGCGCACAGGATCAATGGATGCTTGAAATCATCAGGGATGACGAAGTGTTCGCGATTTTCAGAGGTTAGCCGATGAAGTACTTGTTCCAGTACCGTTGGATGCAGAGCCACGAGCAAGTTTCCGTCGTACGTGGTCCAGGCAGGGGTGATCGGAGCCTCTAGATTTGCAGTTTGGATGTAGCCGATTTTGTAATTGGTATCCCTGATTTCGACGGAATGAGACTTGAGCGATACCGACACACCCGAGGATCGCGCAAGGATCTGCAGGAACGGGAATAGTCGAATGACTGAGTTTTCGATCACCTGTGGATTGCCTCCGGAGATGGCGACAACCGCTGCGGGCATGATGCCGCGAGCCGATGACTCTTCGAAGATGAGTAACTGGCGTCCCAGCGCGACGATCAAATCATCGATGGAAATCCCCAGCATGGCGTTCAGAGTTTTCTTCCCCTGGTCGATTTGCCAGGACTGCTCTTCAGGAAGGAATGACCCGAGAATTGTTTCCAGCTGCTGATAGGATTCTTGCAAGTTGTACTGGATGGCTGACAGAAATAGTGGTGATCGGGGAGCCAGTGCAAGACTTTCGTCAGTGATACCTGTCGCTGGCACTGAAATCCCCTTGTACGGGAAACTTGTTCCGGCTGTGAAGACGGGTTCATCGCCGATGGTGTGTCCTGAGGCGTAGTGAAGCGCTCCGATCCTGGAGATTTCATCGATGAAGTAGTCCGCTTCTGCGGGTGGGTCGCCGCCAAATTCCTGAAACGTATCGAGCACCAGGCCGACGATCCCGGGGAGATCAATCTGAATCGAAGATGTGACACTTGAACTTCCGATACAGCGGTACATTCCAGCTTTATAGATCTCATCCTCAAGCATCGAGGTTCGTTCACCATTACTCATGGCCAGGTAAGTACGTGCACTGGTGGCTCCGAGTGCGAAGATGGTTCGGTTCTCGTGAGTGGTCCACCACAGTTCAACAGCAGGTTGCATTTCAATTTCAAGGACTGTCCAGGGGACTCCATTCAACTGTTCGATACGCGGATCGGTCAGTGATAGATCCAGTAGGTTTCTGGCGAACACGTTTTTGTATCGCTCTGATTCATCTCCGGCATCGATGATGAGGTAACCGATGACTTCTGGTTCCATTGGATCAATGATGATGTCAGCGATGCCAAAAGCGACGCCGTGCTGCATGGCATCGGTTAGCCCAGGAAGCAGACCGGCTTGCATGTTGAGGAAGTCTTCGAATGGCGAGAGGGCCGGGATTTCATCGTGATCGGAGAAGCTTCTCGTGTTGATAGAATCAGAAATTTGCGTGGGTAATTCCTTTAGAAAATTACGCAAGCTTTCGAAGCGAGGCTGATTCCACAGCGTTCCTGCCTTGCTCTTGTTGAAGGCATCGCCTAGCTCCCCTATCCCTGAGCTCCCAACATAGATGAGAGATTCGGTTGGAAAAAAGCGCGCCATGTCTTCGGCTTGGCCAGCTCTGGGCATTACCAGAATCGTCAGGAAACACAGGATAGAGAAAATTTTCATCGGTGACCCTTCCGGGAGATTTCATTTGGTACGCCGAGATGGCGAACCTGAGGATGAGGGGCTGGAAGAGTGATTGCAATCACAGTTAAAGGCTCAGGAGCTACCAAACTGTAGTTTGACCAGCCTGGCGTAGATTCCATCGAGCGCGACCAGTTCTTCATGTCGGCCCTCTTCGCGAAGTTGCCCATGATGCAGGACCAGGATCCGGTCGGCTTTACGTATCGTGCTGAGTCGATGAGCAACGATGACGGAAGTGCGGCCTTCAACGAGTCGCTCGATCGCCTCCTGGATCAATGCTTCTGTTTCTGTATCGACGTGGCTGGTGGCTTCATCGAGGACCAGAATTTCTGGATCGCCAGCAAGGGCTCGGGCGAAGGAGATCAATTGGCGCTCTCCACTGGAGAGAGTTCGGCCTCGCTCCATCATTGGTTGCTCGAGACCGAGCTTTTGTCGCTCGACGATGGAGGAGCCTCGGACCTGTTCGAGAGCCCAGGAGATGCGGTCAGTATTGATATCCCGATCGAACCGTATGTTTTCTTCGAGGGTTCTTGAAAGAACCGAAACATCTTGCAGGACTAACCCGAAGCGCTGCCTATGTTGTGCTACTGGGACCTGTCGGATGTCATCGTTTCCAACAGATATGGAGCCGCTGGTCGGGTCATGGAATCGAAGTAGTAGATTGATGATGGTACTTTTTCCAGCACCGGTGGCCCCGACCACCGCGATGGTTTCGCCGCGGCCAACGGTGAAGGAGATATTTTCAAGTACCGGAGTTTTTCCGTCATAACTGAAAGAGACGTTTTCGAATCGAATTCCATTTTCGGGAGTGATCGGCTCGAGTGGGGTTGCTTCGGAATACTCGAGCTCGGGAAGTGAAGAGTCAGTGTCAAGGATGCCAAAGATTCTTTCGCTGGCCGCCATTGCTGACTGAAGCAGATTGTATTTTTCTGCCAGGTCTCTCAGTGGCGAGAAGAGCCTGGTGAGGTAGGTCCAGAACAGGAAGAACTCACCAAAGGTGGCGGTTCCTGCCTCGATCCTTACGCCGCCCTGGGTCACTATGATGACGAGGGCAATCACCGACAGGATTTCAACGGTTGGAAAAAACAGGGCGTACCAGAAGATGCTGTTGAGATGCGCTTCTCTCAGAGTGCTGTTGATTTGCGAATAACGATCGGCTTGCTGGTCTTCACGGCGGCAAACCTGCACCACTTCGATACCGCTGATCGATTCTTGAGTGTAGGCATTGAGATGAGCAAGTCGTCTTCGCATTTCACGATAGTGTTTTCGAGCAAACGTTCGAAAAACAGTGGTCGCCACTACTACCACCGGGGTCACCATGAGGACCATCGAGGCCAGTTCTGCATTGGTCCAGAATAGCATCGCAATGATGCCGCTGATCGCCAGTAGATCTCCCGCCAGTGAAACGAAGCCGCTGGCAAACAACTCGTTGAGAGCTTCGACATCGTTGGTTACCCGGGTGACGAGTCTGCCTACAGGATTGCGGTGAAAGAAGCTGGAGCTCTGTCGCTGGAGATGGGCAAAGATCTGGATTCGAAGATCCTTGGTCACGCTCTGACCTGTTGTTTCAAGGACCATGGTTTCGCAGTAATGGATGACTAGCTGAAAGAGAAGAATCGATAAGTAGCAGCCAGCTATTAACCACAACCAACCGCTGCGTTGTTCGCCATCGCTTTCGCCAGTGAGGGGTTCCAGATCGAACTGGCTTCCGACATCTGTGATCAGCGTGCCGATGGCGGAACTTGGATTGGTTTCTCCGATGGCAGCAGAGAGCGGTCCATCGATCGCTTCTTTGACCAGTAATGGGCCTGCCAGGGACAGCAGAGTGCTGCACAAAATCAGCGTTACTGACAGAAACACCATGTGTCGATACGGACGTAAATATCGCAAAAGACGCCCGGCAAGGGCGCGGCTGAAGGGGCGGTCGATAACTTCCTCAACGTGGAAGTCTTCCGTTTTCTTTTGCTGATCTTTATTCTTCGGGTCGGTTTTTCTGGAGGTCATTCGAGATCCTCCAGTTCGCTTTCGACGGTTTGACGACGCCAAAGTTTGTGATAACGACCTTTTTTATCGATCAAGCTCTGATGGTCACCACGTTCAACGATACGCCCTTCATCAAGTACGATGATCTCATCTGCGTGGGTGATGGCGCTGAGTCTGTGGGTCACGATCAGAGCGGTAAGATCACGAGTCCAGTCTTTCAGACCTTCCAGGATGGTTGTTTCAGTTTCTGAATCCACTGCCGAAAGAACATCATCGAGAATCAAAATACGTGGTCGTTGTAATATGGCCCTGGCGATAGCGATGCGTTGTTTTTGTCCACCACTGAGAGTGATGCCTCTTTCTCCGACTTTTTGCTGATAGCGATCAGGAAACTTATCGATTTCATTAGCGATACGGACCAGACGGGAAACTTCACGGATGTCATCATCGGAGGGGTTGTCGACACCGAAGGAAATGTTTTCAGCGATGGTTGCGCTGAACAAGAACGGCTCTTGTGGAACCATTGCGATGGATGCTCGTAGCGCATCGAGTGAGTAGTGTTCAATAGGGTTCTGGTCGATGAAGATGTTACCGCTGTCGATTGGAGAGAGTCGAGGAATCAAATTGAGCAGGGTTGTTTTACCGCTGGCTGTCGCACCAACGATCCCCAGTGTTTTTCCGCCAGGAATCTCGAAAGAGATTTTTTCGAGATTCGGTTCGTCGCTCTCCGGGTAACAAAAAGAGACTTGGTCGAAAGTGATGGCGCCTTCTCTAATTTGAGCTCCAGCACGTGCCTGGGAATCATCGACCGCCGGTACGGCGCTGAGAATTGTTTCAAGCCGTTTGGCGCTCGCCGCTCCGCGATGAAACAGATTGATGACCCAGCCGAGTGCGATCATCGGCCAGATCAGTAACAGCTGGCAGCCGTTGAAGGTCGCGAACTCTCCGAGGCTCAATTCTCCCTCGAGAATCCGCAATCCTCCGATCAGTAGCAATGTGACCAGGGCCAGATCACCAAACAGAGAAAATGCGCTGCCGGTGAAGGCTCTTAGTTGAGCGATGCGGATGTTCTGCTGGAAGTAGGCATGACTCAGATGATTCATCCGGTCGATTTCTGCATCCTCGACAACGAACGCTTTGACGACGGGTGCGTTGGCGAAGTTTTCCTGCGCATGAACCGAGATGTCTGCGAGCATTTCCTGACCTCGCATCGATCGATTGTGGACTTTTGGTCCTATGAATCGAACTGTCAGGGTGATGAGGCCCAGCGGAAACAGCGACCACAAGGTCAATTGCCAGTCGATACGAAGCATCAGGCTGATCGAGAAGATCAGGATGAAGAAGGTTTGTACCGAGTACATGATCGCCGGTCCGAATACCATTCGAACCGCTTCGACATCGCTATTGAAGCGACTCATCAAATCTCCAGTGTGAAGCTTTGCGTAAAATGATCCGTCAAGATTTTCGATATGACGAAACATCTGATCTCGTAATCGCTTTTCGATACGCCGGCTGGATCCAATGACAGTTTTGCGGGCCCAGAAAGAGGTGATGCCTCGAATCAAAACGACTCCGAGCATCGTCATGGCGATCGGGAAGATCAGATCGATTCCGATACCCGTTTCGAGTTTTTCTACTGCGAGACCAATCAGTCGCGGAACTGCGACCTGGCACAGGCTGGTGATCAGAATCAGGAATACCCCACCGATGATGATGGCGCGCTCACGTAACAGTAGCGGTATCAGGAAGCGGAAAGCTTTGAAGGGAATCATCCGCTCTCCTGTGTTTCTCTGTGTGGTGATTACCAGGCCAGCTCAACAAGAGCCAGTCTGATTTTACAGTCACGAACCGATGCTGCTATTGCTCTAGAATCCCTTCTCGAGAGGGTCATGTCGAGCGATCAGGGTTTGTTGTTATCGATTGGCATCGGGGCTTTGCGTTGTTGACGCCAGTTGGACAGAGTTTGGGCGAGATTTTGAACCAGTTCAGGTTCTTTTTCGGCCAGATTTTGCTGCTCAGAAATGTCTTGTTCGAGGTTGTAGAGAAAGCGTCTCTCATCTTCGAAAAACTCGAGCAGCTTCCATTTTCCACGAACGATGGAGGCTGCTGGAGTTGTGCGCCAATTACCATGAAGATTCGATTTTCCTTCCAGGTAGGCGGGAAAATGCCAGATGAGATTTCGCTGCGGTAACTCGGCTTGTTCGGTCAGTGGCCCGACCAGACTTTCTCCGATCAGTGGGATCTTTGGGTCTACGGAAGCCCCGGTCATCTCCAGCATGGTTGGAACCAAATCGGTCAGCTGAATCGGCACATCGAGAACCCTGGCTTTCGAGCCGGTACCAAAGCCCCAGGCGATCAAGGGAACCCTTACACCCCCCTCGAAGAGCTTGCCCTTACCGCCACGGAGCGGGCCATTGTCGGTGTAGCGTTCCAGTCCCCCATTGTCACTGGTGAAGATGAGCAAAGTTCGATCGGCGCAGCCGGTTTTCTCAAGAGCTTGTCGTACACGTCCGACAGATCGATCGACGCTATCCACCAGGGCCGCATAGCGATGTCTTCTCTTTGGTTCCTCAGGTAGCTTTTTGGCCCACCGAGCGACCTCTTCGGGTGGAGCCTGTACAGGGGTGTGGACTGCATAATGTGAAAGCATTAACAGGAACGGTCGGTCAGCATTTTCTTCGATGAAGCTCACGGCGTGATCTGTGAGAGCATCGGCAAGAGGAGTTCCGTCTTCTTGCTCTTCCAGATTGGGTAGGTTCCAGGGAGCGAGGTGGCGTTTGGGATGGCCACGCTGATCTCCGGCAATCGAGACATCGAACCCTTGCAGGGCGGGATCTGAACCCAGATGCCACTTTCCTATATGTGCCGAACGATACCCTTCTTGGGCCAGCATCTCGGCGATGGTGATGGCTTCTGAAGCGAGCACGCGTTTTGTTTTCGGTGGGATCAGCTTTCGGTTGGCTGCTTTTCCCCGGGCAGAAGGATGAACGGTAAAGATACCATGCTCGGCGACATCAGTTCCGGTGACGAGACAGGCACGGCTGGGTGCGCAGTTGGGTCCATTCGATGCTGCGCGAGAAAAACGAACCCCATCTGCAGCCAACGCATCGATGGAGGGCGTTTGCCAGGGACTTCCCTGGCACGAGACATCGGCCCAGCCGAGATCGTCTGCAAGAATGATGACGTACGAGGGTGGTTGAACTTCCTGACGAACGGTTGCCTGTGTGCAACACCCGCAAAAGAGCAGGGCGCAGACGATCAGCTGGCGATGAAACATGTATGGCGAACCTCCGTGACTGCAGGATTCCACAATGTTGAACCTTTTGCCATTCATTGCCATTCACCAACTGTAGTCTTGCCAGGCAGGTTTGCTTCTGCGAGCCTTCAGCAACGAATTTTCCAGTCAGATGCAGAGATTGAGGTGAACGGTGATCGTGCCCATTCCGGTCCACTGTATTTCTTGCGGTATGGCACTGCGAAGCGAGATTCCTGCCGGCGAAGATCGAACACGAGGTGTTTGTCCCGATTGCGGTACGATCCACTATCGAAATCCAAAGATTGTCGTCGGGACCCTGATCGAAGCTGAAGATCGTATCTTGCTCTGTCGTCGAGCGATTGAACCTTCCGAGGGGCTCTGGACTCCTCCGGCAGGATTTCTCGAGATGGGGGAGTCGATGGAGGCGGGCGCTGCTCGTGAAACGGTCGAAGAGGCCTGTGCGAAAGTGTCGATCCTTCGCACCTTTGCCCGTATTGATTTGACCCGAATTGGTCAGGTGCATGAGATGTTTTTGGCACAACTGGAGGATCCGGAAGTGGCTGCGGGTCCAGAGAGTCTCGAGGTGAAATGGTTCTCATGGAATGAAATCCCCTGGGAGAAGCTGGCATTTCCCGTGGTGGAATGGGTGCTTCGATTGCGTATTGAGGATCTCGAGAAGGGCCTGCAACGTATCCACCGTGGTTGTTTACACTGGCGCGAAGAAGGTTCTCCGATGAAGCTTTCTAATTACGATCTCGATGATCTCCAGTCGTTGGAGCTGGCATCCTGAGCAAGAATCATGAGGAAGAGGTCTAGATGCCGGGTATCACCTGGAAGCGGGACTATGTGCTGTGGCTGGCTGTTTCTGCATGGCTCATCTGGTTTGTCTCGATGTGGACCATTGCCGGAGGAGCTGGATCTATTTCGTACTGGCTGGCTCTTGATGCGGTGGCGCGATCTGATTCAGAAATCACACTGATTGGCCATGTTCCGTTCGACGATGGACAACAGGTACGTCTTGCATCATCGGCGCCCGGTTGGGCCTTGCCAGGACCGGTCGAAGTTCAGCATGGTCATGCTCACTTTACTGCTACGACACCGACAGTTGCCGGGATCTACACCTGGAGCGTTTTGCCACCAGAGGGGCAGAATGTTACAGCCGTATCGGTGGGGTCTTTTGCAGTTCTGGCACCCGGCGATCGATGGATTGGCATCAGTATCGATGACATTATTGCCGATGCCCCCTGGAAAAAGATGCAGACTACTAATCCTCCGCGGCCGTACCCCAAGGCACATGGCAGCCTGCTGGATCTTTCACGTCATGGTGTGTTGGTTTGTTGGAGTTCTATCGATCCGAAACAGTTGCCCTTGTTGCGTCAATGGTGGTCACGTATGGCCCTGCCCAGCGCGATCTTGTTGACCGATGACAAGGCGGCTGGCGCGCTACGCTATGCTCGTAAGCAGCTTGGAGATCCTGTGGTTTGTCTCGCCGGTGTCAGCGCCATCTCTTCTTTGAATGGAGTTGCCGAGACCGAGATCATTGGAATTGCCGCAGATAATGGGGCTGGCTGGGAAACAGCGCTTCAACGTCTCGAGCAGCTCGAGAATATTGGAAAGTAAGGGGAATCGATGATGGTTTTCACCTTGATCGTGGTGCTCTTTTCTCCCCATGTTGCAGATGGACATGATGATCAGGAAAAAGTGCAAGATCCGGTGACGGATGGCGTAGGAGATGTTTCGCTGGATGCAGAAACTCTCAAAGCGGTAGCCGCGAGTGTCGGTCTCAATTTTACCGACAAGGAGCTGGCTCAGATGCTGCCGGAGGTGCTGGAGAGAATCTCTCATTACGAAGCAATGCAATCTCTATCCATCGCCAACTCCGTGGCTCCAGCCTCGAGTTTTCGACCACTGGAGAGTTCTTCTGGACTGGTAGATCGAGTTCTTGCGAAATCGGTTGAGTCGCACGCAGCCACACGACCGGATGACCTGAAAGATTTACTCTGGTGTGAAATCTCAACCCTTTCAGCACTGGTGAAATCACAGCAGGTCTCCTGTGTCGAATTGACTGAACTGTTTCTGTCACGGCTTCGCGAAGTCGATCCGGTCCTGCACTGTGTCATCTCGTACACCGAGGATCGGGCACTGAAACAAGCACGACAACTCGACGCCGAGCTGGCGGAAGGGAAATGGCGCGGACCGCTTCACGGTATTCCCTACGGCGTGAAGGATCTTTGCGCCGTGAAAGGGACCGTCACTAGCTGGGGTGCGATGCCTTACAAGGATCAAGTGATCGAGGTCGATGCCACGGTAGTGCAGAAACTGGATGCGGCCGGGGCGGTATTGCTGGCCAAGACAACTCTCGGTGCGCTGGCGATGGGCGATGTGTGGTATGGCGGCAAAACCCTGTCGCCGTGGAATACCGAGCAGGGCTCCAGCGGCTCGTCGGCTGGATCTGCAGCAGCAGTCGGTGCTGGTGCTTTACCTTTTGCCATCGGTTCGGAAACCCTCGGTTCGATCGTGAGTCCCTCGACACGATGTGGCAATTCATCGTTACGGCCCACTTTTGGTCGGGTGTCTCGATACGGTGCGATGGCTCTGTCCTGGTCGATGGATAAGCTCGGCCCCATCTGTCGTAGCTTGCAAGATACCGCTCTGGTTTTCGATGCGATCGAAGGAGCAGATGGCCTCGATCTGGATTGTGTTGATCGGGCTTTTGAAACACCGGGCGCGACGACCATCGAGGGCTGGAAGATCGGTTATTCGAAGGAAGTCTTCATCGGTGCAGAAAATCACCGCCATGTACTGGAGCAGTTGAAAGGCCTCGGTGCCGAACTGGTTGAGGTGGATCTTCCCGATTATCCGGTATGGCCGATGATGACAATACTGTTTGCCGAAAGCGCCTGTGCGTTTGATGAGCTGACTCGTAGTGACCGTGATGATGAACTGGTGGAACAGGGACGACAGGCGTGGCCCAATAGTTTCCGTGCCGCTCGCCTGATTCCTGCAGTGGAATACATCCGCGCTCAACGACTTCGTACCCTTCTGATGCGAGATACCGCTCAGGCACTCGCTGCGGTGGATGTTTTTGTTTCCCCGGCGGGAGATTTTCAAAGCCTTGGTATCACCAATCTCACCGGTCATCCGAGTCTGGTGGCCCCCTGTGGTTTCGGCGAGAACCGGATGCCCAGAGCGATCACCTTCATCGGACATCCATACGATGAAGCTCGTTTGATTGCCCTCGGTAGTGCCTGGCAAGGCGCTACCGACTACCATGAAAAACGTCCAACTCTCGAAGCATTCGTTAAAGAGAAGGAGCGGGATTGATTACTGCCATCTGTTCGCTACTACTTTTATTTCCAGTGGCGCAAGTTCCTGATGGGCGTATCGATCTTAAATCACCACTGAACAACAGCGGCAACGATGCGGTCGGGACCTATTTTTCCTGGGTCTTTTCACCCAATGGTAAGTGGATTGCCGGTGGCAGCAGTCCGGTGAAAGTGACCGACAATTCTGGAAAAACGAAATATCCCGCCGGAGTCTTCGTGTGGGATGCCAAAACCGGTAAGTTTCTCAAGCGGCTTGGTGATCACGATGCGAGTGTCGATTTCCTGGCCTTCTCCGCCAATAGCCAGAGGTTGATCAGTGGACATATCGGCCGAGCTCAGAGCAAGGACCCTGAACCGACCGTCATTCAGGTATGGGATCTGCGACGATCGAAATTGAAAAGCAAGTTTGGCATCGATGGAACAGCCAAGAGACCGCGCATGACTGCGGATGGGAAATCGTTCGTCTGGTTGGGCCAAGATGAATCCCTGTCCGTCTGGAATCTCGATAAGGGCAAACAGTTATGGCAGTTGAAGGACACTGGTCTGAAATATTTTGATATCTCACCCGACGGAAAAAAAATCGTCGGCAGCTTCTTTGAGTATGAAAATATCGAGGTCTCCGGTAAGTCGCGGCGCCAGATCGTCGGGCGTGGGTTCAAGGCCTGGAATCTTTCCGATGGCAAAGAACTCTGGCAAGTCGATTCTGATGATCGTCACTTGCTAGGGATGCAGGTGTTCTTCCATCCCGAGGGTGAAAAGTATTTCGCCGTGGCCGGAGGCAATTCGAAACAACCGGGAGTTTTGGTGAGTTTCGACGCTAGCGATGGTGCTCGTGGAAAACAGTTTGTTCTGAAGGACCTCGACAGCATCGGTACGGTCGGGATCTCTGCCGATGGAAGCCGCATTGCCATCAAGGCCTTCATGGGCAAATCGCTCACGATATGGAGTCTCGATGATGGGAAACAGCTGCTTCATTTGACCGCAACATTTCCTAACGACTTCGGAAATGTCGCATTCAGTTCCGACCTCGATCGTGTCGGTGGCGATGTGCCGGGTACCAAGAAAGATAGATTCGATGTCATCGGCCCGGGGATCTTGCCGCTTCAGCCCTGACGGTTATGGCGAGGAGAAGGGTGGTCATGCGGATTACCTTTTGCGAAACACTCTCCACAAGATGAACATTAGCAGGGCAACAAGAGTTGCTCCTGCGGCTCCCATGGTCGATCTCGGATTTACCAGTCCATCGAGATTTATCGGTTTTTCTCCGGTTTGTCCCGAGGTGTCCAGTATTTCCCAACCGTTGGGTGCCAGGAGCGGGAAGACCTCTTGTTGCTCGAACGCCACCTTGAGTTCGGCATGCGCACGCACGCGATCACCGATGGCAGGAACTGGATACTGTGCCGGCCCGCACATCACCATCACGGGTCCGTCACCACTGGTCAGGTAGCTCATCTTCAGGTCCCCCGAAGGAACGGTGCCTTTCTCGATCTTGTCGGGTCGAAGTGTGGCGCTCCAGCGAATCGTCAGAGCGCCACTGCTTTCAGCGATGGTACGGTGCTCGATGGCGATGATGGTTCCGGTGGCGATCACTGCCGACAGCGTTTTTAACTGTTCCGGACTGTAGGGTGCTTTCCCTGCCAGAAGAGGATTAGCAGGCGCTGCCAGTACCAGAAGTGCAAGCAGCGTGAGGATGCTGGTGCGATATTGCGATTTTTCTGACCGGTTTTTCACGGTTGATCCTTCCAGTTCCACCACTTCTTCAGTTCAGGGTCGAGGTCGGGGTTGTTGGCATAGGCGACCGCACACCTGTAGACGTAGAGAACACAACGGTCCATGGTTCCGCCAGCCAGCTGGCGGGTTTTCTCAAACATCTCTGCTGGTTGCCCGGTGGCCAGCTGTTCCATCGACCGAAACCCGAGCTCCCACAGGTCGACCGACAGCGACTTTCCCACCCCGGGAATGTGTCCAAAGATCTCGAAAGCTTGACGAGCTTCTTTTTTCGATGCTGTTGGATACATAACCTAAACGGCCCCTCTTGGATCACGGTTCCTGTGATTCTGTTTTTGTTTCCAGATACTTCTTTAACTTGGCCAATACCTGGCCATTGCTGGTGCGAAAGAACTCACCCATCTGTTTCCATTCGTGAGATTCCAAGTAGCCATTTGCCACCATTTTGATTCTTGTTCGATCGGGCGCTTCTGCAACGAAGTAGGCGACCGTCCAGGTTTTCTGGATGATATCGGCAAAGGGAAATCCGGTCGGGGATTTGGTACAGCGAAAACTGAACATGCGGCCTGGATCGTAACTCAAGATGGTATTTTCGATGGTAGATGCATCGCCGAGAGTTGCCTCGGGGTTGTAGCTCGCCTGGATGATGCCGCCGATCTTGAAGTCGATGTTTACAACGGGCGCCCACCAGTGCTTCAAATCCTCATTGGTGGTAAAGGCCGCCCAGACCTGGTCGAGGCTGGCATCGATGGTCACTTCGATTTGATGGCGCCCATCCGGCTTATCGGCATTGGAGTCATCGCTGGCGAATAGAAATCCGTAGCAGACGAGTAATCCAGCGCAAACACCCAGAGAGATTCCGGTTGGCCTGGTCATGCAATACACCTTTCTCAGAAGGTGTGACACGCACTTCCCTTAAACATTGAACAGGAAGTGGCACACATCCGCATCTTGCATGACGTATTCTTTGCCCTCAACACGCAGTTTGCCAGCCTCACGAATCGCCTTTTCGGAGCCGTATTCCTCCATGTCGGCGATCGAGTAGATCTCTGCGCGAATAAACCCGCGCTGGAAGTCGGTGTGGATGACACCGGCGGCCTGAGGAGCGGACGCTCCCTGAAGAACGGTCCATGCCCGGATTTCTTTTTCTCCTGCGGTGTAAAAGGACTGAAGCCCGAGCAGATCATAGGTGGCACGAGCGAGCTTGCTGAGAGCCGGTTCGTCCATGCCGTAATCAATGAGCATTTCGGCACGATCAGCTTCATCCAGTTCTGAAAGTTCTTCTTCGATTCTTGCACAGACCGGGACCGCCTGGCTCCCACGCTCCTTGGCCATTGCGCGAACTTTCTGTGCCAATTCTCCTTCACCCAGAACGTCATCATCACTGACGTTCATCACGAACATCTGTTTCTTGGTGGTGATCAAGCCGAGTCCCTTGAGAAGCCCTGGAGTTCTGGGATCGTCTCCGAGCTGGGTTTCGCGCGCCGGACGTCCTTCTGCGAGAACTGGTTGTAGTTTTTCGAGGAGAGCCAGACGTAAAACGTCATCTTCTTCGCGGCTTCGTGCAGCGCGCACCGCTTTCTTCAGGGCACTTTCAACCGTTTGTAGATCTGCCAGCACCAATTCGATCTCGATGGTTTCGATGTCACGAACCGGATCGATGGATCCATCGACGTGGATGATCTCTTCGCCACCGGGAGCTGCTTCGAAGCAACGAACTACCTGAATGATGGCGTCGGTTTCACGGATATGACTGAGGAACTGATTGCCCAGCCCTTCGCCCTGACTGGCTCCCCTCACCAGTCCGGCGATGTCGACGATTTTCAGCGAGGTTGGAATGGTCTTCTGAGTCGTGATGTATTGTTGAAGTATGGACAGACGCGGATCCGGAATGGGTACGACGCCAACGTTCGGTTCAACGGTAGCAAAGGGATAGTTGGCTGCATGTGCTCCGGCTGCGGTCAGTGCGTTGAAGAGGGTCGACTTGCCCACATTGGGGAGACCGACGATGCCTGCTTCCATGGTTTCTTCTCTCGTTTCTGCGCTTCTATAGCACTGTAGGTACCGTTGTCCTGAACGGTGGACCCTCGAAGTTTCTCGATGGCGGCGATGAGAGTCAAGGAACCTCGTGGTTTGTGACAACTATTTCGCGACTTCGCAGCGTGGTCAGATCGGGTTATTCTGCAGCTGGAGGTGCTTCTTGAGTAGTGGCTTACTGATTCTGGCGTTTCTGTCAGGTTTTTTACTACCTTCGAACTCGATGAGCCCCGACGAGCTGGATGAACCACTCAACAAGCTTCTGTCGCGTGATCCGATCGTGGTTGAAGAGGGCGTGGTTGCCCTGGCCAAGCTGGATGCGAAGCGGGTTCAAACCCGACTGCGGCGAATGATCCTGGAGGAAGGCAAGAGTCCCCAGTTGCCCAGTATCGTCTGTGATCTGATCGGACAGCTGGGCAGTGAGGCAGATCTAGATCTGTTCCAGAGCTGGCTGAACTCGGATGATCCAGCATTGGTTTCCGCCTCCATCCGGGCCCTGGCAATGATGTCTTCCCGGTATCCCGAATCATCGAAGATCGAGACGATGTTGAAGCGTTGCTCCGAACGCAAGGATGATCCCGTGGCCCTGGCGGCTCTGTCTCGATGTAACAGCGCCCAGCAAATCCTGCGGAAAGTCCTCCGTCAGTTACGTGACAGAAAAGTCGATGATCTGGTCGGGGCGGTAGATTTTTTGAGAAGCTATGGTGCGGCTCCTTATCAGAAAGAAATCCAGCGGGCCTGGAAAAAAATTCCGAAGAAGATCGGACACCGGGCGCGTATCGCAATTGTTCAGGCCCTGGCGACCATTCCCACCGACCAGTGGATCCCGACAACACAAGAGGTGATGCGCGAGGCTCTTGAAAACAGAGACTGGCGAGTGCGCCGGCGAACGGTCGAAGTGCTGGTCGAGATCTGGAAGCCGCTGTCGGTAGATCTGTTACTGGAAACGCTACCGGAAAATCCTGGCAATCCAGATCTCTTCGACTGGCATCATGCTCTGTCAGATCTGACCGGCGAACAGAAACCTGTCGATGCCCTGGCGTGGCTTACCTACGCCGAGATGTTTCCATCGCCACGTCAGGTGGTGACACGCAAGGAACGTCCTGTCGGCGGTTGGTTACGTGCGCCAGCCGAGGGCGTTGGGAATGCTGCCGAAAAGGGTGGCCCGACGGTCGTCTTTTTCGATTTGCCGGTACTCGCTGCCGATGCTGTGTTTCTGTTCGATCTTTCAGGATCTATGAATGGTGATTTTGGCGGTCGGACCCGGATGGAGGCGGCGCGGATCGAAGTGCATACGATGCTCGAGAAGTGGCTCTCGTTACCGAGGGCCGAGCAGCCCCGTTTCAACCTGGTGTTATTTCGGGAGCCATACGGGGATCCATGGAATGCAAACATCGATCGGGTTTTTCCGCGACTGGCTCCGTTGTCACCGCAAAATGCTCAAACTGCGGCCCAGTGGTTTTCTTCACAGGGAACCTGTCGCTTCGCCTATCAGGAAAGCATCGAGGCTGCGATCGAGGATCCGGAATGTCGTTTCGTCTACTTCTTGTCCGATGGTGAACCATGGGGTGGTCGCTGCAACGATCTTGATCGACTGTTGAAGGAGCTGGAGCGCGTCACCCGTTTTCATCCAGTAGCAATCCATAACGTTGTCATCGGCGGCGCAGAAAAAGCAGAGCAGTATTGCGAACAGATCTCTGCGCGCCACAGCGGCCGACTGCGCAAGATCGGTAATGCCAGCGAAACAATGTCGAAGGAAAGCCGAGCTCCACAACTTTTCACGGCCCGCAAGCTCGGAGTGAACATCATCGTTAATCCGGGTGCTGAGCAGGACCAGATCGAAGCGGCGAGTGGCAAGCTTGCAAAAGCTAGTGTTGTCAGCGCCTGGGAATCGATCGGAACCGATACTCCGGTCCAGGTTCAGCCGTGGAACGGATATGCGATGGACGAGGGAGATCATTTACCGGTGCCGGAAGGGTCAGGAAAGAACCATTTCCTTCATGGAACCATCGGCGATGTGGCGATGCGAACCACACTTCGACAACACATCGATCTCAAGAGATTGAGAAGCGCCATCCGGAAGGGGGCGACATATCGTCTTTCAGCCTGGATCGGCGGGTGGAAGAAGCAGAAAGATGAAGCCCAGGTTCGAATCGTATTTTTTGATGAAGATGAAAATGAACTGGGAGAAGACACCCTTGGACCGGTGACAGCGGCGGACCGAGACAGCAAAAACGGCATGCGTAAACGCCAGGGCGAGGGTTCTGTTCCTGCCGGTAGTCGCAAGGTTGTTGTCGAGATGATCTTCGACAAGGAGAAGGGCGGCAGCGTCAGCGATGCCGCCATCGATCTTCTGGATCTTGTGATTTCCAAAGAAAGCGCTGCTCTTCAAAACTAAGTCGAAGATTCTCGATGACAGATATCCCTGGATTTCGAGACGCTAAACAAAGAGAAGATCTAGTAGCTGGCTAGACTGACGCCATTGATGATGGCAGGATCGTTTGTACTGAACTTGTTGTGCGTCATTTTTTTAGCAGAAAGTGAAAGGGTAGGTAAAAGATGGAGCCGCTTTGGATTTTTCTTGGGGTTCTGATCGTCGTTCCGCTGGCGATCATCTTTTATGCGATCTCGATCTACAACGGATTGGTTTCGTTGCGCAATGGTTATGAGAACGCCTTCAGCCAAATTGATGTGCAGCTCACTCGTCGTTACGACCTGATTCCTAATCTGGTCGAGACCGCCAAGGGCTACATGAAGCATGAGAAGGATACGTTGGAAGCAGTGATCGAGGCGCGTAATCAGGCAGTGACCGCCGGGCAGGGTGCTGCGGCAGCTCCCGGTGATCCGAAAGCGATGCAATCGTTGATGGGTGCCGAAGCGGCGTTGACTGGCACGCTCGGCAAGCTGTTTGCTTTAGCTGAAGCTTATCCTGACCTGAAAGCCAACCAGAATATGTTGTCGCTGCAGAATGAGCTCACCTCGACCGAGGATAAGGTGTCCTACTCTCGCGAGGGGTTCAACAACTCCGTGACTCGTTACAACATCAAAAGAGAATCTTTTCCCGACAATGTGATCGCCGGAATGTACAACTTTGGTCCTGCCGAATTGTTTGAGCTGGATTCTCCAGAGCAACGGGAAGCACCGCGAGTGTCTTTCTCTTGATGGTTTTCGATGGCAACTCTTTGCCATCGCGGCAGCTAGGACCAAATGATGTGGCCTGTAGCAATCCTCGCCAGTAACGAATTCCTCCCGATGGCCGGTGCGGTGGCTGGTGCCGTCCTGGTGCTGGTTCTGTTTGCGGAACTGTCGGTACGGGCTCGACGGAAACAGCGCTTGATCGATGATATTCCAACTTGCAAAACCGCTGGAGTTTTTATCGGGCTGGTCGAAGTGAAGGGAACAGCCGAGTCGGAGCAACCGCTGGCTAGCTTCCTCGCCGAGAGCTCTTGTGTTCACTACAACTACACCGTGTCTGAACAGTGGCGTCGATTGGTCACCGAAACCTACACCGATAGTAAAGGTAAGATGAAAACCCGAACCCGTTGGAAAACAGGTTGGGATACGGTCGATCATGGTTCTGAATCGATACCGTTTTATCTGCAAGACGATACAGGAGTACTGCAAATCCGGCCCAACGGAGCAGAGATCGATGCGGCGCAGATCTTTAGTCGTAGCTGCGGTCTGAGTGATTCACTGTATTACGCTAAGGGACCATCGAGCAGTGTTTATGGCTCCACAGGCATAAGAAGGTTTGTTGAGTACGGGATTCCACTTCATCGAAGAATCTACGTCATGGGGGCCTCGCGATTGCGAAAAGATGTAGTGGCTCCGGAGATTGCAGAAGATCGACAAGCTCCGATGTTTTTGATTTCGGTGAAATCTGAAGAACAGAAATCGAGCGGTTATCAGTTTCGATTCTGGGGCTGGTTTCTTGCAGGATTTCTCGTGTTCGCTGGAGTGCCGATCGGTTTGGCGATCAATGCTGAGGAACCTATTCCGTGGCTCGTCAGTCTGTTGAGTGCGTTGGTATTTAGTAGCTACTGGTGCGCTCGTTGGATTGTGATGGTCTACAACAGTCTTCTGGCCCTGAGAAACCGAGTCGAGCAGGCATGGAAGAATGTCGATGTTCAACTCAAGAGACGTCACGATCTGATCCCCAGACTCGTAGAGGTGGTACAAGGATACAAACAGCATGAGACCGGGCTCCATGAGCATATCGTTATGTTGCGCAATGAGGCGCAGCTGGCCATCGGCGATACAGCGACCGCCTGCACGCCCACTGTGATGGCGCTGAAGGAAGCGTATCCAGATCTGAAGGCCAACACTCTATTTCAAAATCTGCAAGATGAGCTGACCCGAACTGAGCAGAAGATCGCTCTGGCCCGTGGTTACTACAATGACATCGTGGAAGAGAACAACGAACGGGTTGAACGAATCCCCGATCGATTTTTCCGAAGCTTGGTACGAATGGGTCGCCGCAAATATTACGAAGCACAAAACTTCGAACGGGCCCCGATCAAGGTCAACCTGATGAATACGGACGAAGCTTCGGAGGAAACCACTTCGTCAGAGGTGTAATCTCTTGCCGATTTTTCCGGAGTCGTCACTTCTTGATCTTGCGTGGGATCTTTCTTGCTCGAATCTCAGGCACCACCTGCTGGCCATCGATCACGCCAGGTTGATCAGCGACTCCGACCTGTTGAGGTGTTTTACCTACCCATTCTGATTTGCGCCCTTCCAGCACCACCTCGCCACTTTCAGGGTTGAAGGTCAAGGTTGTGAAGAGTGGATCTCGATAGGGACAGGTGTATTCGATCCATGGGTTTGCCGCATGAATTTCGGCGGGATAGCTCAGGTGTTTGTGGTTTCCTCCGACCCATTGATAAGAGGAGGAGTTGACGTGCAGGTGTGCAACATCACCGGTTTGGATCAAGTCATCGATGTGGGTGTGGCCATTGATGGTCAAGATGATTCGATCCGCTACGTCGTTGAGGATCTTCTGGACCTGTTCGGCATTTTTGATGGCCGATGGTCCGGCCAGTGGTTGATGGCAGAAGATCAAGAAGGGCCCGTCGTGAGACTCGAGTTCTTTCTTGAGCCATTCGATTTGTTTCGGACCTATATATGCGGGGTATCCCCCCTTGTGATCGGGAGGCGTTTCATTTCCATCGAGAACCAGTAAGCGTAAACCTTTTACATCATGCTTGTAGTATCGACTCTTCATCCCCCATTCCTTCAGGAGCTGGTCGAAGCTAACTCCTCCATCGGTGTCATGATTTCCAATTACATGAAGTGCTACGGGGTGAGCTTCTTGAAACTGTTTGACCAGAGGTCTGTTTGTTTCCTTTGCCTGAGCGAAATCACCCAGTTGGATGATGGCATCGGGCGGATTGGCTGCCATGGCCTTGAGAAAGGCATCAAGGCGAGCTGGCGCATCGTGCATCACGTCATGATGAAGATCTGCGATCAAGCCCAGGCGAATTGGTTTTGACAGGCGTGAGGTGGCCGCACGAGCTGCTGTTGGCAATGCCAGCGAGCAGGCGATGGCCCCGACTACCTTGCTGACGGTGTGGAGAAATCTGCGTCTGGGCAGCTCTTTCTTTTTCTGGACTGGATGACTGGCGTGGCTTGTCATGGGAATCCTCCTCTCGATGCATTGATTCGGAGGTCACATTACCAGAATAGATGGCTGGTTGCTGCGAGAGAATCGTATCGATGGATGGACTTCCCGTGTCAGGCAGAGGACAATCGGACCCGTTGGTTTGCTATATCGTTGAAGGAGTGAGTGATGGCTGCGATCTCGTCCACCGAATTTTCCGTGAATCACCGTCAGTACCGACCTCCAGCGCGACCGATAGCGGTTTTATGTCTGGATGGATGTTCTGATGATTACATCGATACAGCGATTGCGCAGAATCGGATGCCAGTACTCGAGAAGATGATCGATGGTGGCTTTCGGGCAGTGGCTCGTGGTGCTTTACCATCTTTTACCAACGTCAATAACTCTGCCATAGTGACTGGAGTACCACCGTTACAGACGGGTATTTCTGGTAACTTCTTTCTCGATCCGGAAACCGGTGAGGAAGTGATGATGAATTCATCAAAGTACCTGCGTTGCGGTACGATTCTCGCTGCCGCTTCGGATGCTGGTCGTAAAGTTGCGATGGTGACAGCCAAGGAGAAATTGCGGGATATCTTGTCGCTCGATCTCCCGCTGTCATCTGGCGAAGCCTTTGCTTTCTCGACAGAGAAAGCTTCTGAGGCAAAACCGGAGACTCATGGCATCGGCGATGTCGAAGAAGTCGTGGGTCGCCCTCAGCCCGAGATTTATTCCGGGGATGCGAGTCTTTATGTTCTCGATGCAGGCGTGGCTTTGATTGAAAGAGGTCTGGCAGATTTTTGTTACCTATCGCTGACCGATTTCATGCAACACGCCTATGAACCCAAAGAAAAACCGATGTTAGATTTCATGGCTGGTATCGATGCTGCTATCGGTAAATTGCTGGATCTTGATTGCGTTGTTGCAGCTACCGCTGATCACGGCATGAACTTCAAAGTGACTGCAGATGGCACCCCCAATGTGATTTTTCTGGAGACGATGTTGACGGAGCAATTTGGCTCAGGAATTCGGGTGATCTGCCCGATTACCGATCCATACGTCGCTCACCATGGTGCTCTTGGTTCTGCTGTCACGGTTCATCTCCCGGATCACCTAGATCGTGTCGAGGTGGCCTCCTTCATCGGTTGCCTGGATGGAGTTACAGAGGTTCTTGATCGAGAAGGCGCCGAAAAGGACCTGGAACTGCCCGGTGATCGAATCGGCGACCTCTACGTTCTCTCCGGTCAAAATGTGGTACTGGGACGCAGGCCTGAGGATCATGATCTTTCCCAGCTTCATGGTCATTTGCGTTCTCATGGAGGACGCTTTGAAGAGTTGGTGCCGATGCTGATCTCGGAACCGTTGGCTATCGAAACTGCAGAGCTCAGGAATTTCGATATTTTTGATCTGGCTTGTAACTATCACCTTTCGGGACAAGAGGGATAAAGATGACAACGACGCCAGTTCCATTAGTTCCCTGTCGCATCGACGGCGTAGAGATCACCTCGGATGAGTTACTTGAGGTGCGCTATCCTTTTACTTCGGAAGTGGTTTCTCATGTTCCGATGTTGACCCCTGCAGATGGAGAGCGAGCGATTGAAGCAGCCTTGGCTGGTGGTCCGATGGAAGATCACTATTCTCGCTTCCAGGTACTTCAGAAGACGCGTCAACTGCTGGAAGAACGTAGAGATGAATTTGCTGATTACATTCTCAAAGATACCGGATTATGTCGCAGGGAGACTCAGTACGAGGTGGGGCGTTGTCTCGATGTTTTGCTCTTCGCTGCGATGGAATCGATTCGCGATGAAGGTCAGGTGTTGTGTGGAGATATCTCTCCACATGGCAAGAAGCGTCGGATCCTGGCGGTGCGTGAACCGCTGCCGGTGGCGCTGGCGATCACTCCCTTCAACCACCCGCTCAATCAGGTGGTGCACAAGGTTGCCCCTGCCATCGCCGCCGGAACTCCGGTCATCCTGAAACCGAGCGAGAAGACTCCCACCGCCGCCATCAAGTTTACAGAGCTTCTTTTAGAAGCAGGACTTCCGACTCATATGATTGCGGTTTTATTGGGACCGGTGGAAACCACTGTTCGTTCTCTGATTGAGGATGAACGGATTTCGCTGGTTTCCTTCACCGGCGGTACTGCGGTCGGCAAAACGATTGCGCATATCGCCGGTTACAAGAAGTTGTGTCTGGAGCTCGGTGGCAACAGCCCGCTGATCATTCACTCTGATGCGGATCTGGAGTTGGCGGTAAAACTGGCTGCGGAAGGTTGCTTCCGTAATAGCGGCCAGCGTTGTACTGCGGTCAAGAGATTGCTGGTCGATCGATCCGTTGTCGATGCATTTACCGAGGCTTTTGTTTCGGTGGCCGCGACCTATACCTGCGGTGATCCGGAAGATGAGTCGACTCGTGTCGGTACCGTCATCGATGAAGATGCAGCGAAGTTGTTGGAGCGTCGAGTACAGGACTCGGTTGCTGGGGGTGCCAAGGTGTTACTGGGTGGCGGACGTGATGGTGCGCTGATGGAGCCGACGGTTATCGCCAATGTTTCTCGAGACGCAGAGATGATCAGAGAAGAAAGTTTTGGTCCCCTGGCTCCGATCCTTGTTACCGATGGAATCGACGATGCCATCGAGTTAGCTAACGATTCTGCCTATGGATTGTCGACAGGTGTTGTGACTTCTGATCTCTCTGTGGCGATGACTGCGGCTAAGAAGATTCGAACCGGCACCGTCAATATCAACGATGTGCCCGGTTGGCGTACCGAGACCAGTCCATTCGGCGGCGTCAAGGATAGTGGTCTTGGTATCAAAGAAGGGGTGGTCGAGGCGATGAAGATGCTTTCCACCATCAAGAGCATTTCAATTCCCTGGTAGGGTTCTAAGCCTTTATTGTATGAAGTAGCTGGTTGTCGAGGTGATATGAAGACAGGATGCTTGTATGCGGAGGCATTGCGATGAATGACCCATCTAAAACGGGAATCTGTACCTTGCTGGTCTTGCGCCATGCGGAGAAGGAGGGTGGTAGAGATCCATCCCTCAGTAGTAAGGGCAAGGAGCGCGCCAAGGCATTGGCCCGAGTCCTTTGCGGGGTTTCCATTACTCGTTTGTTATGTACCGAATATCGTCGTACACGTGAAACTCTTGAGCCTCTTGCAGCAGCGGTGGGTCGCGAAATCAAAACCATCTCGGCTGAAGATTCGCCGGCCTGGAGAAGCGCACTTTCATCGATGGAGGCGGGTGACTGCGTGGTGATCTGTGGTCATCAGAATACAGTTCCCCTGTTTGTCGAGGCTGTTGGTGGCAAAATCGCTGGCCTTGAAAAAGTTTCTGGCCAGGGTTGGGTACCAGGACATGTATTTGACCGTTTGCACATCGTTTCTTGGATGGCAGCAGAGTCCCTTCCGTCAGTTTCTGCGAGAGCTCTAGAGCTTCGTTATGGCGCATCTAGTGACCCGCAGGAATCTTGAGATAGCGCATTATTCATAGCGCTATTGGTGGTAGAATTGCCACAGCGTTACACTTTTATCGAAGAAGTTCACCACTTATTCAGCAGGATCTACGAACCATGCGTGAAAAGTGGGGTTACGAAATCAGAGTGAGCGCGGCCTGTTATTCAAAACAGTAAATAGTACATGCGCCTGGGAGACAAGGTTGCGCGTACTGCAAGGAAGTAGAGGTAGACATGTTGCGTTTTTCTTATTTGATCTTACTTTTGCCGCTGATTTTCGCCACTGTTCCTGCGCTTGCGGGAGGGCATCTATGGGACATCAATGAACTGTATTCGAATTCCGATGGTTCGATTCAATTTGTCGAGTTGCATGTTCCGATGGCTGCTTGCTGTGAAAACTTCATGAATAATAAATACATCCGGAGTACCGTTACGGGCGCGGAGTTTTTATTTACTGGTAATCTTGCTGGGGACACTTCCTTTGCGCATCTTCTTGTGGCGACACAGGGGTTCGCAAATTTACCCGGAGCCCCAACCCCGGATTACATTCTTCCCGATAACTTCATGGCTCTCTCTGGAGATACCATCACGTGGTACACCTACGATGTTTGGAACTATCCAACTCCGGATTTGCCCATCGATGGCGTGATGTCGATTCAGAAAAACCTTGCGACGGGTCAACTGTTCGTGGGTGCGAATACTCCGACGAACTATAATGGTGATACCGGTAGTGTTGATGCTGGTGGCCCCCCACCGCCACCGCCTGCGCCGACGGCGAGCTTTGTGTCGGATGTGACAGGTGGCGAATCACCACTTACTGTTACATTTACTGATACTTCAACAGGAGGCATCGACACCTGGTCATGGAGCTATGGTGATGGTGGCAGTTCAACTTCCGCCAGTCCTACTCATACTTATAACGATGCTGGTCTTTATACCGTTACTTTGACAGTTACCGGTGCCGGCGGCTCTGATAGCTTTAGCTGTGTTGATTGCATCTCCGTGACCGCACCCCCTCCCCCTCCGGCACAGAATTTTGTTCGAGGTGACACAAACCAGGATTCTGCAATTGATATTACCGATCCGATTTTCTTGCTCGGGTATTTGTTTAGTGGCACCAATACTGATTGCCGCCAGGCGCTGGATGGAAATGATGACAATGCTGTTGATCTCGGTGATGCCATCTATCTGCTGACTTTCTTGTTTGGTAATGGGCCAAGTCCTGCGGATCCAAATCCAGATTGTGGTGAGGATTTGACACCAGGAGGAAATCTCGATTGCACCGCATTCAATGGTTGCCCCTGATCGGAACTGATCCGGCGCGCTGGCTTCTGGCCATAATTTTATTTTCTTCTGGTTGTCAGCTGGGAGAGAACCGGATTTATTCGGATTTCAATTCGGGCTGCTCGGGTTGTATTGAAGCGTTACCGAATAACGGTTGGTGCGATCTTTGCGAACATGGTTTGGTCGCAGGACTCACAGTTCCATCTCGAGAATTTCACGACGCTCTGGATGCCCATGGCCATGAAATCGATACGGCGACGATTCTGTGTAATCTATGTCGGGAAGTGGCACGGGAGGATCAGTTTTGCCCACGTTGTCGTCATGGTTTTGTTGCTGGCCAACTTTACTTTTCTGAATTGACCTGGGCGCTAGCTCGTGGCGAATCTGGACCGACAGGTATCGATTGTTCCGGTTGCCAGAATTGTGTCGGTGAGATTGCTCGTTGCGACAGCTGTTCGATGTACTGGGTCGGAACGGTTCGCTTTGTCTCTGCTGAAGATGCAGCCAGAAGTGCTACTCAGTATCGACGGTTACAAGTCGCTCTCGATCGTTTATCACGCTGTAGTGAATGCGCTGTTGCTGGTTTCTTTGGTTTTCCGTGCCGCTCTTGCTCTTCCGAGCCGATCCCAAATCCACTCCAATAGCCTGATATAGACCAAATTCTGTATATCAGGCAGTTTTCTAAATAATCCAAAATTTCCTGTCCGACATTGTTACCTGTCCGGATCAGTGGTCATGGGAAGGGGGGGCGCCGAAGGCGGGCTGGCGATCCCCCCCGACCCTGGCTTAAAACCAGAAACACCTCCTCACCGGAGCCCCTGGGCTTATCGCCCGGGGGCTCCGCGTCTTTTATAGATTCACTGTGTTTATGGATTCACTGTGTTTATAGATTCACTGTGTTTATAGATCCACTGGCGCAAAAACTAGTTCTCTTGGGCTGACTTCTCAGTTTTGATTTCAAGAACTAGCTGTTGGATTTTCTCCGGTGGAAGTAATCGGCACCACTTCACCTGAAGCGACTTTCGCTGCAAAAATTCGTGGGTATTCGTCACGAATCCAGCTTCGTAAATCTTTCGGAGCTTCTTTTTCGATCAGATCTCGGAACCAGTAAGGCCCCTCGTGCTTTGGGCGTCGATGGCCGTACGGGATGAACCGTAACTGTTGCCATGCAAGATCGATGTCATCGCCACAGATCAGATGTCGATAAAGAGCAGATCCGAAGCCGGTCTTGTCTTTTCCTCTTTTGCAGTACAAGAGAATGGGTCGCTCAGCAGTATCGAGAAGCTCAACAAATCGCAAAAGAGAATCGGGGTGAGGCAATCCAGAAGAGCGGAGGTGGAAGTTGTGATAGTTGATTCCAAGTGAGGCGAAGTCGATGAGTCCTGTATGGGCGTCGGAGGATATGGCGCGGCGTAAATCGATGGCGGTGCGGACCCCTAGCTCTGTGAGAGTTTTTTGGAAACGGCTGGCTGATTGAGACCCACGTGCGACACGCCAGGCTTTTGGTGGATCGAGCGGGTGTAGATTCGACCGCATCAGGTGGTTCCAGAGACTCCTAGCAAACCCGGCCATAGATCCTCCCTTTGCGACAGAGGATAGTCGTCGGAGGCTCGAGCGGGAAGGCTTCTGGAGACCCGATCGCATCCGTAGGTTACGATCGGTCTCGATATTTCAATCATGGAAGAAAGAGAGGGCAGATGATCTCTACTGCTTTATTGGCGATTTTCCTGGCACATTTTCCAGCCGTAGGCGTACCGATGGTTGAACTGAATACTCCTGATTTGGTCATCCGGGAGGTACCTGCTGCCCTTCCTGGACTCGATGCTGTTTTTGATAAATACACTTCTGTATTCGGAGTGCATGTTTTCGCAACCAAGGGATTTTCGAAGAAGAAGATGAGACACGTTGCGGCAGTACTCGCCGAATATCTCGATAATGATGAGGAT
>JBBWWC010000209.1:0-14488 GCA_050256555.1 Planctomycetota bacterium | reverse complement strand
AAACGAGTTACCTCCCAACGTGGTAAGAAGCGCGGTTCTGGTTCTGGTGAGCCGGTTGATCATTTTTTGATTGAGGGCGCTCGTCAGAACAATCTCAAGGATGTCAGAGTTGAGATTCCTGCCGGTAAGTTCACTGTGGTTACCGGTCCCAGCGGTTCGGGGAAAAGCACGCTGGCATTTGACATCCTCTTTGCTGAGGGCCAACGACGCTACATCGAGAGTCTTTCGACTTATGCCAGAAGATTTCTTGGCCAGATGGATCGCGCCGAAGTGGATCGTGTCGAGGGGATTGCTCCGGCGATCGCCATCGATCAAAGAAACCGGGGGTCCAATCCTCGTTCGACAGTGGCGACCTCGACGGAGATCTACGATTACATGCGGATTCTGTTTTCTCGAGCGGGGACCGCTCATTGCACAGAGTGTGGGTCCAGTCTTGAAGCCACGACACCTGCTTCTGCCAGTCGTGCGATTCTTGATCAACGTAAAGACGAGGCCACATTACTTCTGGCGCCACTCGATCGACCGTTTCTGGCGCCAAAAGATTTAATTCGAGAAGGATATGCGCGGGTACGAGTCGATGGGGAAATTTTCAGAATTGAAGACCTGGCGACGCTGGAAGAATTTGAAGACGTTGAGCAAGTAGATGTGGTCGTTGACCGATTACGCCCGCGTAAATCAGGTCGAACCCGTGTTGCGGAAAGTGTTGAAGAAGCTTACCGCAGAGGCGGTGACCGTTTGGTCGTCGCCGATGCAAAGGGACAGGAAGTTCTTCAGTTTACACGCCGCCCATCTTGTCCTTCCGGGCACATGATGTTGGCACACGATTTGACGCCACGATTGTTTTCATTCAATCACCATTCAGGAGCATGCCACAATTGTTCGGGACTGGGTGTTCTCAAGCAGGTGGATCCTCGCCTTTTGATCACCGATCCGGATTTACCACTCTTTCATGGCGCAATGGGGCATCGCCTCGGTTCATGGATCGGGCGCAAAAGTGGTCGAGTCCGCAAAGTCATCGATGCCGCGTTGCTGGAGCACGGATTTGATCCTGCAGATCCGGTCTCTGACCTGGGGGAAGATGGTTGGAGCATCATCCTGGATGGTACTGGCGACCTTTCTTATCCCGTGACGTTCAGAACAAGGCGCGGTAGTGGTCGTTTACGACGTGTCACCGGTTCGACCTGGGAAGGGCTGGTGAAACGGGTTTCGGTCTGGCATCAGCGCGCTAATTCTCCCCGCTGGCGCAAGGCGATCGAGGATCACCTGACCATCCTGAAATGCCCAGGCTGCCAGGGTGGAAGACTCAAAGAAGAGCTTCTTGAAGTTCGGATCAACGGCGAAAACATTTCCGAAGTCTGTCAGCGAACCGTCGAAGATGCGCTGTCTTTCTTTGAACACCTTGAGCTCGACGGTTATCGAAAAGAAGTAGCCGATCAGGTCATGCTCGAAGTGTCCGGGAGGCTTCGTTTTCTTGAGCAGGTAGGACTGGGTTATCTGGCGCTGGATCGCTCGACCGAATCTCTTTCCGGTGGAGAGGCCCAGAGAATCCGGCTGGCGACACAGATTGGCAATCAGCTGGTGGGTGTCCTCTATGTTCTCGATGAGCCGACCATCGGGCTTCATCCACGAGACGTGGACCGATTGCTCGATTCGCTCGAAGCCCTCAGAGATCAAGGCAATACGCTGGTCGTTGTCGAGCATGATAGTCGTACCATTCGCCGTTCAGATCATGTGATCGATCTTGGGCCGGGAGCCGGAGTACTTGGCGGAGAGGTGATGGCTGAGGGCCATTCTTCTTCCATCGAAAAGGACAAGAATTCACCGACTGGTGCCTACCTGTCAGGACGCGAGGTGGTTTGTGAACTCGTTTCTCGGCGTCCCGGTGACGGGGGCTGTTTAAAGATTGTCGGAGCCAGAGCCAATAACCTGAAAAATATCGATGTCACTTTTCCGACCGGTGTTTTTACCACCGTGACGGGAGTCAGCGGTTCCGGAAAGTCGACACTCGTGATGGATATCCTGGCTTGCGAACTTGCGACTCGATTAGCGGCTGCGCGACCAGCGAGTGCTGCCCATGATTCGTTGGAAGGAAGTGAGCTTTTTGACGGTCTGGGAGTGATTAATCAGCAACCGCTGGGTAGGACTCCGGCATCCAATGCGGCGACTTATACCGGTGTCATGGCACCGATTCGCGCCCTTTTCGCTCGAACGTCACTGGCGCGTATGCGGGGCTGGGGGCCAGGACGATTTTCCTTCAACGTTGCAGGTGGCCGCTGTGAATCATGTGAGGGCAAGGGTGGCCATCTCATCGAGATGCATTTCTTGAGTGATGTGTGGGTTCAGTGTGAGGGGTGTCGAGGTAAGCGTTACGAGAAAGAAACGCTCAATGCGCGCTGGAAAGGCAGCAGTATTTCAGACGTCCTGGAAATGGATGTCCAGAATGCCCTCGATTTGTTCGCCGATATACCGGCGATCTCTTCGATGCTTCAGGCGCTTCAAGATGTTGGACTGGGTTACCTGTCGCTGGGCCAGCCGGCGACGACGCTGTCAGGTGGTGAAGCTCAACGGGTTAAACTTGCCGCCGAGCTGGGAAGAAGAAGTAGAGGTCGCAAAGTCTATATTTTAGATGAACCGACAACCGGGCTTCACTTTTCCGATGTTCGGCTTCTCGTGAAGATGCTGCATCGTTTGGTGGATCGTGGTGACACCGTTATCGTGATTGAACATGATTTGAATTTGATCGCATCTTCTGACCACGTTATCGATCTTGGACCGGAAGGTGGTGCTGGCGGAGGGAAAGTGGTGGCCGAGGGAACCCCGGAAAAGGTGGCGCGATCTCGCCGCAGTCACACCGGAGTGGTTTTGCGCAAGACGCTAAAGGAGCTGGATCAGCGGCTCAAGAACGATCGCAGCAAGTCCTAGCGTGGTGATGCCAGGTCCTGGGTGCGCTTGAGCAATGAAGCCTCGAGATCTTCTTGTCGGGTGAGGCGGTCGGCAAGTCCTTGCAGCGCTTGATCGAGTTTTTGAATGATCGATCGGTCTTCGCCTCTTCGGTCGAGCAAGTCGCGCACCTGCTCGGTGGCACGTCGGACTTCCAGCGCACCTTCAGCATATCGATTAGCACTATCATGGAGTGCAATGAAGGCACTTTCACGGTCTCCAGGAGCGTTCAGGATGCGCCATGGGCGGCGTCTCAATTCTGCGGCCAGGGCATGAAAGTTTTCACTGGTGTACTGAAGATTTTCCAGCGTTGTCCTGAACGGAGTCCTGTTTTCCTGGAGCAGTTTTTCAATGTTGAAGAGTGTTTGTTCGCCCTGTTTTCCTGCTTTCCCGATCGAGTCGAGCATTTCCGGGAAAGCCTGACTGTGTGCTCGGATTTCAACAAGTATGTCTTCGAGTTGCTGTAATGAGGTCAGGAATGGTGATCTTCCATCACGAATCAGGATCCGCATCTCCTCGGCAGTATCTCTGACGCTGTGTCCCGCATCCCCGAGAGTTCTCAAGGTTTTGTCGAGTCCGTCATCTCCAGCGATCATCTGGGATAAATTGGTGAACGATTCTGCTGCGTGCCGTAGCGACTGGATGGCCAGGATTTGCTCGTCTTCGAGATCCATGCTGGATTGCTGCTGGATGTGAAGGATACCGTCGATGGCGATGGGGGTTCCATTTCCTGGCTGGATGTCAATGGTCGAAATCTGATGGTTGTTTTTCCGCACGGTCAAAGTGCTGTCATCGGTGATGAATGATTTGATTTGGCTCTGGATGGTGCCCGTGGCTTTGACGCGTGGGGAGAGTGGGTCTTTTTGTGTCGATTGGGCCTGAGCTATGTTTGTACCATCGAATCGAATCAGATCGATCGATTCAATTGACCCTACGTGGATTCCACGGAATGTGATCCTGCTGCCAACCCGCACATCGTTAGCGTGATCGAGAAAGAATGCGATCGAGTCCGATTGTGTGGTCAGTCCCTGTGGGGCAAAGATCCCAGAAAAGACAAGAACGCTGAGGCAAACGCAGCCGATGACACCAAGCCTGGTGAATATCGACAGAGCGGAGCTGGATTTCTGATTCATGAACTGTCTCCCACGCCAAAAAGTTTCGGACAATCACCATCGGACCGATGTGGATCGATGACATTCTTGTCCATCTCTTCTTTCGACGTTACGAACAGAAGACTTGAGTGTTTTTTTTGTGATCAGGCTGGAGGCGGCGAAAAGGTTCGATTCCACCATTCACGAAAGTGCTGGATCGACTTTCTTCGGTTTTGTGGGGTGGCCAGATAATCATAGGGAGGTGCCGATTGGCGGTGATCTCCAGCAAGGATCAGGATGGCCGAACGGGCGTTAAAGCGAACCCACTGGTCCGGGTCATTGAGCAGTGGAAATAGATAGGGAGCATTTCTTCGAAAATTAGTGCTCTGGATGGCGTGTATCGCCTGGATTCGAGCGACGGGGTCTTCGGATGAGAGATGGGGCCATGGACTGTTGCTTTGATTGCGCATTCCCGTGCCCTGGCAGCCGAGGGAAAACATGAACGTCAGTAGCAACATGACCCGGAGCAGTGAAAGATGGCTGAAGGCCGAAAGAATCGTTCTGAACATCGAGGACTCCTCTTTCCAACGAGAAGATGGATCGCTGGCTCGCATCCTTGAGAATTTTATCCCGCGGGTCAAGTGTGCTGCGCTGGAGCCTCCGCAGGGGAGGTGATAGGCTCCCTTTCAGGACTTGATTTCGCCACGGTTCAGGAGGAGCTGACTTGCTACCGCTCAATTGCGATCATCTCGTTGTTGGAGCTGGATCGACCGGTTTGGCGGTCGTTGACCATCTTTTACGAAGGGAAGCGGGATCGGTAATCCTGGTCGATGCTCTCGAAACACCGCAAGTAGCCCCATTTGGATCCCGAGTCCCGTTGCTCAATCCTGCGTTTCCTGGCTGGCGCGAGGTGAATCAACGATCTCACGAGCTCTATGAAGGTTGGCAGGATTGGATCGAAATTGATCCTGGATTACGCCGCTGTGGTGTTTTGATGCCTACCGAGCACCAATCTTTCGCTGATCCTGCGTTGGAAATACTGGAATCGGAAGATTCTGCGCGACGCTGGTCGGGTCTCGGTTCGGATGGGCCCAGTTGTTATTACGATCAGCAAGGCGCTACGGTCAGCCCGGTTTCTGTCGCCAGTGCCCTGATGTGGCGGATAAGAAAAGCTGGCGGCCGATTTCATGCATCTTGTGCCCTTTCGTCGATCGTCGAGAAAGACGATGGAGTCCATTTCAGTGCCGGGGTCCGTCAGGGGATTGCCCAGAAAGTATTTCTCTGCGCCGGCGTCTTTTCTCTGGATCTTCTCGAGAAGCAATCCGTTCGGCATCCGTTTTCACGCGAGGCCGTTTCTATTTTCACACTAGATATTTGCGCCGATTTACCGCCTGTCATTTACTGGCCAGACGAGCGAGTCATCCTCATCGACAACGAGGACGGTTCGCATGATCTATATCTTCACCGTGCTCTGAATCCAGTCGGTACCACGACACCTTCCGTTGATTGGGATGCCTGTAGCGAATTTCGTCAAAGCAAGGAGCCCTGGATCAACGGATTTGTAGAAGCCACGGTGACCAAAGCTCGTTGTGAACATCGAATCGGTCCGGTGGATGCGCCTGCCACGTCAGTTTCCAGCGCTGGTGGAAGAATAGCGACGCCGGGAGCCTGTGGTGAGCATTCCGCTTTGTTGTTTCCGGCACTGGCTGAGATTGCAGTTGAAAAACATCTTTCTGGAGATGTGGGTGGGCTACTGGAGGATCTAGCATGAGCGCCAAGCGTTTCGATACAGTCTCCTCGTGGACGTGGATGGATGGGCAGGTCATCGAAACTTCTAAAGCAACGATAGGTGTTGTCGATCGTGGCTTCCTCTATGGCGATTCGGTGTTTGAAACTTTTCGGACAGTTGCGGGGCAGGCTCTGTTTTTGTCCGACCATCTGGATCGTTTTCGTAAAGGAGCAAAACTGTTCCACATCGAATTGACTCATGATGATAGATTCTTGCAAGATGTTATCCATGAGGTCATTTCGAGGATTCCAGAAGGTCGTGATTCCGTAGTGCGGATGACTCTGACACGAGGAGATCGAGTGGCGGGCCAGATCGGAATCTCGGGTTGCCATTCCCGTTTGCTGGTCACCAGCACAGAATCTAATTTCAACAATGATCAAGCAGGCTGCGGAATCGATCTGATAGTCGCTGATCGGCGCAAGATTCCGCCGCAGTGTCTCGACCCAGGCGTCAAGAATGGGAATTATCTGGGGTCGATTTTGGCTCGTAATGAAGCTCAGGAAGCCGGGGCGGACGACGCTGTATTGCTGTCCCCAGATGGTGTCGTCACTGAAGCCACATCGGCGAATGTTTTCTGGGCCAGAGATCAGATTGTTTATACCTGTAGCGAGGATCTGATCCTGGCTGGGATCACACGCTCCAAGGTCCTCGATCTTCTGCGGCGGGCTGGAGTGTCAGTAGAGGAAGGCCATTTTGATGGTGGACATCTGCTGGCAGCGGAGGAGATCTTTTTGACCGGATCAATTCAGGGGGTTCAGCCAGTCGCCACAATTGATGGTCGCGCACTTTCGAGCTGCGCCAGTGGATCCTTGACCGGTCAATGCATCGAAGACTATCAAGGTCTTGTTGCTGCGGCTCGAACCAGGAGTACTCGATGAGTCGATTGATCTGGAATCCTGATCCTGAAGCGATTGAGAAAAGTCGTATCTCTCAATTGATGAGGTCCCTGGGTCAGCCGATCGATTCAAGCTGCGTAGACTCATCGGTTCGTGACTTTGTCGGTTGGAGCCAGAATCATCCTGAACAGTTCTGGCCAGCAGTGCTTCATGATCTGGGAGTTGTCTGGACGCAACCTTTTGACTCGGTCGTTGATTTGTCGCAGGGGCCCGAATGGGCCGACTGGTTCATTGGTGGGAAAACCAATATCGCTCTCAATTGTGTGGATGTTCCTGCCGCTGAAATCCCCGACCGTCTCGCTCTGGTTGCTGAAGATGAGGCGGGCCATGCCAGGAGGTGGGATTTCCACGAGGCTTCTGTCGAGATGAATCGGCTGGCTAATTTGCTTCGTGGTCTTGGTGTTAAGCGTGGAGATCGCGTGGCCTGTTTTATGCCGATGGTGGCCGAAGTGGTCTTCGCAATGTTAGCAGCGATGAAAGTTGGTGCGGTATTTATCCCTATTTTTAGCGGATATGCAGCACCAGCTGTTCGAGAGCGGTTGCTGGACTCTGGTGCCAAGGTCTTGTTCACCGCTGATCTAGGTATGCGTCGCGGTAAAACCTTTCCGCTGAAGGAGCAGGCAGATCTCGCCATGGATGGGGTTTCTGACCTGACTCATAGCATCGTTTTGAAACGCGGAGCCGGAGATGCTCCGATGCGTGCTGGCCGTGATTTGTGGTGGCAGGAATCGATATCGACACTCGATGATGTTTCGCCCACCGAATCGATGGCAGCCATGGATCCTGCTTTGATGATCTACACCAGTGGAACTACCGGTCAGCCCAAGGGTACTGTTCATACTCATGCCGGTTGCATGGCTCAGATGGGCAAAGAGCTTCGTTACAATTTTGATGTCCAGGAAACAGATCTTTTCTGGTGGTTTACTGATATCGGTTGGATGATGGGGCCATGGGAGATCATCGGCTGCTGGCTTAACAGGGTTCCGTTCGTCGTTTTTGAAGGGGCTCCGGATTATCCAGGGGCGGATCGAGTGTGGTCAACGGTAGAGAAATTTGGCGTGACGCATCTGGGAATCAGCCCCACGGCCATCCGTCTATTGATGCGCTCAGGTAGCGGGCCGGTAGATTCGCATCCGATGGATTCGTTGCGGATGCTGGGCTCTACCGGGGAACCGTGGGACCCTGAAAGTTACCGTTGGTTTTTCGAAAAGGTCGGTAGGAACCAGCTGCCGATTATTAATATCTCAGGGGGAACTGATATCGTTGGATGTTTCCTGGCACCTTTGCCGGTGCTGCCCATCGCCGAGACATCGCTTCAGTCTCCTGGTCTGGGAATGGATGTCGATGTTTTCGATGAGGATGGCAACAGTGTTGTCGACGATGTTGGTTATCTGGTTTGCAAGTCTCCAGCACCTTCGATGACGAGATCTCTTTGGAATGCCGATGCCAAATATCTCGAAACATACTGGTCGAAGTTTCCTGGAGTCTGGAACCATGGCGACTGGGCCATCGTTGATTCGGAAGGCGATTGGTTTTTGCGAGGTCGTGCCGACGACACTTTAAATATTGCCGGTCGACGCGTGGGGCCGGGAGAAATCGAATCGGCGCTGATCGAACATGACGCAGTCAGCGAAGCGGCGGCGATAGGCGTTCCAGATCAACTCAAAGGTACTGAGCTGGTTTGTTTTGTCGTGTTGCATCCGGGTGTCGAGGAGGATGAATCTTTGCGTCTGGAACTTATCGAGCAGGTGGTCGAGGCTCTCGGTAAGGTCGATCGACCGCGTACGGTTTACTTTGTCGATGATCTTCCAAAGACTCGAAGTGCCAAGATCGTTCGACGTTTGATCCGGGCCCGTCATCTGGGTGAACAAGATCTCGGTGATCTGTCGAGCGTTGCCAATCCGGAGGCGCTGGAATCGATCGCCGAGCGTCGCTAATCGGCTGGCGTTGGTTTCTGTTCTTTACGTGGAGTCGGCATTCGTGCGGCGACGTTGATTCGCCAGTCTTGCAGCAACTGATGGAGACGTGCGACTTGTTCGGGTTGTTGCTGTTTGAGATTGTTGCTTTCTGCAGGATCCTTCGATAGATCGAAGAGTTCCAGTTTTCCATCATCGAGATGTTCAATCAACTTGAGATCTCCATCGAGGATCGCTGATGCTGGACTTCCACCCTGATTGCCGTAATGCGGATAATGCCAGAAGAGTGGTGGGGCAGTCCTGGTTTCCTTACCTTGCAAGGATGCGTGGAATGAATGGCCGTCGGGTTGCCAGTCAGTGGGTGCTGAGAGACCGGTCAGTTTCAGCAAGGTGGGCAACAGGTCGGTGCTCTGGATGTTGCGTGAGCTGACTCTCCCGTTGCCCTGGATCTCTGGACCGCGTGCGATGAACGGCACACGGATTCCGCCTTCATACATCCAGCCTTTTCCGGCCCGTAATGGCAGATTGCTGGTCGGATGTCCCTCGGAAGTGCTAAGGCCGCCATTATCAGAAATCAGCATGACAATCGTTTTGTCATCCAGCTCTAGTTGTGACAACCGATCCAGGACACGACCGACAGCCATGTCCATGGCTTCGACCATGGCGGCATAAACGGCATGTTGCTGGACCATGCGTAGTTTGCGTTGTCCTTCCTGGCCCCAGCGAGGTTCAAGTTTCAGTTCTTTTGCTTTGTTGAGGTACTTATTTGTCAGGTCTTCGCGAGCGATGAGCGGTGTGTGTACCGAGTAGAACGAAAGTACTGCAAGGAATGGCTCTGACGAATGCTCTTCGATGAACTGGATCGTTTCGCTGGCAAGTCGATCGGGCAGGTGTTCTCCATAGGGGCCATCTTCGAGGCGTGGATTTCCGTACGGTGAGAAATATTTCTTACCACCGTAAGGGCCTCCACGAGTGATCCCGCCACGATTGACGTCGTAACCCTGATCTTCGGGCCAGTATCCTTGTGGGCCTAGATGCCATTTGCCTGCAAAAAATGTTGCATAGCCATTCTCTTTCAATATCTCGGCGATCGTCTGTTGTTCGAGTGGAAGACGATCAACGTAAGTTGCCGGCAGAGAGGGGGTCTTTCGATTCCAGCGATCCGGACCGGGGGCGCCGAAGTAGTCGGTGGTCGATAGGCGAGCCGGATGCACGCCGGTCTGGATGCTGACACGTGTTGGGCTGCAAACAGGGCAGGCAGCGTAGGCGCGGGTGTACCGAACACCTTGTTGTGCGAGTCGGTTGATCGATGGAGTTTCATAGAAGGTGCTGCCGGTGCAGCCGAGGTCCTTCCAGCCGAGGTCATCGACGATAATGAGGAGTACGGATGGTGGACTTTCTTGATCAAGTGGGTACGTGTCTGCGGTGCAGAACAAGGCAGCAGTGAGAAACAGTAGGGGGCCAATAGGTATCAGGACTTGGCCTTTTTCGACAAGCCGAGATAGGCCCTCGGGTCAGCGGCATCGCGAAGTCCGTCGCCGAGGAAATTGTAGGCCAGTACAGCCAGGAAGATGAAGAACCCGGGGGTGATCAACCAGGGACTGTACTTGAGTACTTCTGAAACGTTGCAATCCTTGAGAAGCAGTCCCCAGGACGAATCGGGTTCGGTGATGCCGAATCCGAGGAACGACAGTGCGACCTCGCCAAGGATGTAATAGGGGACGTACAGGGTCGCAGTGACGATCACGATGGACGCTGTGTTGGGTAGCAAATGTCTTAGAATTACCCGCGCCGAGGAACCTCCCAGGGCTCTGGCCGCGAGTGCATACTCACTTTCACGTAGGCTGAGAATCATGCCACGGATCATTCTTCCGGTGCTGGCCCAGCCAACGATGGCGAGAATGGCGACGATCATCATGTAGGTTTGACGTGGCGACAGTTCATCGGGAATCGCATAGCGGAGAGTCAGGATCAGATACAGGCCGGGAATGGCGAGTAGTAGTTCGACCAATCGCATCAACCAGAAATCGACCTGGCCACCGAAGTAGCCGGCGATTCCGCCGATCACGAGACCGATGGAGATGCTGATCATGATCCCGATCAATCCGACCGATAGCGATACCTGACCTCCGTAGAGGATTCGCGTCCACAGGTCTCGTCCGAGGATGTCTGTGCCGAACAGGAATAAGCCGACATGAAGATTTTCATTTCCTGCTTGGGCTGGGTCGGGAAGATCTCGAACGTCGATTCCCATCAGATGTTTGATTCCTTTGATGGGGAAGAAACCACAAAGACTGAACAGCTCATGGGGTTCTTTTCCATCTACGAAAAAACGAATCGGGATGGAGATCGAGCGGTCCTCTGCCAGCAGGAACTCGGATTCGCCGTATTCGTCCCACGACACGTATTCCCGGAGTGGATGGACATGTGGGCGAAGGGTGAAATTTCCATCACTGTCGTGGAAGTGAACGCCGCCATCAAACCAGTCCCAATTTCTGGAATAAGTGTCGAACACGACTTCGTTGAAGTCCTGGTCCTCAGCGATGACTTCGCCGATCTTTTCGATGGTGTAGCTGCCGAGAAGCATCGGGCCGTACTTGACGGTGTATTTATTGGTGTCGTTGATACCGTATGGACCGATGAACCCACCGAAACAGCTGAGCAGGTAAAGAACCACCAGGATCGTTGCACCGATCATTGCGATGCGGTTTTTACGCAGGCGGTACCACAACATCGACCATGGGCCTCGAGGTGGTGCCTGTTGGTTATTCTGCTCCACCATCAGGACAGCCTCACTCTCGGATCGACCATCGCCAGCAGCAGATCAGCGACCAGGTTGCCAAAAACCAGCAGCAGAGTTGAGATCAAAACGCTGGCCAGGACCAGGGGTTCATCCTTGGCAGAAATGGCCTCGAAGACCAGCCTGCCAAGGCCTGGCCAGTTCATGACGATTTCGACCAGAAGGCTGCCACTGAGAAGGCTGGCCAGTGAATATCCAAACAGCGTGACGAGTGGATTGACGGCATTGCGGAAGGCATGTTTGAACAGAACTCCGGTGTGAGAGACGCCTTTGGCTCGAGCCGTTCGGACGTAATCCTGTCCCAGTGCCTCGATCATATTGCCACGTGCTTGTCGCATGTAGCCAGCCATGGCTGAGGTCCCCAGAACCAGCGCCGGTAAAAACAAGTGATGGAGTCGATCTCCAAGTTTTCCCCAGAAGCCATAGAGGTCATAGTCGAGCGATCGCATGTCTCCGATGGGAAATAGACCGCTGTATGTGGCGAACAGAACCGCAAGTAAAGCAGAGAAAACGGTCGGAACTGAAAGTCCGATGAAAGCAAGAATACCGGCGGTATGGTCGATCGGTGAGTTTGGTTTTACCGCAGCGAAGATGCCGAGTGGGATGCCCAACCCGTAAGCGATGACCAGCGCTGCGACCGACAGAATCAGGGTGTTCCAGAGCCTTTCGGCGATGATTCCGAAAACGGGGCGATTGAACTTGTACGAGCGGCCAAAGTCACCGGTCAGGGCATTGAAGAACCAGGAGAAGAACCCCTCGACCGGGCCAACTTTGCGATAGACCACACCTTCGTCATCGCACTGGTATTTGGTCGGCCCGATCTGGAAGTTGAGAAGACTACGACTGGCAAAGCGCCCGTTGACGACCTTTCCATCGCAGATGATGGTTGGTGTCGGTAGGCCATCGTCTTGAAATGACCAGGTCGATCCACTGTCGGTGAACTCGCCGAGATTGTCGAGTTCTGATGGGGCTAGCCGATTGAGTAGTCCGGCAGATTCTTTTTGCCGGAGAACCTCCGTCAAGGAACGCATTGGGTCTACTTCTTGTTGGCTATAGAAATCTCCTGGCGCTGTTTTTAGCAGCAGGAAGGTCAACAGTGATACCACCAGTATCAGTGGAGGTATCGATAGCATTCGGCGGAGCGTAAATGTCAGCAAGTGTTTATTTTCACTGTTCTCGGTTTTTGATCCAGAGTGTTTCGATGTTCCAGGTCAGCATCGGTCGGAGCAAGCTAGGCCATAGATTCCCGATGCGATCTTTCTGTACCGTTGCATAGGAGTTCGCTGCGATCAGGTAGAGAATTGGAATGTTCTGTCCGGTTAACTCCTGGACCTCATCGTAGTATTTCTTTCGAATTTTGTCGTCTAGCTCTTCATCCATCATGGCCATCAACTGATCGATGCGAGCTTCCCATGGAGTCGCCGGTTTCGGTTGTTGTGGATACCACGCATGAAGTCGGCCACTCGACAGTACGATGTTCTTCCCGTTGGCTGGATCAGGCGGCACGCCAGCACCCCAGCCGAGCAGGATCATGTCCCACTTGTGGCTGTCACGCAGACTCGTCACCAGGTCGTTGAAAATGAGTGGTTTGAAATTGACCTGTATACCGACCTTCTTCAAATCCTGAGCGATCATGTTGCCGATTTGCTGGCGAACGTTGTTTTCGACATTGGTATTCAGATTGAAGCGAATTGGACGGCCCTGGTCATCTTCGCGAATCCCGTCCCCGTCAGTGTCGAGCCAGCCCAGGTCATCTAGATACTGATTCGCCTTGTCCTGGGACGGTGGATACGTTGCGACTCCTTTGTGGTACCAGGTGCGGTTACCCGGGGTGATGGAAGACCAGATCGATGTGGCTCGCCCCTGAAAAGCGGTTCGCTGGATACCATCGCGGTCGATGGCGTGGTTGACGGCTTTACGGAAATTGAGCTGATTGAACCAGTAGGATTTCTGTTCCTCGACGTAGGGGACGTCAGTTTCTGGATCCTTGCCCGGGTGTAGATTGAAACAAACCCAGTTGGTATTCAGGCTGACCCCGAGGCGGACCAGATCGGCTGTGCCTGCCTTCTCCATGGCGGCCGCTTCCTTGAAGTGATCGGCGGGTACGTCCATGAAGATGTCGAGTTCGCCAGCCTCAAACTTCTGCCACTGCAGATTGAGATCCTTGACCAGGAGAATCACGACCTGGTCAAGATAGGGGAGTCGTTGATCCCTGGCATCCTTCTTCCAGAAGTATGGATTGCGCTGGTAGACAATCTTTTCGGCTGGGACGTATTCCTTGAGAACGAATGGGCCGGAACCGACCAGCAGCTCGGGTGGGGAATCGGAGGTCATCTGTTGCAGCAATGTTGGGTTTTGATCCTGTAGGTGATCTTTCCACAGATGTTTGGGAATTATTCTGACGTTCCCGACGTGGGTCAGGAACTGTGAATCGATACGGGAAAGTTCGAAAATAATCGTGTTGTTGCTGGGGTCAACGCTGACTTGTGGAAGCGCACCTGTTTCCGGATGTTTGAATCCGTCCTTGATGCTGGTGGCGATTTGATCGTGGAAGATCGCCTGGAACGAAAATTCAACATCTTCGACCGTCAGCGGCTTTCCATCGCTCCAGGAAATTCCTTCGCGCAAAACGAAGGTCCATTTGAGCTGGTCATCGGAAATTTGCCACGATTTGGCCAGGCCTTCACTAGTTTCCCATTTGCCATTTGAATATTCGACCAATCCGGAGAAGACCAGTGACCGTATTTCCTGGTCCGTGGCTCCTTTCGGGTCGACCGGATTGAAGGTTTCGACTTCACCGAGAATCGCATAGACAAATCTTCCACCGTAACGGCCAGTGCGATTTTCGATGATGGCATCGGCAGAGATCTCTCCGATGAAATCGGGAGTTGGGGTGCCGATGGGAATCGACATGTCCGGTTGAGGCTCGGGTTGTTTGGCGAGGGTGCGGTTCATGACGCGGCGTGGAACGCCCACAAACTCGGGTAGTTTCTGGGATTCGGCGGCAGGCGGCTTGGTCTGCGCTGTTGGATCTGAATCGTCTGTCGTGGTTTCGG
>JBBWWC010000208.1:0-30931 GCA_050256555.1 Planctomycetota bacterium | reverse complement strand
CTTCGACGATGAAAGGACCGATCTTCTCCAGTCGTGGAGTTTGCATCGGTCGAGTCTGGTCAGGAGAGTTTCCCATTCCGGTCGTTTCACCGGGGGATAACCTGAGATCTGGGAGCAACGGAGTCCCTTTCCTTTGTTCGGGGAACTAGTGGGCCCCCCTCGCCTGCGGCTGGACTCATGCTATCCTGCGGCGACGACAGGTCGATGGGGCCCGGCTCGAAACACAGGGAATAGTCTCACGATGTCCGCAAAATTCGAAAAAAACATATTCGCCAATCAGGGAAAAGATCCCCGTTTGCTTCTCGTGGCCCTCAAGAAGGCCGTAGAGGCAGCAAAAGGCGAGATGGAACTGGTCCGTCTGACCGGGTCAGATCTTGAGGTCTGTATCCGGGCGGAATCGGAATCCGCCGGAGAATCGCTCATCCGTACCTTGTTGCCACTGGGTTTCGAATCTCTGGAGGAGAAGCCGGTGGACTGGCAACCCGCACCGGCAGACGGAGTCGCTCCCGAGGGATTTTATAGCACCACTCATCATGACACCGAGATTCTTATCGGAGAGAAGTGGGAGCGATTGCATTTCCAGCGGATGGACGGCTGTATCACGCACCGTGATTCGGTGCCGAGTTGTACCAAGCTCCGTGATCTGATTGCGGGAGAACCGGTTGTTGTGGGATCTGCTGGAGTTCGTCTCAAGACCAACGATCAGACGCAAGACTCTCACCAGTTTTCATTCATGTCGAACGATGTCTCATCGGAACGAAGAGTTGAAGTTCACACACGGATGGTTGCAGATCTTGCCCGTCAGGCTCGTAAAGCCGGTAAGAAAGTGGTCTGGGTTCCCGGGCCGGTCGTGGTTCATACTGGTGCTTCTACAGCACTTTCACAGCTGGCAGCTGATGGGTGGGTCGATGCAGTGCTGAGTGGAAACGCACTGGCCGTTCATGATATCGAGGCTCAATTACTGGGGACCAGTTTGGGAGTTTCTGTTTCGGATGGATCCGTGGTTCAACAGGGCCATTCTCACCATATGCGTGCGATCAATCGAATCTGTGCAGAGGGCTCCATCGAGGCGGCGGTCGAATCCGGTGTTCTGTCGAGCGGATTGATGCATTCGCTGGTGAAGAATCAGATCCCCTACGTACTGGCGGGATCGATTCGAGATGATGGTCCTTTACCAGAAACGGTGATGGATCTTATCGAGGCTCAAAAGCTGTACGCCGAACAGCTCGAGGATGCCGGCCTGGTCATCATACTGGCGAGCATGCTGCACGGGATTGGTGTCGGTAACATGCTGCCGGGCCGGATTCCGCTGGTCTGTGTCGATATTCATCCAGCGGTGGCGACCAAGCTGGCTGATCGAGGATCGGCCCATGCTCTTGGGATCATCACGGATGTCGGATTATTCGTACGCCGATTGCATGAGGAGCTGGTCGATTAGAGGCTCGCTCCTCGTCGTGATTCCGCTGGCGCATCCTTTTTCTTTTCCTGGCTCTTCTCGCTGCTTTTACTGGCTGCGGTGACTTTGGGTAGTGGGCTTTGCTGGGCCTGGATGGCGAGAATTGTCATCGCTGTTCCGTAAGAAGCGCTACGTGGGAAGACCCGGTCATTCCACATCCCATCCTTGCCGCGAACTTGCCACAAACGAGCCATGATGCGATCTCTGAGCGGGCCACGTTCATCTTCTGGAAGAGCCTGGAGGGCCCGGGCAGCATGAGTGTGTGCATAGAAGAAATAATAGGGTGCGATGTAGTAGGGCGGATTATGGGTTCCGGTCTGGGCCCGTCTTTTTTCGAGCCATTCCCAGTGTTCGAGAAAAGCATTGATCGATGAGCGGACTCTGTCGACGCTACCTCGTCCTGCCACCCACAATGCGGTTTCGCTGACCGCCATCCGTGCACAGGCCCCCTCGACAGCTTCGAATCCTTGACCCGTGACGTTTTCGGGATTGGTCGAATACTGGAATGCCCCGGTTTCGAGTCGTGCGGCCTCCAGGGTATCGAGGCCTCGTTCGATGACGGCGGCGTCGAATTGAAAACCGTGATCACGAGCACGCATCAGAGCCATCGCCGCAGGAGCGGTCATGAAGGGCGAAGCGGCGCTGGGACGGTTGGGTCGTCTTGAGCGAGAGTAGTTCCAGCCGCCACCTGGGATTTCATTAGTGACAAGAGTGTGGATGAGATCCTTGCATAGCTGCTGGACTGGCTTCTGTGCATCCTTGGGAATGGCTCCCAGTTCTTTCATCCGAAGCAGCGTTTCCAGCGCTTCGATATGACCCCAATCACGAACGTCGTAACCACCGCTGAATCCGACACCCATTCGAGGGCCAAGTTGTGCTTGTTCGAGCAGGAACTGGAGTCCGAGGGCGAGCGATTGTTTGCGCGCACGATCTTTTTTCCAGCCGGGAGCTTCGACGAGCGAGCGCATGACGATGGCGGTGCCGCCAACTCGGTATCCCGGTGGGATCTGACCTCTTTCGCGGTAGACTCCTTCGTAGGGCCACTCCCGCGCGACCGGTTCTTTCTTGGTGAGGTCTTTCTCCATCGATTCCTGGTTGGTGACCAGTTCGGTGACCGCTTTACCGAGTGCATCTTTCCAATCCGAATCGGTCGGTGGGTCGGCTGCGATGAGAGTGCTGGGGAAGCAACACAGGAGCATCAACAGAGACAGATAAGTGGGACCGGACATGTGCATCGAGCCTCCTATTGGATGTTAGACTTTCCGAGTTCCGCTCGAGAAAGTGGGCCAGCGGGCAGAATCCTCGCACATCTCGCTGCTCCAAGGGAGGTTGAATCACTTTCCTTATCTGGGGAGTTTATCGTTAGAATCATACACTTTTACCCCATATGAGTCCTCATATGGGGTAAAATCATTTCGTCGGGCTTCTGGCGGACTCGATGGTTCGTTTATAAACCACTATATAAAAAGTACTTATGAAGTCTGTTCTGAAATCAGGGCAAAACTAACTGCCTCGAGATAGAGGGGTACGAGGTTTGCATGGATTTCGGTCGGATAGAGACCGTTTTTGTCGTGTCTCGCAAGTTTGGTGTCTCGCTGGTCCTGGGTTTCGTTGGTTTTGGACGAGAGGATGTTTGGTTGTGCGTCGTGTGAGCCGTTTCTGGAATCTACGAATGAAACTGGTCGCCCTGCTTGGCTGTTTGCTGGCAGGGACCCTGGCAGCGCAAAGCTGGTTACACGATGCCAGCGAGCGGCAGCTGCTCCAGGCGGTCGAGGAGATGGCCGAGGGCATCGTTGCCGAAACGGTGGAATTGACGATGAATGCGACCGTTGCGGTGCCGGTGAGACCGACCCGAATCGCAATCACGTTTCATGCCAATCCCCGTAGTCCAGGAAGCACTCAACTAGTGCCCGATGCAAAAACGGGTGCGTTACTGCGGAATCTTCAGCGACATGTAAAGAACAGTTTGGACTTGGAGTACCAGGAGGCGCTGCAGTCGGAGCGGATGATCGAAGAGTTTAATAATGACGAATTGATACAAGCCCTGATTCAGGCCAACCATCCCGAAGTAGATGTTCAAGAAGCGCTGGCCTACAACGAATGGGAAGCGGTCAAGCAGCAGCGTCTCAAATCAGAATCGTTACCGCAGGAAGAACCGGCCAGCACGGCGAGACGACCATTGATCGGGGAAAACGATCCCATTTTGATTACGTCAAGATCTGGCCGTTTCGAGGCTTCTACAGGTTCTCGTTTTGCAGGGCGGAGAGGTGGAGCCGCTGCACTTTCGGTGAGAGATGAGGATCGAGAGGCTGGCCAGCCGCCGATGGCATATGGTGGTCGAAGCAGAGAGCTGTCCGATCCAGCACAGGAAGATTTCGCCGTTGGCGTTGTCGCTGAAGGTTTGACACTGGCGGAAAGAGCACTGGACCAAGGTGAGAATGGTCCGGGCTCAAACGAGTTTTCAGCTCCGGCCCGCAGCGACGTAGAGATGGGATTTAAAGCCCCTGAGGTGACACCTTCTGGCACGGTGTCGTTGACCGAAGAGAAAGTAGATCCAGAGGGCGGGCTCAACGAGGGTCGGCTATACCCCGAGCAAGATACTCTTTTCACTTCTGGCATCGATTTACAGCCGCATCTGGATCGTCTGAAGAATCTCGTCAGAGATGCACGCCAGCGCGATTTACAGGCCACCATCGGGGTCTTTCTGCTGGGCGTGGTCCGGGCCTGGTTACTGGGGACTCGTCTGGTTCGCCCGGTGACCGAAGTAGTCGATGGCATGCGAGTGGTGGCGAGTGGTGATCTTGAAGTACGACTTCCGGATCGGGAAGATCCGGAGTTTGGCATTGTGAGTCGTCAGTTCAATGACATGGTTGAACGTCTCGCCGATGCGAGACGTATCGAACGCGGCCTGGAGCATCGTGAACGGGTTCAGACGATGGGAGATCTTGCTGCAGGTGTTGCCCATGACATTCGTAATCCCCTCAGCGCCATATCACTTCATGTCGGTAGAATTCGTCGTGAGTTTGAACCAACGGATCCGCAAGCCAGAGATCGATTCCGCTCTTTCACGGGAGATGTGAAAGAGGAGATCGAGCGCCTCAATCTTCTGGTGACCGATTTCTTGCAACTGGCACAACCGGCATCCCATGAGGCGGAATCAGTATTTCCGGGAGAATTGCTGGAGGATCTGCATCGTCTTCTTGAGAAGGAAGCGGCGACTCATCAGGTAAAGCTGTTGGTCGAAGTGCAAGAAGATCTATGCGAGGCGCGCTGGAACCGCATCGAAGCCAAGAGTGCGTTTCTCAATGTCGCAATGAATGCCATCCAGGCGATGGATGGTGACGGTGGAACTCTGGTGATGAAGGCGCAGTCCGATCAGCAGTGGGCAGTAATTTCGTTTGTCGATGACGGCCCTGGAATTTCTTCCACGGATCTTCAGAAAGTTACTTTGCCGTACGTGACGATGCGTCCTGGCGGAACCGGTTTGGGATTGGCCATCGCACGGAGAGTTGCCGAGCGACATGGTGGTCGACTGGAACTCAGCTCCGAGGTGGGTGTCGGTACCGAGGTTCGGTTCCTGATGCCTGTCGAAGATGGAGAGGAAGAACGATGAATGGAGCTGTTCGGATACTGGTAGCCGATGACGAGCGAGCCCAGCGCGAAATCCTGGTCTCTTCTTTGCAGGCGGAAGGATATCGTGCCGAAGGTGTGCCTGGTCTCCCTCAGGCTTTTTCTGCCCTGGATCAGGCTGCCAGTGATGATGACCCGTTTGGCGTTGTCGTCACGGATTTACGAATGCCGACCGGCACCGAGGGTCTGGAGCTACTTCAGAAAGCACGTCGTGACGATCCGCTATGTGAGGTGGTTTTGGTGACCGCCTATGCATCGAGTGAAGTTGCGTTTCGTTCTGGAGAGGCGAAAGCGTTCGGGTTTCTGGAGAAGCCGCTCGATTTCGAGAAGACTCTCATCACGATTTCTTCTGCTGCCGATAAATCTCGAATGGCACGAGAAAATGCAAATCTCAAGAAGATGATCGACGGCGAGAATTCGTTCTGTGGCATCATCGGGAAGAGCTCGCGGATGGTCGAGCTGTATCATTTGATCGAACGGGTTGCCGGATCTGATGTGACCTGTTTGATTCGTGGAGAAAGTGGTACGGGTAAGGAACTGGTCGCAAAAGCAATCCATCGGAAGAGCCAACGTTCAGGATCGCCTTTCCTGGCCATTAATTGTGCAGCAATTCCTGAGAACCTCATCGAGAGCGAGTTGTTTGGTCACGAGAAGGGTGTCTTCACTGGAGCGACGGCTCGTAGAGCCGGGCGTTTTGAAGATGTCGGGCAAGGCTCTTTGTTCTTGGATGAGATCGGTTCGATGCAACTGGATCTACAACCGAAGTTATTGCGAGCAGTGCAAGAGATGGAGTTCTCGCGGGTGGGTTCGGCAGAAACCATCCCATTTCGCGGACGGATCGTGGCGGCTACCGCGCGTGATCTTGAGGAAGCTGTTACCAGCGGTGATTTCCGTGAAGATTTGTTTTTTCGACTCAACGTGATCACGCTCGAGCTACCTCCTTTACGCGAGAGAAAAGGCGATCTTCCGTTGCTGGTAGATCACTTCCTGGCGCGGGGAAGTCGACGTCATGGACGCACCTTTCAGGGGATTTCCCCTGCAGTTCTCGAAGCTTTCGAGCAGCATTCATGGCCCGGTAATGTTAGAGAGCTGGAAAATTCGCTAGAACGGATGATGGTTCTTGGTGATTCCGAGTTGCTGGGAGCGAGCTTGCTTCCTCCGACGATTTCGGGGGCCAGCGGCGGTGTTTTCGTCGATGATAAGGGAGGCTTCCGACTTCCAAGTGAAGGCCTTGTTCTGGAGAATCTGGAACGAGATCTGATCGAACAAGCGCTAGAGCGGGTTGCAGGAAAGCTTGAGCCTGCCGCCAAGATGTTGGGAATCACCTACAAGACACTTCAGTATCGGATAAAGAAGTATGGCTTGCAGAAGGAGAAAGAGACTTTTGAGGATGAAATTGTCCCGGATGAAGGACGAATCGCCTAGGCTCTGAAACGGAAGGTCCGTTTCAGAAGCTCCCCCGGGAGCGGCATAGTGTAGTAGGCTGCGGGAACAGAGTTCCCGATATTTGAGACCACGGCAGTTATGCGATTCCTACGGGAATACACTGCGAAGGAGAAGATCGAATGAATGCGGCAACAAAAGCGGCCCTCCTGACCCTGGTAATCGTAGGTGTCGGAATAGTGTTGATGTCACTTTTGGGCGAAGACTCTGGCCCTCCAATTATGAATAACGGGTCGGATTCCGGTTCCGCTGTTGTTCAGGACACCGGCCCACGTGATGTAGGTCTCCCTGTTCGTGAGATTGGAAAGGTAGCAGTTACTGGAATCGTTCAAGACGATTCAGGAACTCCTCTTCCTGGTGCTGCGGTAGTTCTTTCGCTGCTTCAAGGTGGACGTGGTCTTTCACAAGTAAGTCAGTTAGAGGAGCAGAACTCAGGCACGGATGGGCGCTTCCAGTTTGACGGTTTGCTTCCTGGTCTTTACCGATTCCAGGCGAACCTGAACGGTTATCAAAGTCATCGCCTTGATCTCACCGTGATCGAAGGTGTTGCCGTTCCGGAGGTGGTGCTGGTCCTTTCTTCTGGAATGTCGATTAGTGGAACTATTTTTGATCCACTGGGTAAACCTGTTGCCGGTGCTCAGGTCGCTGCGTTTAAAGAACGTGTAGAGCAAGAAGCGCCGCTTCAGAAGCGGCTGCAAGTGCTCCTCGATCTTCCCGAGATGCAGGAAGAAAATGGCATCATTGCGACTTCAGATGAGTCGGGCCATTACCAGCTGGCAGGTCTTGAAGATCTCGGTTATCGCCTCCAGGTGGTGGCTTCTGGTTTCTCTCCATCGGAGAAGCGTTACATCGCCGCTGGAAGTAGCGAGATCGATTTTGTACTCGAGCTGGGCGGTATTCTCACGGGATCGGTACAAGATCCCGGTGGAGTGGGAATCGCCGATGCGGTGGTCGAGGTTTACCGTCAGACCGGTACACAGGATATCATCGAGATCATCCAGGAGCGGGCCATGCCTCCGCTGGCTTCACGAAAGACCGATGGAAGCGGCTTCTTCGAGTTCAACGAGCTCGGTGGTGGTAGCAATTATCGTCTAGTTGGTCATGCGCTGGGTTATCAACCGCGTCAGTTCGAGAATCTCATGGTTGATTCAGGCGGTTCGACTGCAGTCGATGTGATTCTCACACCTGGCGAAGTGATTCGCGGAGTTGTTTACGATCCCTTTGGTAGTCCTCTTGCAGGTGCCATCTGCAAGGTCAACCAGATGGGTGCTCGAAGTGAAGGACCGCCGATCAAGCTCACCGATGAAGGCATCGAGAGTGACGAGAATGGCGAGTTCATGTTCGATACTCTGACCGAGGCCGATTACCGGTTGATCGTTAGTTACCAGGACTACGCCACTCATCAAGAACTACGGATACGCCCAGGAGGGGATCCTCTCAACGTCCAATTGAGTGAGGGGGCTGCCATCAGTGGAAGTGTTCTCGACATCGAGACCAATGGCCCCATTACTGGAGCCGTTGTGACTGTCAATGATGTTGCGGATGTGAAGAAGACAGCCGTGACCGATGGTAATGGAGCTTACTTTGTCCGTGGAATTACCGAGCAACGTCGTCCCATCGCTTATGTGAGTGTGACTGCCAGCGGATACACCCGATCTGGTAACGAGCAGATTGAAGTGGCTGATGGAGCGGAAACTCCAGGTGCCAACTTCTACCTCGAACGAAATGGGGTGGTTCGTGGATATGTGGTCAGTGCCGGTGGTATTGCGTTACCAGGTGTTTCTGTCAGTGTTCGGAAGATGCATTCAGAGCAGAACCCGGTAGTAGTCAATGCGGCCCCTCCAGTCACCAGCGGTTCGGATGGTAGCTTCGAGGTGGCGGAAGTTTCACCGGGAGTAGAGCTGTTTCTGGAAGGATCTCATTCTCAGTATCTGACCAGCCAGTCGGATAGCTTCGATCTTCTGGCCGGTGGATCCATCGATGGAATGTCTCTGGTCATGAAGATCGGTGGTGCGATCAGTGGAATCGTCATCGATGAAGTTGGCACGCCGATCGAGGGTGCAGTGATCGCAGTTCGTGATGAGTGGCTTGGTGAAGTGAATCCAGAATCTCTTCCTAGTAAAGCTTACTCGGATGCGGCGGGTCAGTGGATGATACGTAGTCTCCCAGATGGTGATCACACTCTTATCTGCTCAGTTCCTGGCTACCTCATCATCGAACGTAGCGGAGTGGTTGTGGCCGAGGGTCGTAACACTGCCAATATCGAGTTGCAGGTGGTCAAGGGTGCAGTCCTTGAGGGGCAGGTACTCTCGATGGATGGAATCCCGATTGAAGGCGCACGCGTGGTTGCGATTGATACCAGTGAAGGCCTACGGAAGTTGAATCGTTCTACCGACCTGACTGGATTTTTCAAGTTTGACAACCTGGGAAGATATCCGGTCGATCTGGTCGTCGAGAAGAGTGGTTTTGCCGATGTTCGTTTGTTTGAGCAGCCGGTTGATCAAGAGCCCGTGATCGTTCGTCTGGAAGGGCTCGGTGGAGTTCGAGGGACCGTGCTGGATGAGACAGGGACTCCAATACGCGCTTACAGTGTTTCCCCACGGATTATCGAAGGGGATCGAGAAGTGACACGAGTTCCATCGCGTACCTTCCAGTCCGATGATGGAAGATACGATTACGATGGACTGCAGCCAGGAACCTATAATGTTCTTATCGGTGCTCCTGGGTTTGCCCAGGATGTGATCGAAAATGTTGTGGTTCGTTCGAACCAGTGGGTCGATCTTCCTACCGTGGTTCTTGGCCAAGGTGGAAGAGTGGTGGGCCAGATCGTGGATGCTAATAGCGGGCAGCCAATTGCCGGCGCAAAGGTCACGGTATCGGGTGGAAATCGTAGTTTCCTGACGAGCACTGCGTTAGGTCGAGGAGGAGCGGGTCGTCGTGATCAGATGCTGACCGGTGCCGATGGTTTCTTCGAGTTTATAGGGCTGTCTGTTCCTAGCATTGATCTTAGTGTCTCCCATCGCGCTTATATTTCCGAAAGAGTCGATGGAGTCGCCAGTGGGACCTCTGATCTGGTGATTGCGATTGGAGCCGGAGGGATCATTGAAGGTCGTGTTTCCGATCTCGATGGAAACTACCTGGCCGGGACTCAAGTACTTCTTTCTGGAGGAGTCAAGGGCACCGATGCTCGGTCGCAAACCGATCGAAAAGGGTTCTTCACTTTTCCTGGCTTGCCGACAGGAGTGTACGTTGTTCGTGTGACGAACTTCGGTCGCTCGGATGGTACCCCGACCGATATCAAGAATGCGCCGACCTTCGAGGTGACAGTTAATGCAGGAACTACCGAGTTCCTTGAAGTGGAAGTGGGCGAGTAAGCCACCAGCAACAACGGAAACGCATACCTCATACAGGGTGTGGATCGGACTCAATCGGGGTTTTTCGCTCCGAAGTTCGATCCACACCCTGTTTCGTTGCCGCTGTAATATTTGTAAGTTGTTTTCTTATATGAACTTCTGTGGTCGGTAGAAATATTGTTCCGGGAGAGGGAAAATGGCCTCGCCTTTGCTTTGTTCTGGGGGCCTACGACTTTTCCGTGGTAGTTCACTCTCCGAAGGGAAAACTCACCGGAAAGTCTCAGCCGAGATGAAAAGATTTGGAGTCAGTGAAATGACAGTTTTGATGCGTCGGAACCCCGGGAGCCCCCGAGCCCATCTCCTCTCAGGGACTTTCTTCAAGAGAGCCCTGTTCCCCCTGACGCTGGGTGTAGTCCTCACCCTGATCGTTGTCTCCGGGGTTCCGGCCGTTTTTTCTCCTGTCGTTCAGGCGCAATCGGTGCTGGCGGACGAAGTGGATGGATCTGATCAGTCGCCACCGTCGAAAAACAAAACCGATGAGCAGGAACCGCTTGAGAAGTGGATCTCGGACTTATCTTCCGATTCCTGGGAAGTCAGAAAAGCTGCGGTGGCTCATTTGATCGAGTCGGGCCAGCAGGCCAGGCCATTTCTCGAAAAGGCCCTCTCGAGTTCTGATCTCGAAGTTCGTGCCCAGGCAGGGCAGATCCTTGAGGGACTTCGTAAAAACACCAGGAGAGACGCCAAGCCAGCGCCGAACTCTAAAGTTCCAGCGCCTGCTCAGAAGATTCCAGGGCAAAGGATCATTCAATGGGGTCCGGGTGAGGTTCAGATCGAATTTAATGGTCCGGAAGGGAAAGTTGTTCCGCCGGGCGATTTACAGAAACAATTGATCGATGCGCTGGAGGAAATGGAAAGAGAGATGAAAGACATCGAGAAGGACGCTTTGCGATCACCTCGATTCAAAGATTTCGTCTTAGACCCCTTTCGCATCTTTGATCAGATGGGGGCGGCGGACCCATTTGAAGTCTCTCTGGAGAAGTTCGAAAAAAGGATGAGGGATCTCGAGAGTCAACTTTCACAACGAAAATCGTTTCCGAGAGCCTTGCGCGGCTTACCGGATCCACTGGATCTTGCAGGAGGATCGACGGGAGAGCGTCGATCGACCCGAATGGTTGTCAGTCGTAATGGTGAAGTGATTCTCGACACCAATACGGAGCATGGCCGGATGGTTCTCGAGCCGATGGGATTGACCTTTGAGCCGATGCACCCAGCTTTGCGATCGCACATTGAGGGGCTTGGAAACGAAGGCCTTCTGGTTGCTGCGGTGCGTGAAGGAAGCCCGTCCCAACAGGCGGGTTGGAAGCAGTGGGACATTCTCAGAGCGGTCGGAGATGTTCCCGTGACTGATTTTCATCAGGTCAGTGAGTTGCTACTGAAAGAGAATAGAGAAGGTCAATTTCATCTCATACGGTCAGGAAAACCGATCCAGCTGGAAATGAATTGGAAGACCGAGTCGCAGTCGAAACAATTTTCAGAAGAATAGGATCCCGCTTTATGAATATTCGTACCGGTTTACCTCTGTTGTTGTGTTTGGGGGTACTACTCCCCGCTTGTGTGCATGTTCATCCCGATTTCTTGACTCATGCCGATGATCACGGGTCTCGCCTCGAACGACAAAGCCATGACGATGAGGGACAGGCCCTGGAACGTCACATTCGTGCGCTGGAAGAAACTCTACAGCACTTAGAACGGGAGATGGACAACGTTCATCAGGAGCTGGAGCGAGCTCATCAGCGGTTGGAGGATAGGCATCGTCGAGCTGGTATGAACGACGATGATGACGACTACGGCGATGAAGACTGCGGCGATAAAGACTGCGGCGATAAAGACTGCTGTGGCGACGACGATGAAGATTGTTGTGTCGGCGACGACGGAAAGTTCGGGACCTCCTGGGGTTTTGATGATCGTCAGATTCACTGGGGTGATGATTCCCCGATGTTCTTTGGTGGTACCGATGTTGCGGAGCATCTGTCTGTCGTGGGGGGCTTCGGTCCTCCAGAGATTCGTGGCTTTGCGGGGGCCGTAGCAGGAAATCGTGGGCCCGAAGGTCACCGTGTTGAGCAAAGAGATCGTCGCAATGGCGGTCGGTGGAATGCTGGAAATCGGAATCGAAGGAACGATGTTCGATCTCCCCAGCGACAGATGCGACCGCAGCAACATCTAGAACATCGAGAACAACATCGAGAACATCTAGAACATCGAGAAGGTGCTTTCCGTGCTCGTGAGGGCCGTCGCAACGGGCAGGATTGGAACCGTGAAGACCGGAATCGTGAAGACCGAAACCGTGAAGACCGGAACCGTGAAGACGGGAACCGTGAAGAACGGAATCGTGAAGATCGGAATCGTGAAGACTGGACCCGTGAAGACAGGAACCGTGAAGACGGGAACCGTGAAGACTGGAACCGTGAAGACTGGAATCGTGAAGACGGGAATCGTGAAGACCGAAACCGTGAAGACAGGAACCGTGAAGACAGGAACCGTGAAGAACGGAATCGTGAAGACCGGAACCGTGAAGACCGGAACCGTGAAGATCGGAATCGTGAAGATCGTCAGGAGATGCACTGGTCAGGGTCTCTCGAGGAGATGCCAGATCACGTGCTCGAGATGCTCAAGAACCTCGATGTCGATATCCCGTTCGATCGGGCCGGAGATGGAGAGTCGCATGTCGAAATCGAGGTGAGCCGTTCCGAGCACTTCGATGGTCCTGAAGGAGATCAGTCTGTCAAAAGACGTTATGTCGAGGTCGATTCAGGAAGAACCTTCGAGTTCGACCTGGGTAACGCTGCCAGAGGGGTGCGACATATCCCCGGCGAGTCGGTCGAGTGGATCGTTGAAGATCACGCAATGCCGGTTGAGATTTACCTGGATAAAAAGGGTTTCGATCTCCCGCCTGGTAACAAGGAAGCCATCCACAAGAAGAAGGTTCGCAAGAAGAAGACTGACAAGAAGAAGACTGACAAGAAGAAGACTGACAAGAAGAAGACTGACAAGAAGAAGACTGAGAAGAAGAAGACTGACAAGAAGAAGGCTGACAAGAAGAAGACTGACAAGAAGAAGACTGACAAGAAGAAGACTGACAAGAAGAAGGCTGACAAGAAGAAGGCTGTTCAAGTTGATCCGGACCAGCAGCAGATTCACTGGTCAGGATCGCTGGAGGAGATGCCTGATCATATCCGAGAGATGCTCCGAAACCTTGACGTAGAAATCCCTGTGGATCTCGGAGCTGGCGAGTCCAGTGTTGAGATTGAAATGAAAAGTGTCGGGAACTTTTCACCCGATGAAATTCGTATTGTCAGTGGAGATACCGATTCCCCATCCGTCGGGAAGAAGGCTCCTGAAAAGAAGAACAGCAAGAATCAGAAGAAGAAGAACGACAAGAAGAACGACAAGAAGAAGAAGGCTCCCAAAAAGGGCAGCAAGAGTTCCGATAAGAAAGAGGGCGCTTTGACGTTGGAAGGTCGAATCGTCTTGTAGAGCTTTCCCGAAACGTTATCGATCAATCATTCGATAACGTTTTGTGAAAGACTGCCGGTGTTCCCAGATTCAAGGGGTTGTCGCGCGATACGCGGGTCCCGCGCGATCTGCCTTGGGGGCACCGTAACAGGTGCCTCCCCCGGATGGTCCGGGGGAGGTTTCTTTTTTTTCGGCCCAATCCCAGTCCCTGTAACAGTTTCCGAAGCCCTGATTTTATAGGGGGTTGTAGAATTTTTGCGCATGTGTCACGATTCGTGACGGTTGCGAGGGAAGACTATTTTCGATTTTTTCGAGAATTTGCTAAAGTTCTGAGACGTGGCTGCCGATCTAAGTCGTAGGCGAGATTCTGGAGAGAATCTTACCGGTCGAAGAGGGATTCAGACGATCGAGATGTGGGCGGTGAGGATGGACTGGTCAGGGCGTTGAATAACGCAAATGACCCTCATGAGTGGTCCTCACACGTATTCATTTGACGTTTCGTTCGTCTAGTAAGGGAAGAGGGGTATCCGAGATGACAGTGGATGGAGTGGGCGGAGTATCTGGCCCAGGCGGTCCCGAAGGACCGAAGGGACCACAGAAATTGACCGGGCCGACCGGGCCCGAGGGAGCCGTGGGTCCCGATGGACCGGCAGCCCTGGGTGACGCAGGAGAAGTCGATCGGATCGAAAAGGTCCCTGAGCTGGCGCAATGGCTTGAGAAAATCCAGCAACTTCCGGATGGAGATTCTCCTACTGCGGGCTCAATCTCCGGAATCGATCCCGATTCCTGGGGACCGCAAGATGAGGAGCGGATCCAGCAGATGATTGACCGGATTCTCGAGGAAGGGATCTGAAGCCCCCGACTTCGTCATAACATGATTTTTACTGAAGCCCCTGGACGGTTAACGTTCAGGGGCTTCTTCTTTTGTCCGGAGGACCCGCAGTTTGCTGCCAGTGATTGCGCCCCTGGCTGGAGCGGATTAGAACGGATTCTTACCGTGGGAATCGCCCCACCGGAGTAACGGAGTAACCATGACGACCGAAGCCGAGACTGAATCCGAAACTGGTCCAGAAACCGAGCTGATCACTATCGATGATTTTGCGAAGGTCGAGCTGCGCACCGCCCTGGTTCTGGAGGTGGAGCCACATCCAAAAGCTGACAAGCTGTGGTTGTTGACCATCGATGGTGGCGGCGAGAAGCGGCAGATTGTGGCCGGAGTTCGAGCCCATTACACCCGGGAAGAGCTCAAAGGTCGAACCATTGTAGTGGTCTGGAACCTTCAACCGGCAACGATTCGTGGCGTGGAGTCACGGGGAATGTTGCTGGCTGTGGCAGATGAAGGTGTGGTCCGTTTGCTCGGACCAGATGGAAAGGTTGCGCCAGGCTGCCAGGCGCACTGAAGATCGGGAGGCGAGATTGCTCGTCCACCTTTGTGTAGATGACCTGGGGCTCATCGAGCATGCCGAGTTGGAGATGGGGCCTGGGCTGCAGGTCCTCACCGGGGAGACCGGTGTTGGGAAATCGATGCTGCTGGCTTCGATGGCGATCTTGCGTGGTGAAAGAACCCGTACCGATGTGGTACGCACCGGTTGTATGAAATCGGTAGTACGGGGGATTTTCCAGCTTTCTTCTGTCAATGCGATTCGTATCTCTGAAGAACTTGGGATCGACATCGAAGATGACGAGTTAATTATTGAACGTGAGATCCATCGAGAAGGACGAAGTCGTTGTCGCCTCGATGGGCGTGAAATCACCACTACCTTGTTGAAAAGGATTGCTCCGCTTCTGATTGAAGTAATTGGTCAGGGGCATGCGCTCACGTTGTTACAGCCAGGAGCGCAGCTTGATTTCCTGGATCGATTCGGTGGATTGATGGAGCTTCGGGATGAGCATGCGCGCAGCTGGCGAGAAGCACGCGAGCTGGAAGGTCGAATCCTTCACCTTGAAGAGGGCGATCGCGAACGAGCCGATCGGCGTCTTTATCTGGAACACATCGTTGAAGAACTGGATTCCGCCCAGCTTACCAAGGGCGAGAGGAACGGTCTCGAGGCTGAATTGGAGCTTCTCGAGGAGCGAGATTCGGTACTGGCTTCGATTGAATCGGTACGCCAGCGCTATCTGGAGCAAGAAAATAGCATTCTCGACCAGCTCGGTGCAACCGAGCGCGAACTCCGTGGGCTGAGCTCTCTTCACCCTGGGATTTCCAACCTTGTCGATGGTTGTTCGACAGCCTCTGTGCTCCTGGGAGATGCTCTGCGCGGGCTTTCCGAGGTGGAGTCAGATCTTGATCTTGATCCTGAGATCCTCGAGAAAAAACGGAAGCGCTTTGACCAGCTGGTCACGCTGGAGCAGCGCTACCAGCGTGAGGAAGTCGACCTGATCGAATATCTGGTCGAGTGTCGACAGGAACTGAGTGTGCTGGGTGGGGCTGAAGATGAACTTCCTCGATGGAAAGAAGATCTTCAGGAACGCATTTCCCAACTTTCAGAAGGGGTTCAAAGACTTCAGCAATCGCGTCTCGAGATTGTTCAAAAACTGGCGACTGTTACTGCGCAAGAGCTAAAAGATCTCGGGCTGGTGAAAGCGCGGCTTGAAGGTAGTCTTTTACCGCTGGATACCGGAACTGCGTGGAACGGGATGGATGAAAAAGGCGGCGATCGTTTCGCGTTACTTTTCAGTGCGAACCCTGGAGAGTCGTTGCGTTCGATCGGAGAGGTGGCTAGTGGAGGCGAGCTCTCCCGATTGATGCTGGCGTTGCAAAGAACTCTGGCGGGTGCTGCAGGAACGGCAACATTGATCTTCGATGAGATTGATTCGGGTGTCGGTGGGCGCATGGGTGCAGTGATCGGCGAGAAATTGCGACAGATCGGCTCTGACCATCAGGTGCTTTGTGTGACACATTTGCCGCAGGTGGCCTGCCATGGGGCTCGGCATCATCGTGTGATCAAGGAAACCGAAGGAGAGTTGACCCGGACTCGACTGGTAGAGATCTCCGGCGAAGATCGCGTCAAGGAACTGGCCATGATGCTACGGGGTGATCGTGCCACCGAGAGATCCCTTGAGGAGGCTCGGGAAATGCTGGTGGAAGCTGGCAATGCTGGCCCGGAACTGACTCTTTGAGTGATCCGACAGGAGTTCTCCAGCTGCATTCGATCGGTGTTCGCCGTCCCTGGGGCGGAAATCGTCTGCTGGAACATCTCCGCCCCGATCTGACGGTTGAACCTCCGATCGGTGAAACCTGGGAAATCTCTGATGTCGGGGAGGCGGATGATTCCTTGCACTCGGTTGTGGCGGCAGGACCACTGGCAGGGAAGACTCTTCGTAGCTTGATCGAGCAAGATCCCAGATCCATTCTGGGCGATTCGTATCATCATGACCGCAGCCCGAGGCTTCCTCTTCTGTACAAATTCATCGATGCGGCCGAGGATCTTTCCGTTCAAGTGCATCCTGACGATGCGCTCGCCCAAAAACTTGGTCTCGGAGTCTGGGGCAAGAGTGAAGCGTGGATCATTCTTGATGCAGTTGCTGGAGCACGTCTCCAGATAGGTCTTCAGGATGGTTGGGACGTCGCTCGATTGGTCGAGTGCGTACGAGCCGGAGAGGACGTTACCGCTGCTTTACATCAGATCGAAGTACAACGTGGAGATATCATCTATCTGCCGGCTGGAACGATTCATTCGATAGGGGCAGGGGTCCTGCTGGCCGAGATTCAGCAATCCTCTGATGTGACCTGGCGCATTCATGATGGAGATCGCTGCGGCCTGGATGGGAAACCAAGAAAGTTGCATCTCGATGAGGTTCTTTTGACGACGCCACCTCCATCTTCTTCCGTAGCGCCGCTTTGTGCTGCTGGAGAAGGCACAGGTTGGCATTGCCGGATTGATCAGGGGCCTTTCTTGCTTCACGAGCTTCGTGGTTCTTTCGAAGGTGATTGGCCGGCAGATCCGCAAAGTTTTTCAATTCTTTCAGTTCTTGCCGGAAGCGCGAAGATTTCCGGGGGAACAGAGAAACTTCAGGAAGGGGACGTTCGCTTGATTCTTCCGGCCAATAGCGCCCCAGAGCTGATTTGTGATCAGGATAGCTGGGTAATATGCGCATCTCCGGGTCCGGCTCTTCGTTGACGCTGTGAGAGGGTGTGGCTACCATCCAAGTTCGGATATCCAAGTTCGGATATCCAGGTTCGGAAAGATGCATCGGGGACTCCTTCGGGATGGATGCACGCGACTGGATGCAATGAATTCCAGGAGGAGATGAAAGATGGCCAGCGCTCGTAGACGCCCACCTCGTTCAGGTTCTCGGCGTGACAAACCCGAATCTTCCAATGATGGAAGTCGTCCCAGTTTTCAGCCGCCAGCGAAAAAAGGTGCCGGCCCCGTCACTGTGATCATTACTCTTGTCCTTTTCATCGGGTCAGCCATCTTTTTTGCTTATGCCCTGGTCAACCGCGGTGGTGAGAAGCAGGTCGTGATCAAAGAGACTACCACGGATTCAGAATACAAAGAGATTCAGCGGCGGATTCAAAAATCAAGCTCGTTGGCTCGCGAGGTGGTTCAGCTTCGGAATGATCCTGATACCGACCGTTTCGTTCGCAAGTGGACCGCTGCAAACAAGTATGCGGGTGATACCTTTGATCAGTTGCGAGCGATGCTTGCGGATGTTCGATTGCCCAATGGAACTCTTCCCCCCAGTTATTCTGGATACAATAAAGACTTTGCCCGGTTGCAAATCATCGTGGGAGATTTAATCAAGGTCGCCCCTCTGGATGTTGACTGGGAGAGCGAGGAGTAGCTCCGTGGCAAAACGGAATCCATCTGGTCCTCGATCTGCTCCAGGTCGTAGGTCTGCACCGACTTCACCACCGCCGCCAGTGCAGGCCGCAGAAGCAGACGAGCTTGATTTTGGAGACCTTACTCTTGGATTCGTAGCTGCCATTGTGATTCCAGTGGTGGTCGGCGTGGTGCTCGGGCTAATTGGGATGCCGGTCAGTGGTCCCGCAGGAATTAACCCGGAGCAAGCCGAGTTGATGCGAGGTGCGAATCGTTTTGTTCCACCGATGACGATGGCAGAAGCCCGTATCATTCTGGATCAAGTTCAGTATTCAATTGATGACCGGGCGGTGGAATATATCCGTCGATCCAGAGCCACGCCTGATCCTCAGGCAAAGCGTTTCTGGCAGGAGGTCGCCATCGGTGTGTTGGGCACGGCTGAGGCGGACTTGCAACGTCTCCTGGATGAGGCCGCCAAGAATCTGGGAATGCCGGTCAAGATCAAAGATGCCGCACAGGAGTGGATCAACAAGGTGGATACCCTTCGTTTCCAGCTCGATCAGGAAAATCCTTTCCGGATGATTCGCTAGTTACTGATGGCCGTGGACTCTTCGGCGGCGGTCCTTCTTTCTCCTCGAAGTCTATCAGTGGTGCCTGCAGGATGCCGTGGATCAGGCGATAGCAGGCGTATCTGCTCCCTGGTGGGCCATTTTGTCGATTTCGTCGTATTCTTATCCAGGAACGGTAGGTGCGGTATGCGCCCTGGAGCCCCGTTCCTCGGGGCACCATGGGTTCCTTTGCAACAGGCGAATGTGTCAACGGTCGATATCGGGTGATCCGTCAACTGGGTGCCGGTGCCATGGGTACCGTATTCCTGTGTGAGGACATACTCCAGGTCCGTCGTAAAGTAGCCCTCAAAGTTCTCCGATCCGATCACCTCGAAGACTCAGAAGAATGGTCGAAGGTCGAATACGAAGCCTTGACGCGTCTTCGCCATCCAAATCTTGCCCGTGTTCATGATTTCGGTCGAGTCTCTGAAAGCCATGATTGGTTCATCGTTAGCGAATTTATTCGCGGAGATGATCTGCTCGGAGCGTCAACAACTTTCGAACAAGATGAGCTTCTTGATATCATCGTTCAGATCTGCAGGGCTCTCGAATATATCCACGTTCAGGGATATGTTCATTTTGATATCAAGCCTGACAATATTCTTGTGACTCGAACACGTCAAATCGGCGAAGATCAGACCTCCAAGGTGATTCAGGTGGAAGAACATCCGGCATCGACGGATCGATGCCTGGGTCCTCCACGTGTGAAGGTCATCGACTTCGGGCTCGCTGAAAAAATCACTGGTACTTTTGATTTTGCCATCAAGGGCACGCTTCATTACGTGGCCCCCGAGATCATCGAGGGGGGTACTCCTGATCGGAGAGCAGATCTCTATTCTTTCGGAGTGACTCTTTTTCAGATCATAACAGGAAGACTTCCATTCGTGGCTCCCGATGGAACTTCGACGGGCAGGATCGAAGGCTGTTGGCGCGAAGAGATACGATCCGAATTGAAAGATGAACCCGGATATCTGGTCGACATCATCATTCGGCTACTGGAAAAAAATCCGGAACACCGTTTTTCAAGCGCGAGGGAAATCATCCACGCCCTCAGTGCCGGTGCCGGACAGCACTGGCAGGTAGAAACTGCTGAAACGCAGCTCTCCTATCTTCATAGCAATCGATTGATCGGGCGGCGATTGGAGCTCGAACATCTGAGAGAAGCTGCAGAGCGTTGCCTTGGAGTTTCTCTACGAGAAACAGGTAAAGAGCGTCAGGCAGATCTCGAAAGATCTTTGGTTGTCGTATCGGGCGAGATCGGAATCGGTAAATCGAGGCTCATTGATGAGTTTTCGCATCATCTGAAGTTGCGAGAGATACCCGTATTTAGCGGCAACTGCCTCGAAGCTGTCCAGGATGCGTATCACCCATTCCGATCGATTGTTGAAAAACAAGCTTTGGCCATCGGCATCGATTCAGATCTTTTTCGTGAGTATGAAGATATCTTGCGAAAAATCTGTCCGAGATTAAGAGACTCTGGTGTCGTTGATTCATCCGACAAGAGTGATCAATTTGATCGCGACCGTGTTCAATTCATGGATCGCCTGGCTTCTTTCATAGAAAAATCATCTGCTCAAAAACCCTGTGTTTTGGTTCTTAATAATCTGCACTGGGCTGACGATGCGAGTATTGCATTGCTTTCGAGGTTACGTCAGAAGCTGCAACAGGAGACGAGTCAGGGAAGAGTTTTAATCATTGTGACGATTCGCGATGATGAAAAAAGATCAGCCGCTATCGTCGAGTTTCTTGAAAAAGAGCATGCTGATCGTTTGCTCGATGAACTTTCTCTGAAGAGATTTGGTCGTACACAGATTACCGAGTTGATCCATCATGTACTTCAGGTCGAAGAGATCCAGTCGACCTTTCTCGATCGTTTGCAGGAGCGCACTGGCGGCAACCCGCAGTTCATCGTCGAGATGCTCAAGGTCTTGCAGGAAGAGGGCATCATCCAGCGCGATGGAGAAGCCTGGAGTATTCGCGGTGGGGGAGATCTTTCTCGTGTCGAGATGCCCGCTGGGGTTCACCAGGTACTTCACAGACGAGTACGTGTTCTGGATGACCAAGCACGAAGCATTCTGCGATTGATCGCTTTGCATGATAGACCGGTGCCGTTGAAGCTGCTGGAAACCATCGATGGGCTTGGTGGGCAACTCCGCAACCAGATCCGGGAGCTAGAAGCTCGTGGAATGGTTCAGCGGTCGCTTGAATCAGGGCGGCCTGTTTACTCGATACCTCAACCGAAGCTACGTGAGATTGTGCATCGAGATATCCTTCCGGCAGAAGCGAGAAGATTGCACGGAATGTTGGCCGAAGCGATTGAGCATCATCACGAGGATGATCTTTCGACTGTTCGTGAAGAACTTTCCCATCACTATCAGAGATCTGATCTCCCCGAGCGAGCGCTGGTTCATCTTTTGGCGGCCGGGGATGCGATGATAGAGGTTCATGCTCACGATAAAGCACTGGAGCATTACCAGCATGCTTTGTTGCAGTTCGAGGAACAATCGGATCGCATTTCAGACTGGTTCGCCATTCACGAGCGAATTGGTGATGCAGCCATCGTGGTGGGTGATCTCGAGCTGGGGCAGAGTTCATTCGGAATCATTCATGAAGCGAAGATTGAAGTCGATCAAGCTTCCATGGAACTTGACCTTTATTGTGTTCGAGCTCTACGGAAACTTGGAAAGATCGAGGAGTTACGTGGAGATTATTCCGGTGCTCTGAGATTGGTCCGCGAAGCCGCAGAGGTTGTGACCCGATTGTCCGGAGAAGAGTGCGATCAGGAACGCATCTGTGTGCTCAGTCACCTTTCATGGCTTCATGTTTGTGCGGGTGATTACGATCGGGCGATGAAAATCAGCGGTGAAGGACTTTCATTGGCAGGAGATGAAGAGAAGACTGCTGATCATGCGCTTTTCTTTAACACCATCGGTAGCGCTTCACTATATCGAGGGGAGCTGGAGCAGTCGCAAGAGTTCCACCAGAGAGCGCTGGAGATCCGCGAGGACCTGGAAGATGTCCCAGCAACGGTAGTTTCTCTCAATGCTCTGTCGGAAACCCTACTGGTTGCAGGAGAAGCAGTCGAAGCGTTACGGATGTCGCGTCAGGGACTGGAGCTGGCCACTGAGCTGGGTGATCTGCCAGCACAGGCATTGTCGCTTCACAGGGAAGCCGCAGCTCTCATGGTTTGTGGTGATCTGAAAGGTGCCCTGGAGGGCATCGAGATGTCACTGGAAATCTGTCAGCAACAACGCTTGAAATATCTCGGGGTCCAGAATCACCGTTTGCGCGGCCGCATTCGTTGCCTCGAAGGAGATCTTGCCGGTTCGGAAGGTGATCTACTTCGTGCTCTTGGGTTATACGCCAGAGCCGGAAAAGGAGTCGGCCTCATCGAGTGCCTGCTGGACCTGATCGATCTTCATCTGGTTTCGAATGATATTGTGCGTACTGGAGAAGAACTACAACGTGTTGACGAAGCAATTCGAGAACTGTCGCACCCGGGCCTGGTTGGGCAAGTGGCTTTGCGTCGTGCTCGTTGGCAGCGTTTGTCGAAAATAGATGAATTAGAGATCCTCAAGAGTCTTGAGAAAGTTGAAGCTGTCGCACGTGATAGTGGCGACCGGATGTTGAGAGCCGCCTCACTGGTCGAACAGGCCGAAATTCACATCGAGCTACGTAATCTCGACAAGGCCAGGAAGTGCTATTCGGAAGCAGATGATTTACATCAGGCTTTTGCCGAGCAGCTCCCTCATCCTCTACGCGATCATTATCTTTCTCGCCATCGTGTTGGCGAAGCTCGAAAGGGAGAAGTCACTGTTCGCGAGATCGTTGCCGAGGAGCCTTCAGTTTCTGTTGAGGTTGGAATTGAAGTAGATCAAAAAGAGCCATTGGTTCAGGAATCTGCTCGCCATGATGAAGAGATGCTCAGAGTTGCTTCTTTGCTGACCGAAGCCTCGACCGCTTCGCTCCCTCGTGTATTGATCCCGAAGGCTTTGGCTTGCTTGATCCGGGCGACCGGTTCAAAACAGGGCTGGATTCTGGTTCGAAATGGAGACGATGTCCGAATCGTGTGCGGCGCTGATCATGACGGGAAACCCTTACGCGGCTTGCTCGAACGAATCGCTCTGGCTGCTGTTGAGGATGTCTGGGATAGCGGACGAGCGATCCTTGCTCCTCGAGTGGTCGATGAGCCACGGGTTCAGGCGATGGAAGAACTCTATTCATCGGGTGTCCAGAGCGTTGCGGTTTTACCATTGCGACTCGATGGAATGATCCGTGCCGTTGTTTATCTGGCTGATCCGGAGCCTTCTCATCTGGTGAATGATTCCGGAAAACAGCTTCTCGATGCCCACTCAGGATTATTGGGCTTGTTATTGCCGAGGAGCGCATCGGTCTCTGCCCGGACCTGACCTGGCCTCATGATGCGGTTATCCTCGCAGCATGCGAATTGCCTCATTGACCTGTTCAAACACAGAAATCGTCTGCGCGTTGGGACTCGGTGCCCAGTTGGTTGGCATCGATGATCATTCCGATCATCCGGTTTGCGTGGTCAAGGATTTGCCCCGCCTTGGGCCCGATCTTTCCATCGATATCGATGCTCTGGAGCAATTGAGCCCGGACATCGTACTCGCTTCTTTGACCGTGCCCGGGCACGAGAAGGTAGTCGCTGCCATCTCTGCTCGCGGTATGAAGTACATCGCTCCCGACCCTCGCTCTCTTTCTGATATCTTTCGGGATGTAATGGATATTGCGCAACTACTGGGCGTTCCGACTCGTGGCGAGGCTCTGGTCGGTTGGATGAAGAAGGGGCTCTCATCTTGTACTGCAGAGAGTCGGTCGCTGTCGGTTCTTGTCGAGTGGTGGCCACGGCCTGTCTATGTCCCGGGTGAGCGATCCTGGGTCAACCAGATGCTGGAGCTGGCCGGGGCAGTCAATCCGTGGCATCAGGAACTTGCTCATAGTCTCGAGGTGTCTACTGAAGAAGCCATCGAGAAAGATCCGGCAGCGGTGGTGATTTCCTGGTGTGGAATCGATCCGGATCGTTATCAGCCTGCCAAGGTGCTTTCCAGGGAGGGCTGGGAGCAGATTTCGGCGATCCGTAACCAACGAGTCTTTTGTATCCCTGAGGCGTATTTGGGCCGGCCCGGTCCGCGGGTTGTCGACGGGGTTCGGAGATTACGATCGGTGGTGGAGACCGTGGCGAGGGAGCCTTGAACATCGGTTACGCTGATTCGTAGATGGTCCTGTGGTAAAAGAGAGTATTATTCACCGCAGGTGATTTGGCAGCAGGGAGAACCCGATGAAGAAGATCGACTGGTGGTACCACCGCAATGGCTGAAACTCGTGCAAGAAAGCTCAGGAGTTCCTGGGCGCTGATCCGACGGTGAAAGAATTGGTTGATGCGAAGAAGCAGCGAATCGATTCTGATGAAGCGCTCGCTCTGGCGAGATCGGCCCACCGTGTACTGGTCGCGCGTGGCCAGAAGCTCGTTGATTATGACATGAAAAAGAATGCGCCCGAGGATGAACTGCTTGCCAAAGGGATCGTTGGACCCAGTGGTAATCTGAGAGCTCCGACATTACGCATCGGTAAGACTCTGGTCGTGGGGTTCCACGACGAAGCCTACACCGAAGTGCTAGGATCCTGAAGAAAGGCACGTCTTGGGCATCTTCGATCGAGACTATATGCAAAGTTCGAGCGGAACGGGTCACATGATCCGTAGTATGAGTGCCGTGAAGTTGATCATCGTCATCAACGTTGCGGTTTTCATCGCCTGGAACTTCTCTCCTGGCATGTTCATGAGAGAGCAGTTCATGACGAGCTGGCACGCGCTGGCATCTGGGCGGATCTGGACTCCGCTGACTGCCGCATTCTCTCATTACTCCTTCTTTCATATTCTCATCAACATGCTGGTTTTTCTTTCTTTTGCACCGATTCTTGAGCAGCGCTGGGGAAAGCGCCGCTTTCTTGGTTTTTATCTGGGGTCGGCCATCTTCTCCTCATTGTTGCATTGCTCGATGTCGCAGTTCGGTTGGCGCGATGTGCCGGCGCTGGGTGCTTCCGGTGCGGTTTGCGCCGTGACCACTGCTTACGCCTTTTATTATCCGAAGAATGTGATCTTGATCTGGGGCATCTTGCCAGCTCCTGCGTGGCTCATCGTCGCCGCCTTTGCATTCTTTGATCTGAAGGGCTTGATCGATCAGGGACAGGGAGTCAGCACCGGAGTCGGGCATGCCGCTCACCTGGGGGGGGTGGTCTTCGCGCTGTTTTTGTTGCTCCTGTTGCCGAGATTCGGCCTGTTCGGTGGTCGTCGTTCTTCGACACATTCAGCGGTTCTGACACGTCGAAATCCGGCTGATTATTACCCCACCAAGTCTCTTTCCGAGTCAGACGTGGGACGAAACCTCGACGAAGAAGAGCGCCTTGACCAACTGCTGACGAAAGTTAGCAGGGAAGGCATCGATGCTCTCGATGATGAGGAGCGAGACGAGCTACGAAGGATCAGCCGAAAGCGAAGCGATCTTCATTGAGATCGTGGAGTGCGCTGCGGCACTGGTATTACCGGTGGAGATTGCAGCGACGAGCTCGCCAGAGTCTTCTGGATCTTTTCCAGCAACCACAACGCTTGAAGGGGACTTCGCTGAAGCCGGTTCACTTTGGTCGCTGTGATGTGGTGGAAATCGATGAATCGGCGGGTGTGCTCAGATCGATCACCTTCGAGATTCTTCGCCATCCACGCCCCCATCCATTTTCACGGCAGCATCACCTGGTGGCAGAGCGTTGGAGTGTCCAGTTACCGGATGGAAAGCCTGAGCGGTGTGGATCGGTCAATCTGAGCCGACTTCGAGGAACAGATGGAGAACCTCCTGGCAGCTTCCCTTGACGAACCCGGGGTCGAGAGGCGACGATCAGGAGTCAATAAGAATTACCATTGAGGTACAAACATCGAAGAGTGCATGGAGAGGGATGAGAATGGAACTTCTGAAGGAGCTGTGTGAGGCCTACGGCGCGCCAGGATTTGAAGATCGGATTCGAGCCATTTTCCGTCGTGAGATTGAAGCTCATGTGGACCGTATTGAGGTCGATGGCCTCGGTAACTGCATCGCCATCAAGGAAGGCAAGCCAGGTTCACCAAAGGTGATGCTTGCCGGTCACATGGATGAGATCGGCTTTGTTGTGAAGCATATCGATGACAAGGGTTTCATTCGTCTCTCACCGCTGGGCGGTTTCGATCCGAAAACCCTCATTGCAAAGCGAGTGACGATCATTACCAGTGCTGGCGAAGAGATCACTGGAATGATTGGTTCTAAACCGATTCACATCATGACTCCCGAAGATCGTAAGAAGATGCCAACGGTGCCCGAGTTGTTTGTCGATGTGAATCTATCTGCCGAAGATGCTCGAGCTCGTATTGAAATCGGTGATCCGGTGACCCTGCAGCAGCAGTTTCAGGTCAACGGGGATCGTTGCACCGGCAAGAGCCTCGATAATCGGGTTTCCATTTACACGTTGATTGAGGCGGTCCGTCGTTATTCGAATGAGAATGTCAGTGTCTATGCGGTGGCGACCACCCAGGAGGAGATCGGTCTTCGCGGGGCGATGACTGCTTCTCATCGGATTGAGCCTGATTGTGGTGTCGCCATCGATGTGACTCTGGCTTGTGATACTCCGGGGGCCAGTGATCATGAAAAGATCTCTGCTCTTGGAGAAGGTGTGGCGATCAAGGTTCACGATTCCTCAAGTATCTCGAATCCGAAGATGGTCAGGGCGATGCGAGAAATCGCCAGGAAGCAGGAGATCCCTTTCCAGATGGAGATCCTCACGATGGGTGGAACCGACGCCGGTGGAATCCAGCGTGGCGGAAGTGCGGTTCCGGCGATCACCTTGTCGGTTCCGTGTCGGTATGTTCATACGGTGGTGGAGACGATCGATGCGAAGGATCTAGAGGCGACGGTTGCGTTGCTGGCCGGATTCCTTGATCGAGCCCACGAGATCGATCTCAGCTACGACGGCTGATCACTCGGATCCTTTTCCCATATGGCGAGACAGGTTTCGCCATAGCGTCTCCTCTCCCAGGCAGTCAGGCCGGGGGGAGGAGATTCTATATCTTCGCGTAGGGGATATTCGATGGCGAGCAGACCGCCCGGTTTCAGCCATGCGCTCGCAGCGAGTTCCGTTGCCAACTTCCATGGGATTGCACCGGGTAAGCTGTAATCAGGAAAGGGAGGATCGAGCAAGATAATCTCGAATCCGCCTCCCGGTGGTGGCCGCTTGGTGATTCGGTAAGCATCGGCGTCCATGATCTTGCATTGCGCAATGATGCCAAGGGTCTCGAGGTTTTTACGAAGCAAATTACGAACTGCGGCATCTTTTTCGACGTGGACTGCTTGTCTGGCGCCGCGAGAAACCGCTTCGATTCCGATCGCTCCTGATCCGGCAAAGACATCGAGGACCCGTGCGGCTTCCAGTTTCTCCTGGATACTATTGAAGAGTGATTCTCTGACCCGAGTTCTCATCGGTCGGACACTCAGGCCAGCGGGGACCTCGATTTTGCGGCCGCGCAATTGACCACTGGCAATACGCAGTGAACCTTTACGAGTCATCAGATCTGATCCTTGGTTTTCAGGAGACGAAGCGCTCGTCGGATTCTGCGAGTCTCTTGGCCAGGATACGAGCCATGTTGAGGATGACCTTGAAGGCAACAAGATCACCTTCTTCAAGAAGCTTCCGGAAAGGTTCCGATGGAATCTTCTTGAGCCTGCCATCTTCAACACACATGACTGTAGCACTTCGCACATCATTGCTGATCAGTGACATTTCGCCAAAGAAGGAGTTATTGTCGAGTCGGCCGAGCACCTCGTTGCGGTTCCCTGATTTGAGCACCTCGAAGGCACCAGCAGCGATGATGTAGAAACCATCTCCTGGAGTATCCTGTAGCACTATCGTGTCACTTTTTTGCGCAGTGATATCTTCAGCGATCCGTAACAGCTGTGTAATTTCCGACGGATTGAGCCCTTTGAAGAGGGGGACCGTCTCGAAGCTCTCAACATAGTCGCTCAACTTCATGGCTCCCTCGCACAGGGGGTTTGTAAGGCGGACCGGAATGTTCCGGTACTGTAGCTTTGGCCCTGAGTAGACACTGTAGCGGTTTCGTGGAGTACCTGCAACGGCGGCTACTCAGCTCTTGTCCTGTAGGCGAGAGGCTTTCCACCAGCTGGAGAGATCAGGGGGAATCGGAGCCTCGAAGTTCATCGGTTGTTGACTGATCGGATGGTGCAAAAAGAGTTTCCAGGCGTGTAATGCGTGTCTTTCGAGTAATGACGAGGGACTTCCTGGTGAGATGGAAGACAGTTCTGCGCTGGTTTCTCTGCCATAAAGGAAATCACACAGGATCGGATGGCCGATGGCTCGAAGGTGTACCCGGATTTGATGGGTTCGGCCGGTCCTGGGGAAGCAATGGATCCAGGAGCAGGTTTCGGCGCCGGCTGGACCGAGCAGGCTGTGAAGTTTCCAGGCAGTGTAGGAAGCTCTCGCGGCTTTATCGTGGCGAACAACTCTTTTCTTTGGATCGGTCAAGGAACGACCCAGAGCCAGGTCGATTTCGCCGGAGGATGTTGCAGGAACACCGTGAGACAAGGCGAGATATTCCTTCGAAACTTCACGATCATGAAATTGACGTGCGAGTTCACGGTGTGCTTGATCAGTTCTCGCGATGACCATCAGGCCGGAAGTTTCTCGATCAAGTCGATGGACGATACCGGGTCGGTCTTCTTCTCCACAGCTGGAGAGTTGACCGCTATGTCCCAGAAGTGCATTGACGAGAGTGTTTTCTGGAGCTGCGCCGGGGGCGGGATGGACGATCATTCCCGCTTCCTTGGAAATGACCAGAATGTGCTCGTCTTGATGGATGACATCGAGAGGGTGATCTTCTGCTAGTGGAGTTATGGTTGGAGCTGGTGGTGGTTCGAAGTGGACCAGGTTGTCGGCCTGAAGTCGTTGTGCTGGACGACAGGGTTGCCCATCCACAGTGATGCGACCTTCTTCAATGTATCTTCGAAATGCGGAGCGAGAGTACTCGGGGATTTTGAGTGATAGCCAACGATCGAGGCGCTCCCCTGCATCCTGTGCGGCTACTCGTTGGTCCCAGTGGTCGGGGTCAGTGGGGCCTTCGGGCCCCTCAGTTTCCGTCACCACCGGGAGCCGGAGGCCCAAGATCTTCTTCTGGTTCCGGCTTTTCCTCGACCGCAGGGACGTTCAGTGTACCGAGGTTGTCGGAGATGACTGGCTTTTCAGCAGTCGTTTCCGGCTTCGCTGGAGTGTTCGGTGGAACTGGCACGACTGGTTCCACGACGACCGGTTCCACGACGACCGGTTCCACGACGACTGGTTCCGGAGGTTCGGGTAGAACGAAGTTGGCACTGGCTTCGAGGGAGCTACGAAATTCCTGCAGGTAGGTTCCGATGACGTAATCCGCAGGGAAGCTTTGTTGGGCCATTTCCAGGAGATTCACGGACTCTTGACGACTGGCAGTGTCTTTGCGATCCCATAGCCAGCGGGCGACCTTTTCGATGGCGATTTTTTCGAGGGCTTGCCCTTTGATCTTTTCGAGTAGCTTTGGGTAGGTGGCGCGAACTTCATCGACCTCGCCAGAGAGAGTGGCGTCGATTTCATTGTTCCAGGCCTGGATCTCCCGCTCCTTCATCTTATCCATGACGGAAGGGAGCATGATAATTCCGAGGACCAGGAGAACTCCGATGACAATCGGAGTGGAGTTAATTTTCGCCGCCTTGGCGACCTCCATGGTGAGGTTCTCGAGAGTTTCGTCGAGTTCGCCAGTCCCGTCCTGAGGGTCGCGACCTTTGTTATCAGGTCTTGCTGGACCAGTGCTTTCCATCTTGAAGCGTTCTCCCTATTTTCTTCGTCACGCTACCTGTCGGTAGCCATTTGATCAGGAATCGACACCGATGCGTACGATGAGTCTCGTGACGTAATTGTGACCATTTTCATCCGGCATTCGTCGGATGAGAACTTCTGCGTATTCGCCGGCCTTACGATATCGGATTTGTTGCTCTCCGAGATCATTTTCTGCAGAAACATATTCCCAGCCATGGATGGGCATTTGCTCCTTGTACCAGGATGTCAGTTCAAAAACAGGGCGATCTCCCCAGTAGATGACCTCTACCGTTCGCATCGGTAATGGCGCATGCTGAAATTTCAGGTAAGACCACGATTTGTCATCGAGTTCGAATCCGAGTGGGGCTGGAACATCGTTGGGTTGGTAGTTTTCGACCACAGGGATCGAATCCTCGACCGGAACCAGACCCTGGCAGCCACTAAAAGAGAGACACAAAATGACCATCGATAGGATGGCGAGGGATTGGTTTTTCATGATTTGAGTCTCAGGCAAGGACATACAGGACCTCCTGCTCTCTAGTCGGGGGTTGCGTTTGAGAACGACTTTCTCGCACCGGTTGCCCCCGTCGGTCCGGGTAGCATAATCGCCACACGCGCCGGAGGCGAGTCCTCGACCACTCTTATGGAATATTCCATCAGGGAATTTGTCGGGGAGGTTTCCAGGGGCCGGAGGGATTCAAGATGCCTCAGTTTGGTAGGCTTCTTCGACGATCTTTGGTTTTGGCTGCCAGGGAGCAGATCCGTCACCCTTGGCGGACGATATTGATTTGCCAGGGGATTCTCTGGGCTGTGGCCCTGATGGTGGCTCCTGCTGCAATTCTACAGGGCTCGCGTGAGGCTGCGGTGGAGCAAGCCCATGCGTTGGGGACGGATCGGATCCAGATCGAGGCGGAACCAGGCTCGATCTCCCCTCTCATCGTTGAAGATCTTGTCGAGCTTCGCAATTCTCTTGGCGACGATTTATCCGGAACGATGATCAGCGGTCAGGGGGTTCGCAGCGCCATTGTTCAGGGGCAGAACGTGGTTCGTGGGTGGATTGTTACGACCGATGTGGAGGAGCGTTCGGCTCGTTCTCTCGAGTTGATCGCTGGCCGCTGGTTTGAAGCGGGAGCGGATCCTCCGGAGGTGGTCCTGGAGGAGCCCCTGGCTCGTCGATTACTGGCGGTCACAGAAGGTCCTCTGACGCTCGATAATCTGCAGTTATGGATTGCCCCGGGCCGTTTCAATTCGTGGAGTGCAGGAATTGGA